>JAEYUO010000028.1 GCA_023432465.1 Planctomycetota bacterium | reverse complement strand
TTGCGCGGACGCTGAGCAGGGGTCTGCCGGACCAGGGTTCGTGGCTTTCGTGGGCCGGGCCGTGGACCAAGGACGTGCTGCCGCTTGATGCGGAGTGGCTGCTCCTGCTGGCGATTGTGCCGCTGGAGTGTGCGTGCCAGTGCGTGCGGCTGCTGCGACGTTGGTTTGATGCTCGGCGCGACAACAGGAGCGACGGATCCGAAGGTGCGGGGGCGAGGCTGAACGAGACTCGTGAGCCGACACGCGACCCGCTCGCAGGGCTCAAGCTCATCGTGGGTTCACCGTTTCTTGCGACCATCGGCGTGTTCATGCTGCTGTTCACGACGGTGGGCACGCTGCTGTACATGGAGCAGGGGCGGATCATCGAGGCCGCGTTCCCCGATGAAAAGGACCGCCGCGCCGCGTTTGCGACGATCGACCTGTGGTCGAACATCATCACGCTGAGCACGCAACTGTTTCTGGCGGGGCGGATCATGCGGTGGATCGGGCCGCGGGGAGCGTTGTTGATTCTGCCGACGGTGTACATCGCGGGGTTCACGGCAATGATCTTTTCGCCGACGTACGGGGCGATGGCGGTGTTCCAGGTTGCGCGGCGGGGTTTGCACTACGCGATCGATCGGCCGGTGCGCGAGCTGCTGTTCGCGGGGCTGAGCGCCGATGCGCGGTACAAGGCCAAGACCTTCATCGACACGTTCGTGTATCGTGCAGGCGACATGGTGGGCGGGTGGTCGCCGTTGGCGTTCAAGGCGATGGGAGCGGCGGTGACGGTGGTTGCGCCGGTCGCTGTGGGGCTGTCGGTGGTGTGGCTTGGTGTGGCGGCGGCGCTGGGGTGGTTGTGGGGGAGGGAGCAGGCGAACGAGAGTCCTGAGTCCACTTGTCCTGAGTCCTGAACAACGAGAATCGAGATATCGCCGCATCTCCTACTGTCTCTCTGAATGGCCGCGAAGCGTGTGATCTCGTTGGCGGAGTCTCCCCCCCCCCGGCGGTGCAGTGTGGACCGTGCGTGCGCTGCGCATTGACGCGATCCAGCTGCCGCCCATGTATGACAAACCGGATTGTCGCGCCGCACTCGGCCGCGGCGTCCCCGCCCGCGTCCCCGGCTGCGTGCACCACGCGCTGATTGATGCCGAGCTCATCGAGTCGCCGGATGTCGGTGATGCGGAGGAACGGCTGCAATGGATCGGCGCGACGGAGTGGGAGTATCGCTGCGAGTTTGAGTGGGCGGACGCACCGGCCGCGGCGAGTGTCGGTGAGCAGAACACGAATCAGCACACCGAACTGGTGCTCGACGGGCTTGACACGGTTGCCGAAGTCCTGCTGAATGGGCAGGTGGTTGGGCGTTCGGAGAGTTTCTTCTTTCCGCACCGGTTCGCGATTGATCAGGCGATCCGCGCGGGCAGGAATGAGTTGCTGATCCGCTTCACCCCGCCGCTGGTTCACATCCGCACGGAAGAGGCGAGATTGGGGGCGCGGCCGTACAACGGCGATGAGGTGACGGGCGAGGGCGTGCGGGGGAAGTGGGACCCGTTTGTGTTCATGCGGAAGCCTGCGTGCAACTTTGGGTGGGATTGGGGGCCGCGGGTCGCGACGGTGGGGATTGCGGGCGGTGTCCGCATTGAGCGTTGGGAGACAGCACGGATCGGGCATGTGCGCCCGCTGGTCGTGCGTGCGGATGCCGAGGTCGCCGAGGTGCGGGTGCATGTCGATGCGGTGATGCGGGAGCTGGTGGCTGGCGGTGAGGAGCCGCACGTTGTTGCCACGCTTTGTGCGCCGGGCGACGGCGGAGCGATCGTGGCGCAGGGCCGCGGCGTGTTTGCGCCGGATGATCGCTCGCACACATCGGTGCTGCTGGGAGTGACGAAGCCTGAACTGTGGTGGCCGCGGGGATACGGCCCGCAGGTGCGGGGGGGGGTGGAGGCGGAGGAGGAGCGGCCGCTCTATGAGCTTCGGGTTGAGTTGTGGAACGGGGCATCGTTGCTCGATGCGCGGATGGTGCGGATCGGTCTGCGGACGGTGGAGCTGGATACCTCGCAGGATCGGTGGGGGAGCGCGTTCACGCTGCGCATCAACGGGCAGCCGGTGTTCTGCATGGGCGCGAACTGGATCCCCGAGGGGCTGTTTGCGGGGTATGCGGGGGAGCAGGTGATCCGCGAGCGTGTGCGCGATGCCGCGGAAATGAACACGAACATGCTGCGCGTGTGGGGCGGAGGGCTGTATGAGCCGGAGTGCTTCTATGAGGAGTGTGACAAACGCGGCATCATGGTGTGGCAGGACTTCATGTTCAGTTGCGGGATGTATCCGGAGGAAGCGCCGTATGGCGGCGAGCGTGGCCTCATCGCACGCGAGGCGCGGTATCAGCTTGCGCGGCTGAGTTCGCACGCGAGTGTGGTGCTGTGGTGCGGCGGGAACGAGACGATCTGGGGCCACGACAAGTGGGGCTGGCGCGAGCGGCTCAAGGAGGAGGTGAGGGAGAAGACCTGGGGCATGGGGTATTGGCTGGAGCTCTTGCCGCGATTGTGCGCGGAAGTGGATCCGTCGCGCCCGTACTGGCCGAACAGCCCGTGGTCGGGTGTAGATGAGCACGGTGCGCAGCGCGATGTGCTGGATGCCGATCATGGTGATCGACACACGTGGGAGGTTGAGGCGTGGAAGGACGGCTTCCGCGCGCCGACTTCATCGGGTGTCGTGCGGTTCTGCTCAGAATGTGGTCATCAGAGTCCGTCCGATCTCAACACGCTTCTGGAACAGTTCGGGGATTCGAAAGAGACGATCAACGCGGCGTTCATCGCGGAACTCGCGCGTCGTCAGCGCGGCCCGGGTGGCGATGCGCGGTGGTACGGCACACTCGGAGACGCGACATCAAGTTGTGCCGACACTCCTTCAGACGGGTGCATCGACACCGGCGGTTTCGCTCGTTGGTATCGGGCCGCACAGGCACTACAGGCGCGGTGTGTCGCTCGTGGCATTGAGTGGCACCGCGTGAACCGGCCGCGGTGCGGCGGGGTGCTGTTCTGGCAGCTCAATGACTGCTGGGCGGGGCATTCATGGTCGGCTATTGATGCCGCGGGGAGGCGGAAGCCGCTGTGGGAGGCGGTTCGGCAGGCAATGTCGCCGCGGCTGCTGTCGATCCACAGGACAGAAGCCGCGCTGACGCTGTACGCGGTGAACGATACCGATGAGTCGTGGGAGGGCGAGGTGGTTCTGACGATCGAGAGCCGGGCACATGCGGTGCTCGACGAAAAGTGGACTTATGTGCGCATCGGACCGCGCGCTTCGGGGGTGATTGCCGAGCTTGGGGATTGGGTGAAGTCGTGGAGTGATGGACGGTGGGATCTGCGGTTTGTGTGCGCGAAGGCGAGCGATGAGTCCGGGTTCGGGCAGGCAACGTGCGCGTGGATGCCCGGCTTCTCGCGCGAGTCAGCGGGCGAATGACCTCTCTCTTCAATCCAAGATCCGCAATCCAACATTGCCCCTTCACTCCTTCAACCCCTGCGTCGCGACGCCCTCGATGATCGCCTTCTGCGCCAGCAGGAAGACGAGCAGCACGGGCACGACGGCGATGACGCTCGCGGCCATCGTCAGGTTCCAGGGTGTCTGGCCCTGCTGCGACTGGAACATGTAGACGCCGAGGGAGACGGTGTACATGTGCGGTTGGTTGATGAACACCAGCGGGCCGACGAAGTCGTTCCACGAGCCGATGAACTGCAGGAGCGCGACGACGACGAGCGCGGGGCGCGCGACGGGGAGGATGACGCGACAGAAGACGCCGAAGGATGAGCAGCCGTCGATCGCCGCGGCCTCATCAAGCTCGCGCGGGATCGTCAGGAAGAACTGCCGCAGGAGGAAGATGCTGAATGCCCCGCCGCAGAATGCGGGAACCCACAACGGCCTGAACGTGCCGATCCAGCCGAGCTGCTTGAAGAGGAGGTATTGCGGGGCGATGATGACCGTCGAGGGGATCATGAGCGTGGCGAGGACGAGCACGAAGAGGGCAGTGCGGCCTCGGAACCGCATGCGTGCGAAGGCGTACGCTGCGGCCGCGCTGGAGAGCGTCATGCCGATGGTGCTGAGCATCGCCACCAGCAGCGAGTTGCGGAGATACGTCGGGAAGTCGGTCGCGGTGTCGGTCCACACATCGCGGTAGTTGTCGATCGCCTGCGCGGTGTCGCCCAGTTGCGGCAGCACACTCGCGGCCGGGTCCAGCACGGCATCGGCGGTCTTCATCGAGCTGGTGAGCATGAACAGAAGCGGCGTGAGATATGCCGCGGCGGTGAGCCAGAGGAGAGCGGTGAGGAGCACGCGATCGGGGAGAGGCGTGCGGTGGGATGTGCGCGTGGCAGGGGTCATGAAGCACCCCGCTCATGCACCAGCCTGCGCGAGAGCGCGAGCGTGAGCCCGGCGATGCCGAGCGTGGCAAGGAACTGGATCCATGCCATCGCGCTCGCGTACCCCATGCGGCCGTAGCGGAACGCGGACTCGTAGATGGAGAGCTGGTAGACGTAGGTCGAGTGATCAGGGCCGCCCTCGGTCATGATCTGCGGCGCGCCGAAGACCTGCAGGGACCAGATGATCGAGATCATCACATTGAAGAGGATCGCCGGCGAGATCGTGGGAATGGAAACGTGCCAGAGGCGACCAAAGCGGGAGACGCCGTCGAGATCGGCGGCTTCATACAGGGATCGCGGCACATCGCGGAGCGCGGCGGAGTAGACCACCATCGCGGTGCCGATGTTCCAGAAACCCATGATGATGAGTGAGGGCATCGCCCAGCGAGCATCGCCGAGCCAGTTGGGCCTCGGCAGGTGGAGCACGCCGAGCACTCGGTTGAAGAGGCCGGCTTCGGGGTTGTACATGAACGCCCACGCGAGCGCGGCGGCGACAAGGGGGACGAGCGTCGGGAGAAAGATGATGGCCCTTGCGACGCCCCGACCGGTCACATGCGATTCGAGCAGCACGGCGACCAGAAGCGAGAGCATGGTGCCGATGAGCACGCTGACGCTTGCGTAGTACAAGGTATTCCGTATCGCCGTCCAGAAGAGCGGGTCGCGCCAGAGCTCGGCGAAGTTCGCCAGGCCGATGCCCACCGGCGGTTCGAGGAGCGAGTAGTCCGTGAAGCTGTAGTACAGGCTCATCGCACTGGGGATGAGCATGAAAAGCACGAAGCCGACAAGCCACGGCGCGAGCCAGAGCCAGGGGATCCATCCCCTCATGCTCGGTTTGGCACGTCCTCTTGGCTTATGGGTCAATGGGGAGATTCCGGCGACGGCTTTGGTGTCCTCGGCGGGGGCGTCCGACCCGGGGAATCGATCAAGAACATGGAAATGTGTTGCATCACCGGTCAGATCGCATACGATACTGTTGATAGCCGAGCAAACGTTCCGCCCCGATGAAAAGAACCCATGGGGTTCTCCCGAAAGGGTAGTCGGGGCGGTCACTTTTTGGGATGGTCATACCAGTGCACATCGCCGCTGGCGAAGATGTCGAACTGGCTGCGGACGGATTGCATGATGGGGTCAAGGCTTCTGCTGTCGTGCTGATCCCAACGCCTGTAGATCGCCCAGTTGCAGTAGTCGGCAATCTGAAGTCCGATGCAGCTCTTTGAATCATGGTGAAGAACCCGGTAGGGTGTTCCGCTCGGGAGCATTCTTGAGAGTGTGGTCTTGATCGCACCCTCGACCGCTTGCCGCTTTCGGTGAACCGGGATCCGATCGGTGATCACGATGATCTCGGTCCACTGCTGAACTCCGCATCCCTTGATGATGTAGCGCAACAGATGGCCGAGCATGGTGGGGAAGAACTTGCTGTCCTCACGCAAGGAAGGGGCGGTCTTGGATTTCTCGATGATCACCGAGTCCACGGTGAACTTGCTCAAGCACCCGCGCAGAACCTCGAACACCTTGTCTCGGACCGGCTGTCGATCCGACGACGCGTGGAAGTACTCGATATCAAGCCCGGTCTCGATGAGGTCAAAGCGCAGGCTGGTCAGGTCGGTATCGCACGGGAAGGGGCGTTCCAGCCACACGCCCGAGACGGTGAAGTACCTTGTGCCGTTCGGAGAGAAGTCCAGATTGCCGCCCTCATCGAGGAACACGTACAGCGGCTTGTTTCGCGGCGCCAGCAGCTTGCACGCGGCTTGCTCATCGGATTCAGTCACGCGGTGTCTCCATGCGTGAACGCCTCTTGTGTCGCAGCCGGATCGATTCATCAATGAGTCGCTGCGCCCGCGCCTGCACATCGCGCAGCGTCGATGCGGGGTCGCCGCCGCGCCACACGGTGTCGAACGCGCCGCCGAGCATGTCGGCGTATTGCGGCCAGATTCGCGTGGGAGGGAGGGAGTCGGAGCGTGGGCTCCGCGCGATCGCATCGAACACACCGGCGTATCTACTCGGGTGGCTTGAGACAAACTCCGGCGAGACCTCCGCCATCGGCGAGCCTTTGCAGTGCGCAAGCGCGAGCTGCTCCTGCGTCGTGCGTCGCTGCATAAAGCGCAGAAACTCCCAGCTTGCCTCGGGGTCCTTGCAGCCGCTGGGGATGATGATGACATCCGCCTCGACAAGTCCCCGCGGCACTTCCGCATCGGGCAGACCATCCGCGATGGGGACCGGCGCGACCGCATAGTCGAGCGTCGGGTTGTGCATGCGGATGAAGTTCGCCAGCCAGGGACCCTGCACGATCATCGATGCGCGGCCGGAAATGAACGGATCCTGCGGCGAGTGCGTGCTGCGTGAGAAGGTCTGCGCGAACGCGCCCGCCGCGTCACGCCCGAATCGCTCAGGGAAGGTGGCGATCCACTCCATCGCACGGATGTTGCCCGCGTCATCCGCCGTGGCCGTGTTCGTCGCACGGTCGTAGAGGCGGCCATCGAACAGCACGCCCCATGAGTATGGCCACCATAGCGGCAGGTTCGGCAGGAACCCCGCCTGCGCGATCGTTCCGGATGCATCGATCTTCGTGAGCGTCTCCGCGGCGATGTCAAGCTCGCCGATTGTGTGTGGCAAGCGGTCGGCATCCATCCCCGCCTCGCGCATGTGCGCACGATTCACGTACAGACCGAGGGTGTAGCAGGTGTTCACGCCCGCCCACGGTCGGCCTTCATGCGAGAGGAGCTTCCAGACATTGGGCAGGTACCCCGCCTGGCCGCACCAGTCCTCCTGCGGAAAACTGTCGAGGGGCATGGCCGCGCCGGCTTCGGCATAGAGCGGCACCGAGTAGCTGAAGAGCCCGCAGAGGTCCGGCGGGTCGCCGCCGCCGATGGCGACCATCGCCTTGCTGGAGATGTCGCTGATGGGCACGCGGATGACCCAGAGCTTTTCCTGCGACTCGTTGAACGTGTCGATCACGCGTTGGAGCGCGAGGCCCTCCGCGCCGGTCCATTTCTCCCAGTAGTGCAGGACCTTCCGGCCGCGGGGCACGGCGGCGAGTTCGCGCGGGCGCCGGGGCCATGCAGCCCATGCGAACGCGCCCACTCCCAACGCGCCGACGGCGGCACGCCGTGAGATGCCGGGTTGGACGATTTGCGGGACCATGAGCGGACCCATCCTAACACGGATGCCGGTGTCCGCAGTTCGCGGTTCCTCCTGATCCGGATCGAAGCGCGCACCGGTCATCCGTATGATCGGCCATGACCGCCGCCCCCGATCGCTCCTGGTGCCTGGCCGTTTTCCCGCGAGCAGTGCATGCGGCGAGGGCAAGGCGTCAACATGCCGCCCTTCACCGAAGTGGCGACTTGATGCCTTGGTCTGCCGTGCGATTCGCGTGGATCGTCCTGGTGGTACAACTCGTTCTGGGTGTGAGTCATGCCCGGTCGCAGCCGCCGGTCGCGCCGGTGGTCGGGGATGTGGCCGCAGTAGGGGATACGGGAGTGACCCCTTCCGGTCATGGATGGATGATCATCCGCGATGATCGGGACCAGAGCACGATTCTGCTGCATCTGCCGCCGCGAAGCGCCGGCGGGGATGAACCGGGCTCGGTCCGGATCGCCCCCGGTGTTGCGGGGCTGACCGATGCGGTGGGGTTTCATGGCGATCGCGTGTGGCTGGCGCTGACGCCAGAGCGTGGCCCGGAAAGCGCGATGCTGCGGCGGATCGTGACGGTGACGGCGGAGCGCAGCCTGGGCGGCTCGTGGGTGTATCCGCCGGGGCGGCTGGAAGTCCTGGCCCCACTTCCCGGGCGGGATGAGATCGCCGGGTTCGTCGGGACAGCCCGCGGTCCGGTGGCGATGACCCGCGCGCGGCTCGACCTCGCCGCGACCGATGCGACCGCCGAATGGAGCCTGCACCTGCTCATCGGCACGCGTTGGTTTGGAATGACGATGCCATGGTCCGAAGCGGAGGATTTACCGCAGCCCGGGTCGACGGTCCGGCTGGCGAGCACGGGGGAAACGATTGATCTGCTGGTGTTCCCCGCAAAGCCCGGACAGTGGGTGCATTATCGCGCGCCGTTGCCGTCCGCCCCGGCGGAGTCGGATGCGACGCACCTTCAATTGGAGTGGTCGCGGGAAGTGCATTCCCTTGCAGGGCTTTCGCGCCTGGAGGGGGGAGTGGGGGGGACGGCGTTCGCGCCGGACTCGGTTTGGTTCGTGGGGGATGGCCGTGGCCGACAGTTGGTTGCCGCGAGCTGGCTCTCGGGGGGCACACTGGAACTGGTGGCGCTGCGAGCATCGGGGGCATCCCTGTTGGCGAACGTGGAGGGGGTGCCTCGGGAGCATCGCATCAGCCCGTTGAACAGCACCGGTGCGATCGCGGTGCTGTGGTGGGAAGCGAATGCCCCGGGCACTTCGGGGCGCGAGCCGGTGGCAGGCTCGACCGCCTCAAGGAAGTTCACAGTCGCCGAGGTCTCGACGATCAGCGGGAAGGAGCTGTATCGCGGCGAGCACAAAGGTGGCGGCTTGGTCACAGGGAGCGAGTTCAAGCTGCTGGCGGTCGCCCTGCTGCTGGTGACGACCCTCATTCTGTTGTTTGCGCTGCGGGCGGATCCCACAGCGCAACTGGTGCTTCCGGAAGGGTTTGCAGCGGCGGACCCGCTTCGGCGGATCATCGCGGCGTGTGCGGACCTGGTGCCGGGGGTGGTGATCGCCGCGTTCTCGATGGGGCTGGAGCCCGAGGCGATGCTGAGCCCGACGATCTTCATCGGGCCGCGGGCCGAGCCGATGGCGTGGCTGCTGGCGATCGGGCTGACGATCTTTCATTGCACCGTGGGAGAGGCGATGACGGGGCGAACCATCGGCAAGGCCTTGGCGGGGTGCGAGGTGGCAAGCCTCCTGAGAGATCCCGCGTCAGGAGAGGTTCAACTTGGTCCGGTCATGGTGTGGCAGGCACTGGTGCGGAATGTGATCCGGTGGGGGATACCGGTTCTGGGGATTCTCCTTCTGATTGATGGAGGACGTCGCCACCCGGCCGATGCCGCGGCGAGAACCGTGGTGGTGATCCGCACCGAAGAGCCCGAGGACGAGTGACCCGAGCTTCGGGGAGACCGTGACGCAGGTTCCGGCCAGCCGGGGCCACCTTTCGCGTCGGACGCGCAATCTCTGCTTGCGAAGGTCAAGCATCCGTCAGCCCTCGCCCGATAAGACGCTCCGTCTGCGGCACTTTCTGCCGGAGGCCGGGAGTGGGGATTGTCCGTGGAGCTGTGCGTGTCCGAGGAAGCCGACATCGCGAACGTGCCCGAGCCGAAGCGCGGCTTTGGCGCGACGGTGCGCGCGGCATGGCCGATCCCCGCGCTGGTGATCGCGGTGGGGCTGCTGTCGGCGGGGCTATACAGCGCGGTCTCATCGCGTCCGAAGGCGGATCCCGGCAAGCCGCTCGCGGATGCCGAAGCGCTCGTTCAGGCCGAACGGTTTGAGGATGCGATCGATCTGCTCAACGAGAAGGTCCGCGGGTTTGTCGATTCGCCCGGGGCCAGCAGTGACGACCGCGGCCGCTTTCACCTCGCCAGGGCGAGGTCCTTCGCGGGGGCGATTGTGCGGCAGGGGCAGACGCACGCGGACAATCACAACGTCGTGGTCAATGACTACGCCGCAGCGCAGAAGCTGGGGCGGGTGCTCGAGCCATCCGACACCGCGCGGCTGATCGAGTCTCTGGTGGAACTCGGCCGTGTGCAGGATGCGGTGCGGAAACTCACCGATCTGCCGCAGGAAGAAACCGCCCGAAAGGTTCGACTGACTCGGCGGATTGTCGAGTCAGCCATCGCCGCGGACAAGCCCGACCGCGAGTTGATTCTCGATTTGCTCTCGGCCCTCGCGGTCGAGCCCTCGCTGGACTCAGCCTCGAAGGCCTGGGTGCTTGCGCGGCAGATCGAGTACTTGAATCAGGAGGGGCGGTACGAGGAAGCCATCAACAAGCTGCTGCGGGACATGCTGCGGCTGACCGATGCCCCCGCGGAAGCGATGGGAGAACTGCACCTTCGTCTCGGCGAGGCCTACCTGGGCTCGGGGAATGATGCGGCGGCCGCGCAGCGGCTTGAGGCCGCGGAGATGCAGCTTGGACCGTCGAGCCCGCTGCGAGCGGATGCGATTCTGCTCCTCGGGCGAATCCTGAAGGCCGGTGCGGGCGCGGATCCGGAACGGCTGCAACTGGCGGCGGAGCGATTCTCGTCGATCATTGCCGACTTTGGGACATCGAGCGCCTATCTGCCCGCGCTGCTGGAGTTGGCCGAGATCGATGCGACGCGCGGCGAACACGCCTCGGCATCGGTGCGGTACTCCGAGCTTGTCGAGGCCGTGCGGCGTCCGACTTCGCGTGCGAGGCGCGAGCTCGATCCGGAGCGCGTTGCGGCGAGCCTGATGGATCGGCAGTCGGGGAGCTTCCTCGCGGCGGACTACGACACGGCGTTGCGGTATGCTGAGCTGGCCGCGAGCCTGTATGACGATCCGAAGATGCCCGGTCCGCTGCTGCTTGCGCTGGGTCAGACGCATCGCGCGGTGGCGGATCGGGTGCTGGCGGTTGCGGCGGATACACCCGGCCCCGGCTCGGTTGTCGATCGGCTCGATCCGGCGACGAGGTCGGAACTGAAGCGGCACCTCCTGGCGGCTGGGGAAGCGTTCCGCAGGTATGCGGAGATTGTGTCTTCGGAGGACACGCCGAGGTATCTCGATGCCCGCTGGATGGCGGCGGATTCGCTTGACCTGGCCGGGGACATGGAGCAGGCCAAGCGGGAGTTTGCGCTGTATTCCGATGGCGCGCCCGATGATGACAGTCGCCGGCCCGAGGCCCGCTTCCGGCTTGCGCAGGTGTTTCAGGTGGAGCGTGACTTTGCGAGCGCGGCCGCGCTGTACCGCACGGTGATGACCGGGACCGGGGCCGCTTCGGACCGTGCGCGGGTTCCGCTGGCCCGGTGTCTGCTGGCCGATGCCGACCCCTCGAACGATGGGGAGGCCGAATCGCTGCTGCTGAGCACGATCGACGGGAGCGTGGTCGGCCCGGATGCCGCGGCATTCCGCGAAGCGTTGTTCGAGCTGGGGAGTGTCTACTACACGAGCGCTCGCTACCCGGAAGCGATCGCGCGGCTTGAGGAAGCGGTCGAGCGTTACCCTGATGACCACCGGATCGATGTCCACCGCTACAAGCTCGCCGATGCCAACCGGCTGTCGGCAGCGCAGATCGCGCAGACACTGCGGCAGGGGTTGCCGCAGGCCACGCGCGATGCGCTCGAGCAGGAGCGGGTGGCCAGGCTGCGGAGCGCAGCGCAGCTCTTTGAGCAGGTCCGGGTATCGCTGGAGGCGGACCCGGGCAGGCGGCTGGATGAGCTTGAGCGGGCGTGCCTGCGGAACGCGTACTTCTCGATCGGCGACTGCGCGTTTGATCTTGGCGAGTTCGATGCGGCGATCGCCGCGTACGACTCCGCGCGGTTGAAGTACTCGGATGATCCGTCGTCGCTGGTGGCGATGGTGCAGATCGTCAATGCGTACGTGCAGCAGCAGCGCTGGCCCCAGGCCCGGACGGCGAACGAGCGGGCGCGTCAGCACCTGGCGAGGTTCCCTGATGAGGTCTGGCAGCGGCCCGACATCCCGATGGAGAAGAAGCACTGGGAGCGGTGGCTCGATGCCCGGACGCTCCTTGACCAGTCCGCGAGGGTGGAACCCTGATCTTGTGCCCGGAGGTTCGCATGGATGCGTTCAACAGACAGAGCGAAGACCACAGCGGCGAATCGGATGCGGTGCGCGCCCGGCGGATGGCGGGGTACATCGACGATCAGCACGCGCTATGCGTGGAGCTTGAGTCGCTCAGCCGGGCCCAGTCGGCATTGGTTGAGGGCGGTGACACCGACGGTGTGCTGGAGGTGCTTGGCCAGCGGCAGATCATCATCGACCGGATCACGCGGTTGAATGGGGAGCTTGCGCCGTTGCGGGAACATCGCGAGCGGCTCCTGGCCGCGCTTGGCCATGCGGAGCGTGAGCACGTCCGCGGGTGCATCGATGAGATCAACGCGATGGTGGAGTGTGTCCGCACGCGGGATGAGCAGGACCGCGAGGCGATGGAGCGAAGGCGATCGGGGATCGCCGGAGAGATCTCGGGCGTGACGAGAGCGCGCGGCGCGGTCGCCGCGTACTCGGGGGCGAAGGCTGTCGGCGGGGCGCGGTTCCAGGATCGACGGGGATGAAGGGCCAGACCACGATCCCGGTTGCCGAGGAGACGCCCATCCGCGCGGATGAGCTGGGCGAGCTGCTGTCGGCGTTTAATGATGCGACAGCGCGGCTGCAGGTCGCGCACGAGTCGCTGCACGCCGAGGTGGCGCAGCTCAAGGACGATCTTCGCGCGGCGAACGAGCAGCTCGAGCGGTCGCGCCGGTTGGCCGCGCTGGGCGAGATGGCCGCGGGCATCGCGCACGAGGTCCGCAACCCGCTGGGCTCGATCCGGCTGTATGCTCGGATGCTGGAGCAGGACCTTCAGGGCCGCCCGGAGGAGCAGCGGCTGGCGGAGAAGATCGGCGCCGCGGTGCGGGGTCTGGATGCGGTGGTCTGCGATGTGCTGAGCTTTGCGCGCGAGATGCCGGTGCGTGCGATGCGGACGTCCGCGGGGCTGTTGCTGCGTGGCGCGGTTGATGAGGTGCTGGCCGATGAGCGGCTGGTGCGTGCGGGGAGCGGCGGTGGGGTGCGGGTGCTGCCGATCGATGAGGCGTGCGACGGCCTGATGATCGAGTGCGATGAGCAGTTGGTTCACCGCGCGCTGGTGAATGTCATTCGGAACGCCGTGGAGGCGATGCTGTCGCCCGAGGCCCGGCCGACGGATCCGCCGCCGGCGCGCGAGGCGGTGCTGTGTGTCGGCGCGCGGCGTGATGAGACCGAGGGCATTGCCCTGTTCGTGCGTGATACCGGCCCGGGGATCCCGCCGGAGGCGATGGAGCGGATCTTCAATCCGTTCTTTACGACGCGTGCGACGGGCACGGGGCTGGGTCTGGCGATTGTGCACCGGATCGTGGATGCGCACGGTGGGCGGACGCGGGTGCGGAATCTGGCCGCGGAGAACGATTCGCACGATTCGTCGCCCGCCGGTGCGGAAGTTGAACTGGTATTCCCGGCCTTGCGGAGCCCCGCGGCCGGCGCGACTCGTGGAGATGCGGGGCCCCGCGTGGAGGTTCGCGCGGGACTCGGAGCGGGATCGAAGAAGTTGCAGGCAAGCGTCAGGGAGGACGTGATATGAGCACCGTACTGGTTGTTGATGACAAGGAAATGCTGCGGGACAGCGTTGGCGCGACGCTGCAGCGCGCGGGCTTCGAGGTGCTCAGCGCGCCCGATGCCACCGCCGCGCTGGAGACGATCGCGCGGCGCCGGCCGGATGCGGTGGTGACGGACCTGCGCATGCCGGGGATGACGGGGATCGAGCTGGTGGAGCGTGCCCGCGACATTGACGACACACTCCCGTTCGTGGTGATGACCGCGTACGGCGCGGTCGATACGGCGGTGCAGGCGATCAAGGCGGGCGCGTTTGATTACATCACCAAGCCGTTTGAGGGCGATGAGCTGATCGTCGCGATCAAGCGGGCGATCGATCACGCTCGGCTGGCGCGGGAGAACGCGGTGCTGCGGACCAACGCCGAGGGTCCACGGACGATCGCCTCGGGCGGCGGGCCGACGGGCCTGGCGCGGCTGATCGGCGATTCGCCGGCGATGCGGCGCGTGCGCCAGCAGGTGCTGGCGGTCGCCGAGTCGCACGGCACGGTGCTCATCTGCGGGGAATCGGGCACGGGCAAGGAGGTCGTCGCCCGCGCGGTGCACGAGATCAGTCCTCGCGCCGGGGAGGCATTCCTGGCGGTGAACTGCGCTGCGTTGTCGGAATCGCTCCTGGAGAGCGAGCTCTTCGGGCATGAGCGCGGGGCGTTCACCGGCGCTGAGAAGCTCCGCAAGGGGCGGTTCGAGCTTGCGGATCGGGGCTCGCTGCTGCTTGATGAGATTTCCGAGATCACGCCCAAGGTGCAGGCAAAGCTCTTGCGCGTCCTTCAGGAGCGGTCGTTTGAGCGGGTCGGCTCAAGCATGACCATTGGCCTCGATGTGCGTGTGATCGCGACGAGCAACCGCGACCTGCCGCGATCGGTGGCGCGGGGCGAGTTCCGGCAGGACCTGTTCTTCCGGCTGAATGTCCTGCCGGTGCACCTGCCGCCGCTCCGGGATCGCCTGGAGGATGTCCCCGCGCTGGTGAACCATTTTCTGAACCTGACCGCCCAACGGGAAGGGAAGCCTCCGCGACGGATCAGCGAGGAGGCGATGATGGTGCTGCGGTCGTACACGTGGCCCGGGAACGTGCGCGAGGTGCAGAATGTCTGCGAGCGCGCGGCGGTGCTGTGCAAGGGCGAGGTAATCGAGCGGTCGATGATCGAGCCCTGGCTGCTGGCGGCGGATGCGATGACGGGCACCGGTCTTGAGGTCAAGGTCGTCACCGGCAACGGGGTGCCGATGCTGCCTGCGCCGTCTTCGGAAGGCGGCCTGATCGCCTGCGACGGGCGGCAGCTTGAGGACATCGAGCGCGATGCGATCATCCGGACGCTCAACAAGTTCAACGGTCACCGGCAGCGGACTGCGCAGTCGCTGGGGATCGGTGTCCGGACGCTCGGGCTCAAGCTCAAGAAGTGGAAGCAGCAGCAACTGGTGGAGCAGACGCTCTGATGGGTGGGCCAACTGTGGCCCGAGGATTGCGAGAGGGCGCACCATGTTGATCAGTGATCTCATTCATGACGGGGCGACGCCCACGCTGGAGGCGATGGTGCGGTTCGCCGGCGCGCGTCAGCGGATGATCGCGAACAACATCGCGAACATCAGTACGCCCAACTACCAGCAGACCGAGGTCAATCCCTTGACGTTCCAGCGAAGCCTCTCGGAGGCGGTGGAGCGGCGACGGGGGGAGCGGGGCGGCACGGGGCCGCTCCAGATCCGGGACACCGACCAGTTTCGCCAGGAACGCGACGGATCGCTGACCCTGACCCCGCTGGCGCAGAAGCCGTCGCGCAACATCCTGTTCCACGACCGCAACAATCGCGGGATCGAGGAGCTGATGGCCGACCAGGCGGAAAACATGGCGGCGTTCCGTGTGGCCTCGGATTTGCTCAAGAGCCGGCACGATCTGATGCGCATGGCCATCGCCGAGCGCGTCTGAGACGGTGGACGGTAAGCGGAGAGAGCCTTGTACGGATCCCTCGAAATCTCGACCAGCGGCATGATCGCCCAGCGGGCGAGGCTGGAGGCGTACACGGCGAACATCGCGAACGTCGCGACGTTTACCGATGCCATGGGCCGGAATGTGCCGTTCGCCCGGCGAGAGGTGTTTGTCGCCCCCGGCGCTCCCGGCGGACGCTTCGGCAATGGCGAGAAACTGGGTGTGCGGGTCGCGGCGATCGGCCGCGACAACACGTTCCAGCCGCGGTACGAGCCGAGCAACCCGCTCGCGGATGACTCGGGGTATGTGAAGTATCCGAACATCAATCCGGTGTTTGAGCAGATGAACGCGTACGACGCGATGCGGGCGTATGAAGCGAATCTTGCCGCGGCAGAGGCGAGCAAGGCGATGATGGCCCAGGCGTTGCGATTGATTGCGTGATGTGTTGACGGGAGAATCGGGTCATGGCGGATCCACTTGGACTCATCGGACAGACGGGCGGCATCGGTGGCGCGGGCCACGTGGGGATGCCGCGCACGCCAGCGGGGGGTATCAAGCCGGATCCGAACGCTCCGTCCTTCAAGGACTTGCTGATGGAGAACATCAAGCAGGTCAACAAGCTGCAGGCCGAGGCGACGACCGCGATCGAGGACCTCAACACGGGCAAGCGGGCGGATGTCGAGGGCGTGCTGCTGGCGACGCAGAAGGCGGACACGGCGTTCCGGATGCTGGTGTCGGTCCGCAACAAGCTGACGCAGGCGTATGAAGAGATCAAGCAGATGCGGGTGTGACGCCTCGGCGTGAGCGGGCGGCGTGCCTGAAAGCGCAGAAACTGCGCTCCGATCTTGCGCAATTGAAGCGCAAAGCGGGCGCGGGCCGAAAGGTAGGGGCCCGGGTTCGAGAGCGCTGATCGGATGATCCGATGCCATCTTGAGAGCGGGGGTCGCGGCGTGGAACGCCGCGGAAGGCGATGGATCGCACCGGCCGGAGGCCTCTTCCTATGGACCAACTGCGCAAGGTCCTTGCACTCATCACGAGCCAGCTCTCGAAGCTGACGCCGACGCAGAAGCTGCTCATCGGGTCGGTGTGTGTGATCGCGCTGATGTCGCTGTTCCTGGTGACGCAGTACGCCGGTCAGGCGAAGATGGTCGAGCTGATCCCGGCGGGCACGCCGGAGGACCAGGCCAAAGCGGCGGAGTATCTGGATGGCGCGGGGGTGCCGTACGAGTTCAACTCGGCGAAACGGGTCATGGTGCCGACGGACCGGAAGTTCCCCGCGCTCGCTCGGCTGGCCAAGGCGCAGGTGATCACCGGGCAGTCACTGCTGGGGAGGAACAACCTTGTCGAGCATCAGGACTGGCTGAAGCCCAAGGCCGTGCAGGACCAGATGTACGTCACCGCGCTGTGCAATGACCTCGCGAAGGTGATCGGCAACTTCCCGGGTATCGACGGGGCGGATGTGTTCATCTCGGCGCCTGAGACGGCGGGGCTGGGCTCGCCGATGAAGCGTTCGGTCGCGACGGTCACGGTCTTCCCGAAGGCGGGGGCGAAGCTGGACCAGGGAACGGTTGATGCGCTGGCCGACCTTGTCGCGGGGACAACGGCGGGGCTGGACACCAAGAACGTCAGCATCATCGACGGGGTGAACCGACGGAGCTATCGCGCCGGGCAGGAGAATGGCTTCTCGGCCAATGGGTACATGGAGCAGGTCGCGATTGTGGAGGAGCGGGTCCGCGACAAGATCGTCGATCACCTCGGCCGGTTCATCGGTGATGTGGTCGTCTCCGTCAACGCCATCGTCGATGGCTCTCGCACGGATGTTCGGACGGAGAGCGCGCTGCCGAAGGGAGAGGGCACGATCGCCATCCCCATCGAGGAGCGGTCCACGACTTCATCCTCGACCAGCGGTTCGCGGCCTGCCGCGCCGGGGCTTGGGGGGAATGTGGGGATGGACATCGAGTATGCCGGGGGCGAGGGGGGAAACACGACCGACGAGACGAGCGAGATTCGCTATAGCGCGAAGATCGGAAGCCGGACCGAGACGCGGCAGATGCCCCGTGGCCGGCCGACGAAGATCAATGTTGCTGTGAGCGTGCCGCGAGGGTATGTGGAGCAGGTGTTGAAGCAGCGAGGGGGCGCGGCGGCGGGTGGGGCCGCGCCCACGGATGCGGAGATCGAGAGTGAGTGGAGCACGCGTGTCTCCAAGGGCCTGGAGGACATGATCCGTCCGCTGGTGCAGACTGCGGACATGGCGGGGACCGCGCTGGAAGCAGGCGAGGTTGTGGTCTCGCTGATCCCCGTGGCGATCGCGTCGGTCGGGCCGGGGGGCTCGGGCAATGGCGGAAATGGCGCGCCTGCGGGCGCATCGGGGGGAATGGGGGGAGTGACGTCGCTGGTGTCCAGTGGGCTGCTCCGGCAGGCGGTGCTGGGCGGGTTGGCGTTGCTGTCGATCGGCATGATGTTCATGCTGGTGCGCAAGGCCGGGCGTGCGGCGCCCATGCCCACGGCGGAGGAACTCGTCGGCATTCCGCCCGCGATCGAGCCCGACAGCGACCTTGTCGGCGAGGCCGATGAGGGCGAGACGCCCATGATGGGCATCGAGATCGACAGCGATCAGCTCAAGCGTCAGAAGATGCTCCAGGAAGTCTCGGAGCTTGTGAAGTCCAACCCGCAGTCGGCCGTCGGCGTGTTCAACCGCTGGCTTGCGCCGGAGCAGTGATTTATGCCCAGGAAGCCCGGCGAAAAACTCCCTTCCGATCCCGCGGAGCTCAGCGGCCTGACCAAGGCGGCGGTGCTGCTGATGACACTCGAGCCGCCGGTGGCGAGCAACATGCTCAAGCAGCTTGCGCCCGAGTCGATCGAGGAAGTCACGCGCGAGCTGGCGAGCCTCGGGCGGGTTCCGCAGGAGTTGAGCACGGCGGTGATTGAGGAGTTCTACAACCTCACGATCGCGAACCAGTTCATCAGCGAGGGCGGGCTTGAGTATGCCAAGACGCTGCTGAAGGACTGCCTCGACAAGGGCACGGCCGACCGCGTGCTGCAGCAGATCCAGACGCAGGTGCAGAAGACGCCGTTCGCTTTCCTGCAGAAGGCCGAGAGCGAGAACCTGCTGACGTTCATTCAGGATGAACACCCGCAGACGATCGCGTTGATCGTCTGTCACCTGGCGCACCACAAGGCGGCGGAGATCCTCGCCGGGCTGCCCATGCAGAAGCAGATCGAGGTGATCAAGCGGATCGCCAACATGGAGCAGACCAATCCGGAGGTCATCAAGGAGGTGGAGAGGGGACTGGAGAGCCGACTGGCCAACATGCTGATGCAGAGCATGGAGAAGGCGGGCGGCATCAACACCGTCGCCGAGATCCTGAACCTCGCCGACCGCGCCACCGAGAAGGCCGTGATGGAGGGCCTGGAGGCGGAGGATCCGGAACTGGTCGAGGAGATCCGGCGGCTCATGTTCGTGTTTGAGGACATCCTGAAGGTCGACGACAAGGGGATCCAGCAGATTCTCAAGGAAGTGGACAACGAAGAGCTGGGGCTGTCGCTCAAGACGGCATCGCCGGACTTGCAGAACAAGATCTTCAAGAACATGTCCGAGCGGGCCGCGACGCTCATCAAGGAGGACATGCAGTACATGGGCCCGGTGCGTGTCACCGATGTCGAGCAGGCCCAGCAGCGCATCGTGGACATCGTGCGGCGGCTTGAGGATGCGGGCGAGATCATGATCTCCGGCCGCGGCGGGGAGAGCGACCTGATCGTGTGACCGCTCTTCTCTTGAGTTTCGCGTCCCTCGCAGGTGCGAGGGCCGGTGCATGGACATTCTGCATTCTGGTCTTTTGGACTCCTGAACTCCCGCATGGCCCTCATCAAGCACGCCAACTCGCACAATGTTGCCCGGGACGCGATCGTCCTGGACCTTGGCGATCTGTCGCGACAGGGGCAGATCCTGATCGAGAGCGCGCGGGCGCGGGCCGATCAGCTTCTGGCAGAGGGCAAGGCCGAGCGGGACCGCATCGTCGCCGGCGCGGCCGAGCGAGGGCACGCCGAGGGATTGGCCAAGGGGCTGGACGAGGGGCGCCGCAAGGGACAGGAAGAGGGACGAGCAGCGGCGGCTGCGCAGCGGGCCGCGCAGATCGAGCAGATCGAGAAGTCCTGGACGGCGGCGCTTACGCAGTTCAATGCGCAGCGCGAGGCGATGCTGTGTGAGGCACACGTCGAAGTGTTGAAACTGGCGACGCTGATCGCCGGCAAGGTGGTCAAGCGGATCGTCCAGGCCGACCCGACTGTCGTTGTCGATCAGATGCGGGCGGTGCTCGGCGCGGTGACTCGCCCGACGGAGTTGACGATCCGCGTGAACCCGTCGGACCTTCAGGTCGCGACGGAATCGCTGCCGGGGCTGGTCGGGGCGTTCGAGGCGGTGCAGGGGGCATCCATCGAGCCGGATGCGACGCTCGCGCCGGGTTCGTGCGTTGCGACAACCCGCGGCACGGCGGATGTCCCGGGAGGCGGCGAGATCGATGCGTCGATTGATACGCAGCTTGAGCGGATTCTTGAGGTGCTGCTGCCGGGCGCGGATGCCGGCGCCGGGGAAGCGGGGCGGGCATGATCACCCTTGAGCCTGCGATCCAGACGGTGCGACACATCGAGCCGCTCCGGTTTGTCGGACGGGTCGATGCGCTCCGCGGGCTCACCGTGCTGGTGCGTGACCTGCCGGTGCCGGTCGGCGCGCTGGTGCGTGTCGGAGGGAATGCGTCGGGCGAGGCGCAGTCGCTGGGCGAGGTTGTCGGCTTTGACGGCGGCCGCGCGATCGTGATGATGCTGGGTTCACCCTCCGGGCTTCGCGCGGGCGATCGTGTGACCGGGTTGCACGCGCAGCAGACCGTGGGCGTGGGGCACGCGTTGCTGGGGCGTGTTATTGACGGCTTGGCACGGCCGATCGACGGAATGGGTCCGGTGCGCGGGCTTGCACCGCGGCTGCTCGATCCGGAGCCACTCTCGCCATTGCGGAGAGCGGGCGTCACCGAACCCCTGCCCACGGGCGTTCGTGCGATTGACTTGTTCACAACACTCGGGCGTGGCCAGCGCATGGGTGTGTTCGCCGGCCCGGGCGTCGGCAAGTCCACGTTGCTCGGCTGCGTCGCGAGGAACTGCGCATCGGATGTTTCTGTCGTCGCGCTGATCGGCGAGCGAGGCCGCGAAGTGCGAGACTTTGTCGAGCACAACCTCGGACCCGAGGGTCTGGCCCGCAGCGTGGTGGTCTGCGCAACAAGCGATGAATCGCCGATGCTGCGTGTGCGGGCGGCGCTGGTCGCGTGCACCGTCGCGGAGCACTTCCGAGATCAGGGTGCGAGCGTGATGCTCATCATGGACTCGCTCACGCGTTTCGCGCACGCCAAGCGGCAGATCGGCCTGTCCGTCGGCGAGCCTCCGGCGACCCGCGGGTATACGCCCAGCGTCTTCGCGTCGATGGCGCGGCTGCTGGAGCGAGCCGGGGCACTGGATTCCGGCGACGCAACGCACGCGGGCGGCTCGGTGACCGGGCTCTACTCGATCCTTGTTGAGGGCGACGACATGACCGAGCCGGTCGCGGATGCGGCCCGCGGCATCCTCGACGGTCACATCATGCTCAGCCGGTTGCTGGCGCAGCGGGCCCACTATCCGGCCATCGATGTTCTCGACTCGGTGTCGCGCGTCGCCGATGACGTTTGCGAGCCTGCGCACATTGCCGCGAGACGGCAGATTGTCCGGCTGCTGGCGGAGTATCGCAAGGTTGAGGACCTGGTGCAGATCGGCGCGTACGCGAAGGGGTCCAGCGCGGTGGCGGATGTCGCGATCCGCTATCACGAGGCGATCCGCTCGCTGCTGATGCAGGACCCGCGCGAGGTCGATCCGTTCGAGCAGTCCCGCTCGCGATTGACGAAGCTGGCCATCGAGGCGGGGGCGGAACTGCAGAAGGCCGCCGGGCGCAAGGGGTGAGGTGACGCATGTCCGGACCGTTCCGATTCACGCTCGAGCCGGTGTTGGCGCATCGCAGACGCCTTGAGGAGGAGCGGCTGCGCGAGGTTGCCTCGATCGAGCAGGAGCGTGTGCGGGTGGAGGAGCGGCTGCGAGGGATCAACGCGAAGCTGGTTCAATCGCGGGCGGACCTGCGCGAGCGGTTCGTGCCCGGCGGCGGCGCGGCGGTTCGCGGGGGAATCGGATCGGTCCGCATGGATTCCAGCGCGGCGTTGCGGCTCACGGTCGAGGCGCAGCAGTGCGCGATCGAACTGGCGGGCGTGCTGCGGAGGCTTGAGCGTGCTCGCGATGTTCTGCTTGAGGCGACGACTGCACGCAAGGGTGTGGAGCGGCTCCGAGAGCGGAGGTTCGAGGAGTGGAGGTCGGTGCGTTCGCGGCGGGAGATCGCCGAGCTTGACGAACTGGCAACGATCGGTGCGGCACGGAACGCCGCGGCAGGAGGGATGTGACCCATGAAGACCATCTGGCTTGTGCTGAGCATGATTGCTCTGGCGAACATCCTGGCGCTTGCCGGGTTCGTTGGGTGGCTTGCGGCAACTGAGCGGCTGAACCGGGAACGTGTGGAGAAGCTGCGCGAGCTGTTCGCCAAGCCCGTGGGCATCGAGGCCGCGGAACTGGAGGCGATGACTGTTGCGCAGGCCCTGACACGGCAGCAGGAACTGGCCGCGGAGAAGTTGGCCCAGCCCCCGATCCCGGCGGCGGACCGCTTGAGCCAGGACCGCGCTGAGGCGGAACTGGCGACCCAGCGGATGCTGCGCCGCCAGCGCGAGATCGACGACCTGGGCTCGCAGCTCTTGCGCAGGCAGGATGAGCTTGATCAGCGGGAGGAGGAGTTGAATCTTCGCATCGCGGCGTTTGAAAGCCAGAAGAAGAAGTACCTGGAGATCGAGGGTACGGCCCAGTTTCAAACCGCTCTGGCCACGCTTGAAGGCCTAAAGGCACGCGAAGCCAAGTCCATGCTGGAAGTGATGATGTCCGAAGGTCTTGCCGACGAGGTCATTGCGTACCTGGCAAAGATGGATGAACGGAAGCGGTCGGCGATTGTGTCCGAGTTCGCCAAGGAGCGGCCCACGGTGGCAGCGGACTTGCTAGAGCGTCTTCGGACGCGAGGTGTGGTCACGGCGGAGGATGCCGGGGAATCGCCGCGCGCCGGGAACCCCACCGCCGATGCAGTTGCAAGCAGCCCAGGTTCTTGAATCCGTCGTTCCGGCCGTGCGATCGCGCGATGGTGGCGACACACGCACGCGGGACGGGGCATTCTGGGAGCTGCTGGCCGAGCATGGCCCCGACCGGGCGGGGAGCAAGCCTCGGAGCGCGGAGCAGCCAGACGGTGAACCCGCGGACGCGACAGCACTCGATTCGGAGGCGGGTGCCGAGCAATCGCGTGCATCGCTGAGCACAGAAGATGGAGAGTCCCAGGACGAATCGGGGGAATCCGCGGATCAGAACGCGCACTCCATCGCTACCGCAATCCTGGCAGACCTTCAGCCCCTGACGATTGGCATACTGAACCGGCAACTCCTTCGAGCCGATCCTCGCGTTCAGCAGAAATCTGCGACGAACGCAGACGGTGGTGGGGGGGCCGGCTCCGCGCACATCGCCGGAACGCAGCAAGGGAGTGGTCCGTCTTCGCGATCAGATCAAGCCGGGGTGAAGCCTGCGGACACCGAGTCGCAGATTCCTCAGCCACAGCAGTTGCGGCGCGAACAGGCCCCGGATGCGTCCAACCTCCACGGTGACATTGCTCATGACCGAACCCGGGAGACTGGGGGGCGCCGTGATGACCAATCGACGGGGCGGCCGCACGATTCGCAGGCTGGAACGGCCACCGCGGCCAGTCAGAATCGCGCGATTCAACCTGCCGCAGCAGTCGCCGCGGCGTCAACAACCGCTCCCCCTGTTCTCAAAGCCGTTGACGCTTCTGCCGCGAGTCGTCCGACTCAGGTCGCATCTCCGGCCGCGGCGGTCGTGGCGGGAGCGGCCGGGCGCAAGGCCGGCGGCGATGCGCACATGCCGCGCTGGGAAGCGCAAAGACCGTCGCCACCGGGCACGAAAGTCGCTACCAACGAGCGGCATGCGGCGATGGTTGCTTCACAGGTTGCTCGGGGCATGGCGGTCGCCCTCAGCCGGGCCGATGGAGCGCTCACTCTCCGCCTGAACCCGGAGTCCCTCGGCTTCGTGCGTATTCGCATGGAAGTGGAGAACGGGACGCTCCACGCGAGGTTCGAGACCTCGACTGATCAGGCACGGCAGTTGCTGGAACAGTCCTCTGAGACGCTCCGCGCTTCGCTGGAAGCGAAGGGTTGGGAGTCCTCGCGGTTTAGGGTGGAACTCCTGCGCGAGGCGGACCCTGCGGCCGAGATGCTCCGAAGGCTGGAGCAACAGGCCGAGGGCAGGCTCGGGCGATTCACGGCGGAGGATTCCGCCGCGGAAAGCGAGTCTGGAGCGGGATCGAGCGGCGGAGACCGCGAGTACGGCCAATCGAAGATGGGGTTCGATTCGCAGGGACGCGAAGGCGAGCTCGGGGTTGAATCGGTTCAACCGGAACGCGATCCGGCGATGAATGGCGTCATGATGGTCTCGTCCTCGCGGGTTGACACGATCGCCTGAAGATCGGTGGAGTGAACCATGTCCAGCATCGGCAGCGTTTCGCAACTCTCCAGCACGGCCGCGACCAAGAATGCGTTCAGTGATCTGACGAGCGAGGAGTTCGTCAAGATCATGTTCACCGAGCTGGCCAACCAGGATCCGCTGAAGCCCAACGACTCGGCCGCGCTGCTTGAGCAGATGTCGAGCCTGCGGAGCATTCAGTCCGACATCGAGCTCTCAAGCAAGCTGGAGTCGATGGTCTCGCAGAATCAGCTCGCCGCCGCGGGAGGGCTGATCGGCAAGTACATCTCCGGCGTGAGCACAGGGAACCTGCGCGTCGAGGGCGAGGTCATCAGTGTTTCGCGCACGGCCGAGGGGCCGATCCTGAACCTGCTCAACGGCTTCCGCGTCCGGTTCGAGAACGTGGATGAGATGATCGATCCGTCGTTCTTTGAAGAACCCGAGCCCACTCCGGACCCGGAGGCGCCTGGCCCCGATGAGCAGGCCGATGATGGGAACCCGGACGACGAACCGTGAATCTGCTGAGCGTTGAGCGGGAGTTCGAGAAGCAGCGAACACAAGCCGCGGCGGAGCCGGCGGGACTTGATCAACGGACGAGGGAGCGCGGCGGAGCCGACTTCCTGCATGATCGATGTGTTCGGGGAGTGTCGCAATGAGCACCGATTCCACCGCGATGCTCCGGCAGCTCGGCCAGCTGGGCCGGGTCAACCCGGCGCAGGCAACGCCCGCACCGGCGCAGCCTTCGGGCGTGCAGCCGGGCGAGTTCACCGAGTTGCTGCGGCGTGCACGCGAGGGTTCGCTTTCGAGCAGCAGGCCCGTGGAGATCGAGTCGGGTTCCGGGCTGAAGCTCACCGACGATCAGCTCGCAAGGTTGTCGCTCGCGGCGGATCGCGCTGAGGCCGGTGGCCTGCGGAAGGCGCTGGTGATGATCGATGACCAGCGTGTGATCCTGGATGTGCACCAGCGTACGGTGGTTGGAGCGGCGGGCACGAAGTCAGGCATCCTCGACGGGATTGACGGCGTGATCGACCTTGCCGGTGTTCTCACTGCGTCGGAGGCGGTGCCGGCACCGGTCGGTCCGCCGACCGCCCTGGACAGTCCGTCGCTGGCGCGTCTGCTGGCACAGAGGGATAGTCGCGGACAGGCCGCGTGAAACAGGGATGCGTGAAAGTACTCCTCGGCGCTCTGCGCCGTGCATGGGAAGGGTCTCCACATGGCTTCGACCGTCGCAATGTTCACCGGGCTCTCGGGGCTGAATGCAAACGCCCGGAACCTTGATGTCATCGGTAACAACATCGCGAACGTGAACACGACCGCGTTCAAGAGCAGCCGCATGCTCTTCTCCACTCAGTTCTCGCGCACGTTCTCGATGGGTTCGGAGCCATCGGCGACGTTCGGCGGGACGAACCCCTCGCAGGTGGGTCTGGGCGTCACGATCGCCGGAACACAGCGGGACTTCTCGGGTGGCTCGATCTCCGCCACCGGCGACTCGCGCGACCTTGCGCTCGAGGGGGACGGCTTCTTCATGGTCCGCCGGGGCGAGTCGACGTTCTACACCCGGGCGGGGGCGTTCCGGCAGAATGAGCTGAACCAGCTTGTATCGATTACCGGTGAGCGGCTGCAGGGCTATGGGGTGGATGCGAACTTCAACATCGATCAGACCGCGGTCAGCGATCTGAGCATCCCTGTTGGCACGCTCACGCTGGCTCAAGCGACGCGAAACGTCCGGTTCGCGGGCAATCTCAATGCGGCGGGGCCGGAGGCAACTCAGGGTTCGCGGCATGATCTGGCCGCGCTGGGGTTGCTGGGGTCGGCGACCCCGCCGGGCCCGGGCAACGTGCTGGAACTGACGTCGCTGCTGACCGAGATCGAGGATGCGTCGAACGTAGGGAATCCGTTGTTTGCCGTCGGCCAGAGCATCGAGCTTCGCGATGCGCACCGCGGATCGAGCCTCATCCCGACTGCGCAGCTTGCCATCGATGGCACGACCACCGTTCAGGACCTGATCGATTTTCTGAACGCCGCCCTGGGCATCAGCGGCTCAAACGGCACGAACCCGGACGGCTTCACACCCGGCGTCTCCCTTGATCCGACCACGGGGGTCATCACCGTGGTGGGGAACACCGGTACGGTCAACGACCTGGACATCGGCGCATCGGATCTCAGAATCGTTGACTCTGCCGGAGCTGTGGTGAGCTCGCCCTTTGCGCCGACGCGGCAGGCGACCGCCGATGGCGAATCGGTCCGGACGAGCTTCGTGGTGTTCGATTCACTGGGCACGCCGCTCACGGTCTCCATGTCGCTGGTGCTCGAAGGGAAGTCCGATGCGGGCACGACATGGCGGTACTTTGCTGACTCCGGTGACGACACCGATCTCTCCAGCGCGTTGAGCACGGGGACGGTGAACTTCGATACGTCCGGTCGTCTGGCCGGGACTCCCAACTTCGAGGTTTCGATCGACCGTCGCGACACCGGCGCGGAGACGCCGCTGGTGATCGATGTGTCGCTCTCGACCAGCTCTGACAATGTCACCGCGCTGGCGGATGTCACATCACAGATCGCCGCGACGTATCAGGACGGCACGCCCCGCGGCACGCTGGCGGCGTACTCCGTCGGCGCGGATGGGGTCATCACAGGGGCATTCACAAACGGGCTGACACGTCCGCTCGGTCAGGTTGTGCTTGCGACCTTCGCCAACAACAACGGGCTGGTCGAGGTGGGGTCGAACCTGTTCACATCCGGTCCGAACAGCGGCTCCCCCCAGACCAAGGCACCGACCTCTCTGGGAGCAGGGCGGATCGTCGGGGGGGCGCTGGAGCTCTCAAATGTTGATCTGTCGCAGGAGTTCATCAACCTGATCCTCGCCTCAACGGGGTACTCAGCGTCCTCGCGGGTGATCACGACGACCGACCAGCTCATGCAGCAACTTCTTGTGCTGGGCCGGTAAGCGAACATCAAGCCCGGGCGGCCACGCTCCGATAAACACTCTTGGACTCGCAGGGGGGCTCTGCGCAGGAGGCGGCGGCGTGGTTTACCTCGCTTCGGACGTGATTCCCGGTTCGCTCCTCTGGCTCGCCAACGTGCCTGATGTCCTGATCATCCTGCTGTGCTGCGTGGGCGCCTGCCTGGCGGCTCTGCCGGTTGCCCGGGCGACCGGGCTTGTCGGCATGCTCGGATCGCGCGAGCGTCGGCTCGCCGTGCAGCTTGAGGCGCTGGCGAAGGCCTGCGCCGGACTTGCCGCCTCGCGTTCAGATCCCACGACGGAAACCGTGGAGGTGCCAAGCCCCTTCCGCTCGGCCTTTGCAGTGCTTGCAACGGTGCTTGAGCGCCGTCTCCCTGCCCACGAGACCTTCGCAGCCGCATCAGCCGAACTGGACGCCTGGCTTCAGGCCCGGTCGGCTGCCCGAAAGACCCCACTTCAGGTCGCCAGCGCAGGGCCGGCTGTCGCGCTGGGCACCGCGCTTGGCTCGATCCTGCTGATGGCTGAAGTCTGGGCAAACCCGTCGGCGATGAGCTCCGGGGCTGCCTTGGGGATCGGCCTGATGGTTTTGGTGTGCATCTTGGCGCTGTCGCTGTGCTCCTCGGCCGCGAACTGGCTGGAAGAGGCCGAGCGGGCGGATGTGCTGGCAAGCGGCGTGGTGATCGAATCCGCTCGCATGATCGCCAGCGGGGGATCCGCCGCGGATGTATCGCGCCGGACGGAACTGGTTCTTCGTCCGAGAATGACTCCGGCGGAGGTGCCCGTGGTTCGGAAGGCGGCATAGTCGTTCCTTCTCCCCACGAGCGGGGTGCGACCGGGTTGACCACCCTTAAACTGGTGTGTTTGTCTGACGATGAAGAGTGCCGTGAGCTGGTGAAGCTCGCGTGATCGCGCACTTTTTGCCGAGGCATTCACGATGGCAGACAAGCCCAAGGCTCCCGAGACGACTTCCGAGGCACCGCCTCCGCCGGCGAAGAGACTCCCGATCAAGACATTGGCTGTCGTCGGCGCGATCATGGCGGTGGAAGCGGGCGCGGTGGTCTTCGTCATGGGGATGCTGAGCCCGAAGACGTCACACGCGGAGACGGATGCCGCATCCCTGGTTGAGGATGATGCAGAGGACACCGTCGAGATCGAGGTCGCAAGCGAGAAGTACCAGAACCTCTCGACCGGGCGGGTCTGGGTGTGGGACCTGTCGGTGTTCATCCAGGTAAAGAAGAAGAACTCCGAGGCGGTTCAGGCCGTGCTCGAACAGCGGAAGGCGGAGATCGGCGAGGGTCTGGGGCAGATTGTCAGCAGGGCCCAGCACGCTCAACTCAAGGAACCGGAGCGGCAGACGCTGATCCGCCAGATCAGCTCGTTCCTGGAGCGCATTCGGGGTCTGACCGATGCGGATGGCAAGCCGCTGGTTGAGCGGATCATGATCCCCAAGTGCCGCGGGTTCCCGTCCGACTTCTGACCCCGGTTCATGAACGCATAGGCAGAACTTGCGCTGGGTCGTTGCGATCCCGGGTGGTTCTTGCGCGAAATGTGTCGAATCCGCGAACGCACTGCCGATGCTCGCACCCCGCGCGATGTCGGGTCGATATCAGCGTGCGCGGGGCCGCCCGGCGGAGCCGCGCGAACGGTCAGGAGGACCAGATGGACGACCAGCAGGCAGATCCGAAAGCATCCGCTCCGACGGGCGACAGCCTGCCAACCGGCAAGGGCGATGACACGTCATCCGACCCGTTGTCCGCCGCCGAGGCCGCGGTGGCGCAGGCTCGCGCGAAGAACGCGGCATCGCCCAGTGCACTCAACTTGCCCGATTTTTCACCCAGAGCGGCGGCCGAAACGCCCGAGGGCATTGATCTGCTCGCGGATGTCAACCTGCATGTGAAAATCGAACTCGGACGGACGCGCATGCTCGTCGAGGATGTGCTGAGGCTGGGCGAGGGATCGGTCGTCGAACTCGACAAGCTCGCCGGCGACCCGGTCGATGTGTTTGTGAACGATCGGCGGGTGGCCCGGGGCGAGGTCCTCGTGCTCAACGACAACTTCTGTGTCCGCATCAATGAGATCCTCGCGTCGGTCGGGCGCGAGGGGTCTGTCTGACGTTCATCACTCGTATCGCGCACCGGCTGCGGAGTCCGCCGGTCAGGCACGCCAGGAAGGCGATCAGTGCAGCGCACCCGAAATCAGCTCCTCGCCCTTGGCCGGTACCGAAGCACGGCGATCGCTGCGCTCATGGTGGGCGCGGCGATGGGCGGCTTGTCGCGAACAGCCCTGGCGGGAGACACGCTGATCCCGCCGCCGGAGCAGCAACAGCAGGCATTGCCCGCGCCAGAGGATGTTCGCGATGTCGCGGCGCGATCGGCGTCGGCTGATCTGCGGCCGCGGCCGCTGGGACCGGCCCGCGGCACGGCGGATTCCAAGCGTGCCGCGGCGGCTGCGTCGCCCGAAGGTGCGACGGGTGCAGGCTCCAAGACCAGCACATTCGTACAGACGCTGGCCTCGCTGGGCATGGTCATCGGCATCATCCTGGCGTGCGGAGCCGGGTTTCAGCGGATGATGAGGTCCCGCGGCCGCCTGGCCGGGGCCATGGGAGCTCTGGGCGCGGCGCCGAGCCCGGCGGGAATCCTGGAGGTTCTGGGCAGGTATCCACTGTCGCGAGGCACCTCGCTCGTGCTGCTCAAAGTGGACCGTCGGGTGTTGCTGCTCGCTCAGGGCTCGGCGGGACTGCGTGTTCGCGGCGGTGGTCCGCTGCCGACGACGCTGTGCGAGATCTCCGACCCCGATGAGGTCGCATCGATCCTGATCAAGGCCAACGAGGCGGAGGGGCGATCGATCGGGGCGACCTTCCGCCAGGCTCTGGCCGGGTTTGAGCGTCAGCATGACGGGGTGATCGAGGAGCCACGGCCGACGCTGCTCGGGAGGCTCATCCGACGCGGCTCGGGCGGAGACCGGGCCGAGCTGATCGATGAGCATGCGCTTGCAGGCGGCAACGACCCGCTCCGGCTGAAGGACTTCGAACGCGGCGATGCCGACCCGGTCGGGTCGCTGCGAAGCAGACTCAGTGTGCTCCGCGGCGGGGGTGCGGCATGAGGGCGATTGTCGCGATGGTCGCCGCAGTTCTTCTGCTCTGGTTCGTGCCTGCCGGCTTTGCGCAGGAGTTGTATGGACCGGGCGGCGCGTCCCCCACGGAGTCCTCCGAGCCTGTTGAACTTGGATCGATCAACCCGCTGAGCGTGATCGCAGGGGCGAGCGAGCTGGTGAGCGGGTCGAGCGGCGGCGCAGCGCGTGGGGGGAGCGGCGAGAGTGGGGGGCTGTCGGCCCCCATTAACATCATCGTGCTGCTGACGGTGCTCACACTCGCGCCGTCGATCCTGCTCATGACGACGTGCTTTGTGCGGATCATTGTCGTGCTCGGGCTGCTGAAGCAGGCGATCGGCACGCAATCGCTCCCGCCTCCGCAGGTCATCATCGGTCTTGCGATGTTCATGACGCTGCTGGTCATGGCTCCGACGTTCGAACGCATCCACGCCGAGGCGGTCGTTCCGTACGCGGGCGGAGAGGTCCGCGACTATGACGAGCTCTGGGCCAGGGCGCGACAGCCGATGCGGGACTTCATGTTTGCGCAGATCGAGGCGACGGGGAACTGGTCGAGCGTCTATATGGTGCTCAACTACCGCGGCGTGGATACCTCGCGGCCAGAAGAGCTGACCACGGCGGATGTGGACATGGTCTCGCTTGTCCCGGCGTTCATGCTCAGCGAGCTCAAGGCCGCGTTCATGATCGGGTTCAAGGTCTATCTGCCGTTCCTGGTGATCGACATGGTGATCGCCGCGCTGCTCATCTCGATGGGGATGATGATGCTGCCGCCGGTGCTCATCAGCTTGCCCTTCAAGCTGCTGTTGTTCGTCCTCGTGGACGGATGGCAGCTGGTCGTCGGTTCGCTCCTGTCGTCGTTCCGTCAGCCCGATGCGATCATCGCGGCGGCATCGTCCCTGTTCTCCGCTGTCACCTAGCCGCACGCGCGTTCCCCGCGCTCATGTCGCACCCCATTCCTGCCGCACCATGACTGTTGATGCCCAGCTCGTCGATACGGTCCGCGACGCCCTCATCATCACGATGAAGATCGCGCTGCCGATTCTCGCCTCCGGCGTGGTGGTCGGGCTGTTCATCAGCATCGTGCAGTCGATCACGAGCATTCAGGAGCAGACGCTGACATTCGTGCCCAAGATCCTGGTCATGCTCATCGTCGCCGTCATGCTCATCCCCTGGATTGTCCAGCGGTTGATGGAGTTCACCACACAGATGTTCACCCACTGGTAGTTCGCTGTCACCCGTCGGCCATGCCCCCGCAGATCGCCCCCATCCTCGACCACGCCGGCCCCTTCCTGATGTGCCTGTTCAGGCTGTCGGGGTTGTTCGTGTTCGCGCCGGTGCTCGGCAGCCCCGCGATACCGATTCGCGTCCGGACGCTGCTGTGCATCGTGTTCGCGTTTGCGCTGTACCCGACGATCCCGCCGGAGTATCAGGCCGCGGGAGAGATGAACCTCGCGTCGCTCGGCTGGGCGGTGATCTCCGAGACGCTCATCGGCATCTCGATCGGCCTGCTGGCGGCGCTGCCGATCTACGCGATCCAGCTTGGGGGGATGATCGTCGGATACCAGGTGGGCGTGGGCCTGGCGAGTGTCTACAACCCGGCCCTCGATCTTGAGGGCGACGTGATCGGTCAGTTCCTGCTGTATCTCGCGCTGGCGGTGTTCATCGCCCTCGGAGGGCTGGACGCGATGTTCGGTGCGCTGGCGGTGACATTCGCCAATGTGCCGCTCGGTGGGTTCGGCATGGTGGATGCCCCGCTGGATCTGCTGGTGGGCCTGGTGTCCTCGGGCATGACGGTCGGGCTTCGGGTGGCCGCGCCGGTGCTGTGCATCGTCCTCGCGGAGACGATCGCCGCCGGGTTCATCATGAAGACGATGCCGCAGCTCAACATCATGACGATCGGGTTTGCGATCAAGATCATCGTGGCGATGATCGGGCTGATCGGCTCGATCCATGCGATCGAGCTGCTCGCGCAGGATGACATCCTCTCCACGATCGGGGCGATCTTTGACTGGGCCGGCACGCCCCGGGGAGGGAGTTAAAACATGGCCGAGGAACTGGGCGAGCGTACAGAACAGCCGACCGCGCGACGCCGGTCCGAGACGCGCAACCGTGGCCAGGTCGCCAAGAGCCAGGACCTGGGTTCGGCGATCGACATGACAGGCAGCTTCCTGCTGCTGCTGTTCCTCGGCGCGCCGCTGGCGGGCACGCTGGCGGGGATCGCGCGGCACCTGCTCGATGCCCGGGCTTCGGGGCACGGGTTCACGGCGGATGAAGTCGGGGATTACACAGCGTGGGTCGGCGCGCAGGCCGCGCTCGCGATCGCGCCGTTTTTCCTGGTGGCGGTTCTCGTGTCCGCATTTTCGCAGTTCGTGCAGGTGGGCTGGCTGCTGACCTTGTATCCGCTCAAACCCAAGCTCGAGAAGCTCAGCCCGATCGGCGGTGTGAAGCGGCTGTTCAGCAAGCGGAGCCTGATGAAGACCGGGGTGAACGTCATCAAGCTGGCGATCTCCGGCGCCGTCGCGGTTGTGATTGTGAACCGCTATTTCAATGCGGCGATCGCCCTGCCGACGCTCGAGCTCCTGCCGGCGACCATGCTGATCCTCAAGATCCTGATGACGCTGACCGCGTGGCTCCTGGTGCTGATGCTGATTCTGGGGGCGATCGACCTCCTCTATCAGCGGTGGCAGCAGACCCAGGACATGAAAATGACCAAGCAGGAGGTCAAGGATGAGCACCGCTCCATGGAGGGCGACATGGAGACCAAGGGCCGCCGGCTCCGCATGGCCCGGTCGATGCTGATGCAGCGCATGCACCAGACCGTCCCGACCGCGGATGTGATCGTCACCAATCCCACGCACTATTCCATCGCGCTCAAGTACGACGGCAAGTCGATGGGCGCGCCACGGGTCGTGGCCAAGGGCGCCGATGAACTGGCGTTCCGTATCCGGCAGATCGCCGCCGCCCACGGCATCCCGATCATCGAGAAGCCGCCGCTGGCGCGTGCGCTCTACCACGGCGTCGATGTCGGACGCGAGGTGTCTCCGCAGTACTACGAGGCCGTCGCGGAGGTTCTGGCCTATGTCTACCGGCTCGCGGGGAAGGCCGCCTGAGCAGTTGAAGAAGGAGACCTGAGACAGAGATGGCCAAGGCCCCCGCCAACCCCGCCTCCAACCCGCTGAGATCGATCGCCGATCTCATCGCGCGGCACCGCGGACTCATCGTTCCGCTGGGGTTCGTCTCGCTGATGGTGGTGATCCTCGTCCCGATGCCCTCGTGGATGATGGACATCCTGATCTGCGTGAACATCTCCGTATCGGTGATCGTGCTGCTCACGACGATCTACATGGAAGAGCCGCTGGAGTTCAGCGTCTTCCCGTCGCTGCTGCTGGGCTTGACGCTTTTCCGGCTCGTGCTGAATGTGGCGACGACGAGGCTCATCCTCACGGCCGATGCCGCATCGCCCGATGAGGCGATCGGGGTCGCCGGGCACGTCATCTCGGCGTTTGCCAACTTTGTCGCCGGCGATTCGCTCTTTGTGGGCATCGTGATCTTCCTGATCCTGTTGATCGTGCAGTTCGTGGTCATCACCAAGGGAGCTACCCGCATCTCCGAAGTCGCCGCGAGGTTCACGCTCGACGCGATGCCCGGCAAGCAGATGGCGATCGATGCGGACCTGTCATCGGGCACGATTAACGAGCAGGAGGCCAGAACACGGCGCGAGCGCATCTCCCAGGAGGCCGACTTCTTCGGCGCCATGGACGGCGCCAGCAAGTTTGTGCGTGGCGATGCCATCGCCGGCATCATCATCACCGCGGTGAACGTGCTCGGAGGCTTCGCGATCGGCATGATCGACCGCGGCTGGCCCGTCGGGCAGACGGCACACGTCTTCACGCTGCTCACTATCGGTGACGGCTTGACCAGCCAGATTCCATCCTTCGTTGTGGCCATTGCCTCCGCGCTGATCGTGACGCGGTCGGGCTCCAAGCAGCAGCTCGGCGAACAGCTCGCCGGGCAGCTTGTCTCCAAGCCGATCGGCCTGTGGCTCACCGCGGGCTTCCTGTGCATCCTCGCCGTCACGCCGCTGCCCAAGGCTCCCTTGCTCGGCATGGCGCTCGTCCTCGCGACGACCGCGTGGTGGATGGGCAGGACGGCGCGCCAACTCGCGGCCCGCTCCGCCGCGGCCGAAGCCGCGACGTCCAAAGCCCCGCCCGAAGGTCCGCCTCCCGAGGCGCTGCTGAAGGTCGATGCGCTCGAGCTTGAGGTGGGCTACGGCCTTGTGGGGCTGGTTGATACGGCCCAAGGGGGCGATTTGCTGGAGCGCATCACCGCGGTTCGCCGGCAGCTCGCGGTGGAACTCGGCTTCATCCTGCCCCCGGTCCGCATCCGCGACAACATGCAGCTCGCGGTCCACGAGTATCGCATCAAGATCAAGGGCGCGGCGGTTGCGAAGGGACAGACGATCCCCGGGCGGCTCATGGCGATGGACTCCGGCATCGCCTCCGGCGCGATCCAGGGCGAGCGCACACGCGAGCCCGCGTTCGGCCTCGATGCGTGGTGGATCGAGCCTGCCCTCAAGACGCGTGCCGAAACCATGAACTACACCGTCGTCGATCCGACGAGTGTGCTGGCCACGCATCTGACGGAAGTTGTCAAGCAGCATGCCGCGGAACTGCTGACGCGTGAAGAAGTCAACAACCTCATCACGGGCCTGAAGGAAAAGGCGCCCAAGCTCGTCGAGGAGGTCATCCCGAGCGTGGTCAAGCCCGGCGAACTGCAGCGTGTGCTTCAGAATCTTCTTCGGGAGCGGGTGGCGATCCGTGACATCGAGTCGGTCGTCGAGACGCTGTCGGAGTGGGGGCCCAAGACCAAGGACCTGGATGTCCTGACCGAGTATGCCCGCAACGCGCTCCGCCGGACCATCTGCCAGCAGTATGCCGTGCCCCTTGATTCCGGGACCGGCGAGGCCGGAGCGGGCTCCGGAAGCGTGGGAGCCGCCGGGGCAATGGCGGGACGCATCGTCTGCGTGACGCTCGATCCGGACCTGCAGGAGCTGATCAACGCGTACGTGGACCGCTCGACGGGCGCAACCTCATTCAACATGCCGGCACGGATGTCGAATCAGGTTGCCGAGGCGATCGTGAAAGCCATCGGGCAGTTGGTGGGACAGGGGCACCAGCCCGTCGTTCTCGCGTCGCCCCAGATCCGGGCGGTGGTCCGGCAGTTGATCGAGCCGCATCTTCCCAACGCCTCGGTGCTGGGGTACAACGAGATCGTCAACGGCATCGAGATCGAGTCGGTGGCGATGGTCGGCGTGCCCGTAGGGGTGACAGCCGCGCTCGGCCAGCCAGCCGCCGCCGCGGCCTGAAGAAAGTTCATCCCCGAGTTGTCCACTTCGGGTTTTTGCCTTGACGATTGACCGTTGAGACCTGACAATCCGCCCACTCTTCCCGGTGCGCAGGATGCGCACCAGTTCAGCAGCCATGGATGGCGACTATGAACGTCAGGACATTCCGCGCCCCCACTATGGCCGAAGCGTTGGCGCTCGTGAAGCGTCACCTGGGTGGCGATGCCGTGATCCTGCACACCCGTTCGACTCGGGTCGGCGGTATTCTCGGATGGCGATCGCGCCCCGTCGTCGAAATCACCGCGTCAGATCAGGCCAGTGTCCGTCCCCGGCGCGCCGCGGAGGTGGCTTCGCCGCAGCGAAGCGCTGTGGGGGCCGCGGCGATCGTGCCCGCGCCCGCGGCGGTGGCCGCGTATCAGAGGCAGTCTCGCCACTACGAGGCCCTTGAGTCGCAGGCGACACCGCCGCAGCCCCGAACGCCACGGGCCGCACAGCCCCAGACCTTGGTCGCTCCGACCCCAGGAGCGGATTCGGCGGAGCCCTCTACGCCCGGCGAAGCGAGCTCGGGTGTGACCATGCAGGTGCGGGCGCGGCGTGGGGCGAGTCATCTCTCGACCTCTGCCCCGCTAGCGCCGGAGTCGCCTGAGGCCGCGAGCGTCCTGTACCGCGAACTCGCCGACATCAAGCTGCTCGTCAATCAAGTTCTGCAGACGGCTCCGACGGGGGCGATCATGCCGGCGGGAGCGAACATGCCCGAGGCGCTGTTCCGGCATTATCTCCGCCTGCTGGAATCGCAGGTTTCCCGCGAGATTGCGGATGTGATTCTGACAGCGGTGCGCGATGAGCTCTCCCCCGGGGAGCTGTCCGACGAGCAGATTGTCCGCGCTGCCGTGCTTCGTCATCTGGGGGCCATGCTGCCCGTGGCCGAAGGCATCGCCGCGCCGCGGCAGGGGGCCGATGGCCGGCCGCACACCATCGCGCTGGTTGGCCCGACCGGAGTGGGCAAGACCACCACGGTGGCCAAGTTGGCCGCGACATTCAAGCTCCGACAGGGGCGGTCGGTGGGGTTGATCACTTCGGATACCTATCGGATCGCGGCCGTGGAGCAGTTGCGGACCTATGCCAGCATCATCGGCCTCCCCCTGAAGGTCGTGCTGACTCCCGCCGAAATGGCCGCGGCCGTCGAGTCGTTCCGCGCGTTCGATGTCGTGCTGATCGACACGGCTGGGCGAAGTCAGAACGCGGCGGATCGGCTGATGGAACTCGAGCAGTTTCTCGATGCAGCGCGGCCACACGAGACCCATTTGGTCCTCTCGACGGCTTCGGGCGAGGATGTCTTGGTGCAGACGGCCGAGTCGTTTGCCCGCGTGAAGCCGAATCGAATCCTGCTCACCAAGCTCGATGAGGCGGTGAACTTCGGTGTCGTCGCGAATGTCCTGCGACGATTGGCGAGGCAGGGCCTCGTCGCGCCGGGAGAGGGGCTGCCGCTCTCATTCATGACCACCGGACAGGAGGTCCCTGATCACATCGAACAGGGTCGGGCCGACCGCCTGGCGCGGATGATCCTGGACAACTCGCTGACGAGTGATACGACGGGTGTCCCCCATCGCGAGCCCCCCGTCCCGGCAGGTGTCCGATGAAGCGAGACGACTGCACGACGGGTCTCGATGACATCGACGTCGAGATTCAGCACACGCTGGATCGCGCGGAGTCCTCGGCCGCGGCGATCGTCGACGATCAGGCAACCAGGCTTCGGCGCATGGTCGAGCGGGCAACGGGCGAGCCGGTCCGTGCTCCGGTGCCGATTCGCGAGCACGGTGCTTCGCAAGATCCTGTCAGAACTGGGCTTGCGAAGGTGATCGCGGTTGCCTCCGGGAAGGGCGGTGTGGGCAAGACCAACTTCGCGGTCAACCTTTCGGTGGCGCTCGCCCGGCGTGGCCTGCGGATCGTGCTGATTGATGCCGACCTCGGTACCGCCAACGCGGATGTGCTGTGCGGGCTCAATCCCGCAGCGCGTCTGAATCATCTCGTTACGCCCCTGCCGGTGCATGATGGCGCGAAGCGGTCGGCGGCGGACACCCTTGTTGAAGCGCCGGGCGGCTTCCGACTCCTGCCCGGTGCTGCCGGGGTATCACGGATGGCGGACTTGTCCGCTTCCGAGCAGCGAAAGCTGCTGGCGATCATCGGCGAACTCGAACGCGATGCGGATGTCCTGATCGTCGATACCGCTGCCGGAGTCGGCCGGAGCGTGACCTCGCTGGTCGAAGCCGCGGATATGGGGATTGTCGTGACGACTCCCGAGCCGACCGCGATCGCCGATGCATACGCACTGGTGAAGTGCGTGGTCTTGGCGGAGTCGGGCCAATGGCAGATGGAACACGCGGCGCGGCTGCGATTTGTCGTGAATCAGTCCGGGCCGTCCGGAGAGGCCGAGGCCGTCCACGCCCGACTGAGCGCGGTGTGCCAGCGGTTCCTTGGAGTCTCGGTCGTGATGCTGGGGGAGATCGCGCAAGACTTGCGGGTTGCGCAATCTGTGCGTGCCCGAAGGCCGTTCCTGCTGCACGCGCCGGAGTGCCAAGCGGCCCGCCATATGGTGGTATTGTCCGAGAAGATCATCCAGCAGTTGGGCCTGAGGCGGGATTTGTCGGTAGATCGGGGCCGGGGCGGGTTCATGTCCGCATTGGCCCGTGTTCTGCTCGGACGAACTTCGTGAAGTTGAGGGGTCAGGACTGAAGTCGGTTCAGTCTCGGACCGATGGAGTGTGTGCAGCTTCAAGTCCGTGTGCTGTCGCACCGACTTCGCGGCCTTCACCGCCGCGGAACGGTCATCTGTAGGGAGTGTTCTTGACTCGCGGAACCCTCACCAAGGTCATTGGGGCGTGTTGCGGGCTCGGCGCCTTTGCCGTGGCGGTCGTCGCGGGCATCGCGGCGGAGAACCCCGGCGAGGTCGTCCTGTTTCGAGCCCTCGTCAGCATGTTCGCCTGCCAGGTTGTCGGGCTGGGCGTGGGGATGGTCATCGAGCAGGTCATCGCGGACTCAATCAAAGCCCACAAGAAGGCCCGCCCGGATCCGTCCGTTGCGAGCGGTTCGGCCGGAGGCTCGCCCGCGGGAGCAGCCGGTTCTTGAGTTTTTTCCACAGTTGTTTCCACATGCCATGGATGGCTTGCGTCTGAGAGTGTTTCTGTCATAATCCGTACCGCTCGGCCATGGATGGGCCGGGCACGCACGGATGAGTTCGCTGCTTCAACGGTTGCAGCAGCGTTCAAGGCGAAGTGGTCAAGGAGCTGACCATGTCCAGGATGAGAGCCTCGGGTAGTCACGCGCGATCCTCTTCCCGCTATGCGGTGGAGCACGCCGAACCCTCACGCAAACCCACGCCCTACGACACCTGGCCGTCCAAAGCGGTCTGGGAGGAGTATCAGCGCACCCGGTCCATCGAGATCCGGAACTACTTCATGGAGAAGTATCTCCATCTGGTTCGGTACAACGCCGAGCGCATCTACGCCCGGCTGCCGGACGAAGTTGATATCCAGGACCTTATGTCCGTGGGGCTCTTCGGCCTGAAGGACGCGATCGACGCCTTCGACCTTGATCGCGGCGTCAAGTTCGAGACCTACTGCGCCCCGCGCATCCGCGGAGCCATCCTCGACGAGCTTCGGTCCATGGACTGGGTGCCGCGTCTCGTGCGGCACCGCACCTCCAAGGTCGAGCACGCACGCCAGCAGTTCGCCAAGCAGCACGGCCGCGACCCCACCGACGATGAACTCGCCAAGCGGCTGAACATCGACGGCGAGGAGTTCGACAAGCTCAAACGCGACTCGAGCGCGGTCGGCACGTTCTCCCTTACCCGCAAGTGCTTCCAGTCCGACGGCAACAAGGACGTCCGCGAGATCGACGTCATCAAGGACGAATCTCAGCGTAACCCCTTCTCCGAGATCCAGCGCAAGGACGTCAAGGACCTGATCACCAAGGGGCTCTCCCGCGCAGAACGCCTCATCGTCGTTCTCTATTACTACGAAGAGATGACCATGAAGGAGATCGGCGCCACCCTCGACCTCTCCGAGTCCCGCGTCTCGCAGATGCACTCCTCCATCCTCGCGCGGCTCAAGGCACAAATGCAGCACCGCGCCCGCGAACTCGAACCCGTCGAATGACATCCCCGCGATCTTGAACCTCTCCCAGACGGGCCGCGAACTTCCGCGGCCCGTTTTCATTGGGCTCCCATATCCTTCAACCACCTTGGCAGAGTTCCGCACAGCCGCGATCGCGATCGGGTCCAACCTGGGTGACCGGGAAGGCCACATCGTCGCCGCCCTCGCCGAACTGGCCTCTCTTCCCAAAACCCGCCTGACGTCGCGGAGTTCCGTCCGGGAAACCGCCGCCATCGGCATCCCCGGTCACGATGCCGGCGGACCCTACCTCAACGCCGTCGCGATCCTCTCGACCAAGCTCAGTCCCCGTGACCTCCTCTCGCACCTCCACCGCATCGAGCAGTCCCGCGGCAGGGACCGCAGCGCGGAGCCCACGCGATGGATGCCGCGCACCCTCGACCTCGATCTGCTTCTCTTTGAGTCCGAGGTGATCGACGAACCCGGACTTACCGTGCCGCACCCGCGGCTGCACGAACGGCGCTTCGTGCTTGAGCCCCTCGCGGAGATCGCGCCCGACTGGGTGGTGCCGGGGCACGGGGGCACGGTCAAGGACTTGCTGCTCGCCCTCTCATCCTTATGAACCCTGCTCGCGTACCGTTCCGTGTGCTCACCATTCATCGAGCCTGTCTCTGCGCGGTGGCCCTCATCGTGCTCTGGCCTCAGCACGCGGTCGTGGGCCAGACCGATGCCCCCCCCACGGAGCACCCGGTCGCCGGGCCAAGCAATCTGACCATTCTTGAGAAGGTCCGCGCCGCCTACCTCGTCGCACCGACCACCGAGCGACTCCGCGTCAGCGTCCGACAGGGCGACCTCCCGCCGCGACGAAGCCTGCTCCTCGTGCGCCTCGAACCAACCGCGGATGCCCATTCGATCGAGCGTGCGGTGATACGCGCGGGTCGCTTGCTGATCGAAGCCAGGACGGGTGTCGTGCGTGCGATGCTCGATCGCCCGGACACTCGCCTGTACGTCGCTCACGCCGAAGGCGAAGGTCTCGCCGAAACACTCGCGCAGTGTCTCCCACCGCTTCCGCTTGTGTCGCTCGACTTTGCCGGGGATGGCGCTCCTCCCGCAAGCCTCACGCCCTATGGACCCGCAGCCACGTTTGCCGCGACGGAAGTTCGCCAGCGTGCAGGCCCTGTCGTGCTCACCGGCCGGGTTTCAGACGGCGAGTTCAGTCTCACCGTCGATGCCGCCACCGGACGCATCCGCAGGCTCGAACTGATCCTCGGCGACCCTGCCGTGCCGGCTCGTGTGCGGACGATCACGATCGAGCAAACTCCGAGCAGCGCGGACCTCTCGACGCTCAGCTTTGTCGCGCGCAGTGCAGGCACGGTCTCCACCATCGCGCAACTCGCCGCGGGCGAGCCAGACTCAGCCCTCGGCACCCGCTTCGCCCCCGCTCCGGGCTCCGCTGCCGCGGATGCCGTTCGAAGCGCAACCCACGGCGGTACCGCCGCCGCACGGTTCGCCATCGTGCTCATCGGCGGCTCCTCGCAGCCTGCTTCCCCTCAGCCGAGCGTCTCCGCCGCCATCGATACACTCCTCGCGCTCGGACAGGAACTCGATGCATTCAGCGACGGTGGCATCGATCACGCCCAGACCGGACTTGCCGCGGGGCTGGCCATGCTCTGGCGGGCGGCCGGACCGGAGGATGATGCCGTTCTTGATCGTGCCGCAGTGGACGCCCCCGAGCGGATCCACATCGCGGCCCTCGCCGGGGCCGAAGCCGAGCTCGCACGCATCGCGCCAGATTCCGCCGCCGCCTTTCTGATCCTCGCGCCCGATCTTTCCATCCGGGCCATTCATCCGATGGAAGCCCTCCCGCGCGACCCCGAACAACGTCTTGCCGAACTGCTGATGTCTCTGCTTGAGGTCTCCGCCCGGTTCGATCCGGACCCTAAAGAAGGACCGTGACCATGCCCGATGACGCACAGAACTCCGGCGGGTCGCCCTCCGATTCTCCGACCAATCCTCCTCACTCCGATGTCCCCGCAAAGGCCCGACCAGCGGCCGCGGTTCCCCCAGCCTCAATCCCGCTCGATCTCGCGGACGATGATTGCCCACGCTGCCACAAGCCCCTCGCGCACGAAGCGGTGATGTGCATCAACTGCGGCTATGACCTGAAAGCCAATGTCATCCGCGAGCCCGAGCTGGGCGAAGTCGTCGCGGCGGAACAGCGCAGTGCGACCTCGAAGGAGTTCGTGACCCCGGGAAGGGGCAGCGCGCAGGTGCTGGCGACATGTGGCGTGTTCCTCACCATCGGGGCATTGATCATCACCGGAGTCAACGAACGGCAGTGGGGGGCCTTCGTGCTGCTCGGCAGTATCGCCATCGTGCTCTACAACATCCTGTTGCACACCTGCACCGGAGTTGTTGCCGTGATCCTGGCCGCGAAGTTCACGGAAGAGCGGTTCACACGGCTTGAGCTCGCCGCGGCACGGATGTTCGTCGCGGTCGCGCTCTTCTATGCCCTCTCGTCGTTGAGACTGCCGATCAGCCTCGCCTTTGTCGCCAGTCTGCTGGCGTGGGGGTCGGCGCTGGGAGTGTACTTCGGAGTCGTCTGGTGGCTCTTCAAGAAGGACCGTCACGGCGCCGCGCTGATCGCGCTTGCTCATTTCTTGATGTGGCTGCTCCTGCAGCTGGGACCGGCATTGGCCTCGTGGGTCGCTTCGGGGAAGACCCCCGCCGCGGGCGCGGTTTGAGGCTGCTCCGCCGCGCCGGGGGCTGCCGGGCGGCCTTCAATGTGGCATGATTGCAGAATTTGCACCCGCATCAGATATCGTCCCTTCCGGCCTGAACGCCGCCTCATGGACCGAGCTCGAACCGCTGTATGCGGAGCTGCTGAGCCGCGATCTCCACTGCGCAAACTGCCTGCGTCGGCTCATCCTCGACCGGAGCGAGCTTGACGCGGCCGCAGGCGAAGCCGCGACCGATCTCTACATCAACATGACCTGCCACACCGATGACCCCTCGGCGCAGCGCGCGTATCTCGACCATGTCGAGAACGTCCAGCCGAAGCTCAAGCAGGCGGCGTTCGATCTGGACAGACGGATCGTGGGCTCGCCCTTTGTTGAGGGTCTCGACAGGGCACGCTTTGCCGTCTACTTGCGGGATCTTCGCACCGCCGTACAGCTCTTCCGCCCCGAGAACATCGAGCTCGAGACCCAGCTCTCCAAGCTCGACCAGCAGTACTCCGAAGTGTGCGGGGCCATGACCGTTCAGTTCCGCGGCAAGGAACGCACCCTTTCCCAGATGGCGATCTTCAACGAAGACCCCGACCGTGCAACCCGCGAGGAGGCCTGGCGACTGGTCGTTCAGCGACGCTTTGCCGACAAGGATCGCATCGATGCCATCTTCGAAGAGATGATGCGGCTCCGTCGCAAGGTCGCGGCCAACGCCGGACTCAGGGATTTTCGCGAGTACGCATTCCTCGCGAGAAGGCGGTTTGACTACACCCCCGAAGACTGCCACGCCTACGCCCGCGGAGTCGAAGAGCACGTTGTGCCGCTTGTCCTCAAGGTTCGCGCCGCCCGCAGCAAGGCGATGGGCATCGACCCGCTCCGGCCGTGGGATTCGCAGGTGGACCCCAAGGGGCGGCCCGCGCTCAAGCCGTTCGAAGATTCCCGCCAGATGCTCGATCGCACCCAGAAGCTGTTCGAGAAGATGGATCCGTCGCTGGCGTCCCTCTTTGCCCACCTCCGCAGCCCCGCGAACGCGAAGCCCTGCCTTGACCTCGAATCCCGCAAGGGCAAAGCGCCCGGCGGGTATCAGGCAAGCCGCGAGCGTGCACGTGTCCCGTTCATCTTCATGAACGCCGTTGGAGTTCAGCGCGATGTCGAGACGCTTGTGCACGAGGCGGGCCACGCGTTCCACTCGCTGCTGTGTCGCGCCGATCCGCTGCTTCACTATCGCAACGAACTGCCGCTGGAGTTCGCCGAAGTCGCCTCTATGAGCATGGAGCTGCTCGCACATCCGTTCCTCGGCGAGTACTACTCACCCGAGGATGCCGCACGCGCCCGCCGGACGCACCTCGAGCAGTTGTTCTTCAGCCTCGCAACCGTCGCGCTTGTGGATCAGTTCCAGCATTGGATGTACACCACGGATCACACCATCGCCGACCGCCACGCCAAGTGGGCCGAGCTCCATCAGCGCTTTGCCCCCGGGCTGGACTGGACCGGATTCGAAGATGTTCTCGGGGCATCCTGGCACCGCATCCTCCACCTCTTCGGCGTCCCGTTCTACTACATCGAGTACGGCATCGCCCAGCTCGGCGCGATCCAGGTCTGGATGAACTACCGAGAAGATCCCGCGGCGGCAATCGATGCGTACAAGCGGGCTCTTACGCTCGGTGCATCCCGTCCCCTGCCCGAGCTGTTCAAGGCCGCGGACCTGTCGTTTGACTTCAGCCCGGCGAACGTTGGACGTCTTGCGCGGGAAGTCGCGGCAGAACTTGATCGCCTTCCGGTCTGAGTCTCACGTCGGGCTGTTGCGGGAGTGTCATTCATGGTGCGATGCGTTCTGTGCTCCGTGGTCGTTCTGTTCTGGCTGTTTGGGGCGGCCGGGTGTGTCTCTGCCGCGCGGGATGATGCGATCTCCACCCGTCAGCTTGAGAGCCAGGTTCCTTTCGATCCGGCAAACGCCGTGATCATCCAGGGCGATAATGGAGACGTGAAGGTGCGGAAGATCGACGGGTCTGCCGCGAGTGTCCGCGCGGAGGTTCGCGGCAAGGGCGAGAGTCGGGTGTCCGCTGTCCAGGTCGTGATGCAGACCACCGCCGTCGGCGCGCTGAGCATAAGGGTCGATTGGCCCATCGGCTGGCGATTGCCGGGCGAAGCGGTTTCCATGGAGGTCGATCTCCCCGGGTGCTCCGCCCTGACCGTGCACACGGGCAACGGCGCGATCGACGTTGCACAGCTTGAAGGGCTCGCCGTGCTGAGTTCGGGCAACGGGGAGATCACGGTTGCCGATCACGCCGGCGACGTGCAGATCAGTACGAGCAACGGCTATGTGCAGGCGGCGAGGATCGACGGCGAGTGCCGTGTCCGCACCAGCAACGGCGAGGTCGCGCTCACCGACATCGCCGGGCGGGTTTCGGTCTCAACCACCAATGGCGGCGTGGATCTTCGGCTGACGGACTCGAATCCCGGGCCGATCGACATCCGCACGGCCAACGGCGGTGTCGAGATCGAGATCGGCGACGGCTTCACGGGGGACCTGCGCCTCGAGACGTTCAACGGCAGAGTCCGCATTCTCAATCTCATGGGAGACATCGAGCTCGATGACGAGCGCGAGTGGGCGGTCGTGCATCGCGGCGGAAGCGAGAATCGGTCGCTCGTCCGCACAAGCAACGGCCGAATCATCCTGCGGAGTCGGTAGAGGGAGTTCGGCTGCTAGGTGCCATTGTCGGTACGATAGAGGAGCAGGGCTTGGGATTGACCCGCGGCGAGCGGGAGCCTTGGTCTTAAGTGCTTGTCAGATAGACATATACGGTGGCGAACCGGGTTCCCCCCAAGCCACAGGAGTGCAGGAATGGTGCGTCAAACCAGGTGGGGAGTTCAGAGGGTTCTGGCAGCGCTGGGGGTTGGCCTGTTGGCGGTCGGCTTGTGCGCCGATGCGAGAGCGCAGTCCAGCGCGGAAAAGGTCGCCAAGCTGCCGATCCGGTCCGACGGCCCCAAGAGCCTCGACCCCGCCAAGGGCTCCACGACCTATGACAACCAGGTCGTGTGCCAGATCTACGAAACCCTCCTGCAGTACAAGTACCTCGTGCGACCGGAATCCGTCACGAGCTACGAGGATGTCAGCGAGCCGCTGCTCCTGGCCGAAATGCCCAAGGTCTCCGACGGAGCCGATGGTCAACAAGTCTGGAAGTTCAAGCTCCGCGACGATGTCTTCTTCCACGATGACCCTTGCTTCCCCGGCGGCAAGGGACGCAAGCTCGTGAGCGACGATGTGTTCTATTCGTGGAGGCGGCTGGCCGATCCGCAGTACGAGTATGAAAACTACTGGCTCATCCAGGACACGATCCTCGGGCTCGATGAGTACAAGGAAGCCCAGTCCGAGCTCGTCAAGTCCGGCAAGCCGTTCGACTACGCCGCGCCGGTCGCAGGCTTCCGCAAGATCAGCGACACCGAGTTCGAGGTCATCCTGAAGAAGCCCGTCGTGCGCTTCGGCTGGGTCATCTCGATGTTCCAGACCAGCATCGTCGCCCGCGAGGCCGTCGAGAGGTACGGCGACACGCTCGGCAAGCACCCCGTCGGCACTGGGCCGTTCATCCTCAGGAATGAAGGGGACTGGAAGCCGGGACAAAGCATGGTCCTGCACCGCAACCCCAACTTCCGCGACGAGTTCTACCCCTCCGAGGCGACACCCAGGGAGAAGGAGCAGGGCCTGCTCGCCGCCGCGGGACAGAAGCTCCCCCTGCTCGACCGCCTGGAACTGACGTTCTACACGCCCGACCCCGTGATGTGGCAGGACTTCCAGGACCGCAAGATCGCGTACGTCCAGGTGCCCGCGGAGTACTTCGAGAAGGCGTTCGTCAAGCGCACCAAGCGGCTGACCAAGGAGTACACCGACAAGGGCATCCAGGCGGAGGCCGTGCCGCTGCTGGACTTCATCTTCCGCGGCTTCAACATGGAGGACCCGATCCTCGGCGGGTACGACGAGAAGCGCACCAAGATCCGCCAGGCGATCTCCCTCGCGGTCGATCTCGACGAACACAACGACACGTTCTACAACGGCATCAACGTCGTCTATGACGGACCCATCCCGCCCCCGCTCGACGGCTTTCCCAAGAACGGCAAAGCGCCGATCTCCTTCCGTGGCCCGAATCTCCGCAAGGCGCGTGAACTGCTCGCCGAGGCTGGCTACCCCGAGGGTCGCGGCCTGCCCGAGATCGAGTACTACACCTCCAAGGGAAGCAATCAGGCCGAGCAGACCCAGGCCGAGATCCGCCAGCTCGCACGGATCGGAATTCGACTGAATCCCAAGATGGTTGATTTCTCCGAGTTGATCGAGGCGATCAACCAGAAGAAGGGACAGATGTTCGGCTTTGCGTGGGGCTCGGATTATCCCGACCCCGAGAACAACCTCGCGCTGTTCTACTCCAAGAACAAAGCCCCCGGCGCGAACCACTACAACTACGACCGCCCAGAGTTCGACAAGCTCTACGAGCAGATCATCGTCATGATGCCCGGCCCCGAGCGCACGAAGATCATCGAGCAGATGCGCGACATGATCATCGCCGATGTGCCGTTTGTCGGGTCGATGGCCCGCACGCGCTTCTACCTCGCCCATCCCTTCCTCAAGAACTTCAAGCCGAGCGAGGATTTCTACAACTGGTTCAAGTATCTCGATGTGGACGCCTCGGCGCCGCGTTGACCACGGAGCCCCGCGATGTGGTCCTACGTAGCAAGGCGACTCCTCTACTCCATCCCCGTCTACCTCGGCATCATCCTCATCATGATGGGTGCGCTCCGCCTGCGCGACCCCGTCTCCGCCTACCTCGGCAAGAACGCGACCGCCGAAACCGCGCTCCTCAAGAAGGCCTCGATGGGCCTGGATCGCCCCTTCCTCCCCATCGGCATCGAGGACCCCGCCGAGCCCTTCGGCGTCGAGCCGCTTCTCGAGGTCGGGCGCATCGGGCTCTATCCGCCGCTCAAGACCCAGTATGTCGAGTTTCTCTGGCGCATCGTCCGGCTTGACTTCGGCACCGCCGAGCGTCCCTACCGATCCTGGCAGTTCGAGTCCGACAACGTCGGCGCAAAGCTGGCCGACGCTGTCTGGCCAACGCTCAAGATCACCATCCCCGCCCTCATCCTCACCGCAGGAATCGCCATTCTCGTTGGCCTGCTTTCCGCCGCCTATCGCGGCAGCATCCTCGACCGGACGCTCATGGTCCTCGTCGTGCTGGGCATGAGCATCAGCGTCGTCGTGTTCATCGTCCTCGGACAGGTCTTTGGCTCATCGTGGCTCAACCAGCAGTTGGGCTTTGAGCTCTTCGCCAGCAACGGCTATGAGCCCGGCATCCAGAACTGGGTGAAGTACTGTGCCCTGCCGGTCATCATCGGCGTCGTCGTCGGCATGGGCTACGACGCCCGCTTCTACCGCGCCGTCATGGTCGAGGAAACCAGCCGCGACTACATCACCACCGCCGTCGCCAAGGGCGCATCCCGGCCCAAGATCATCTTCGTTCACATGCTCAAGAACGCGATGATCCCGGTGATCACCCGCATCATGATCACCATCCCCTTCCTGATCACCGGCTCCATCGTCATGGAGTACCAGTTCCGCATCCCCGGGATGGGCAAGCTCCTGATCGACGCCATCGTCAACAAGGACTTCCCGATCATCCAGACGTTCACCGCCGTCCTCGCCGGCCTCTTCATCCTCACCAACATCCTCACGGATGTGCTCTACGCGCTGGTCGACCCGCGGGTGAGGCTCGCATGATCACCGCCCTGAGACGCTTCACATCCAGCCGCGGCGTCGGCAAGTTCCGGCGCAACCGTCTCGCCGTCGCCTCGCTCCTGGTCATCGCCGTCTACGCCCTCATCGGCGGCTGGGTCGCCCTCGGCGATCTCGCCCCCGGGAAGCTGGGCATCTCCTACGCCGAGGTCGAGCAGCCTGTCTGGCCGACCCCCATCAACGGCTTTGGCATCCCCGCCACCAACGAGCGCCGAGTCGAGGCCGCCCGCATCATCACCCGCGAAGTCAAGCGTGCGGTGAACAACGGCGAGGGCTTCAACGACATTCGTTACGGCCAGCTCCGCATGCTCCCGGGAACAGCGGACAGCGATGCCGAGCTCGCGCGTCTCGACGGCCTCATCGAGCAGTCCGAGGACCTCTACGACCAGCTCTCGGCGTTCGATGACCTCAACAACCCCGAGCCGCCGCTGCTCGACGATGGCACGCCCGACCCCGATGCGATCGACGTTCCGGCCACGATCTCCAAGCTCGAATCCACCATCCAGCAGATGTTCGCGCCGCTCTCAGGGTGGCAGTCGTTCAAGCAGGCCATGCTCCACTCCCTCGGCACCGACCGCCAGGGCCGAAGCAACTTCCTCCGCGTCATCTTCTCCATCAAGGTCGCGCTCCAGGTCGGCATCGTCGTCGCCATCATCTCCGTGTTCATCGGCACGTTCCTCGGCGCGGCCGCGGCGTACTTCGGCGGCTGGGTCGATCACGCCGTCGTCTGGCTCTACTCCACACTCTCCAGCATGCCCGAGCTCATCCTGCTCGCCGTGCTCGTCTACGCCTTCTCCGGCAGCGTCTTCGACAAGGTCAGCAACCCCTGGCTCGCGCTCGTCCCCGTCTACGCCGCGATGTGCATGGAGTTCTGGATCGGCCCGTGCCGCGTCATCCGCGGCGAGACCCTCAAGCTCAAGGAGCTCGAGTACATCCAGGCCGCAACCGCCATCGGCTTCGGCCGCTTCTACATCCTCCTCAAGCACATCATCCCCAACACCGTCCACCTGATGTTCATCAACTTCTCGCTGCTGTTCATCGCGGCGATCAAGTTCGAGGTGGTGCTCTCGTTCCTCGGCCTGGGCGTCAAGGTCGGCCCGTCCTGGGGCCGCATGATCCAGGAATCCACGCAGGAGGTCATCAACGGCATCTTCTGGCAGATCGGCGCGGCCACCGCGTTCATGTTCGTCCTGGTCCTCGCGTTCAACATCGTGTCGGATGCACTGCAGGACGCGTTTGATCCCAAGCATGTCGGCTAGCGCCGAAGAGCAGCACATGTTCAAAGCAGCAAAGCAGCAAATGAACGACCATGGCCTAGCCCCGAAGCGTAGGGAATGTGCTCATGTCGCCGTCTGCCCCATAGGTACACGATTCGCCCTTTCTGATCCGCGTTCGTCTGCGTTGATCTGCGGCCACTTCCCCGCCTTCATGTGCTGCTTTGCTGCTGTGCTGCTTTGCCGCTTTCGGGAGGGGATTTCGTGATGCCGACGGCCCCCGCCCCCATCCTCTCCGTCCGCCACCTGACGACGCGCTTCCGCACCGACCGCGGCGTCGTCACCGCCGTCGATGACGTCTCCTTCGACCTCTACCCCGGCGAAACGCTCGGCATCGTCGGCGAATCCGGCTGCGGCAAGACCGTCACCAGCAAGTCGATCATGCGTCTCCTGCCTGAGCGCACCACCATCATCGACCCGAACTCGCAGATCATGTTCGAGGGCACGAACCTCGCCACCGCCGATGACCGCACCATGCGGCGCATCCGCGGCGACCGCATCGCCATGATCTTTCAGGAGCCGATGACCTCGCTCAACCCGGTCTTCACCATCGGCTGGCAGCTCGACGAGGCTCTCAAGTACCACACCGACCTCTCCCGCGCCGCCCGTCGCGCACGCGCGATCGAGATGCTCAAGCTCGTCGAGATCCCAAACGCCGACCGCCGCGTCGATGAATACCCCCACCAGCTCTCCGGCGGCATGCGCCAGCGCGTGATGATCGCGATGGCCCTCTGCTGCGAGCCCGATGTCCTCATCGCCGATGAGCCCACCACCGCGCTCGATGTCACCATCCAGGCCCAGATCCTCGCGCTGATGGACAACCTGCGCAAGCGGCTCAACACCGCGATCATTCTGATCACCCACAACCTCGGCGTTGTGGCGCAGGTCTGCGACCGCGTCGCCGTGATGTACGCCGGCCGCGTGATCGAAGTGGGGGGCGTCCGCCGGATCTTCCACGACCCGCAGCACCCCTACACCCGCGCCCTGCTCGACTCAATCCCCAAGGCCGGCCGCAAAGAGCACGGCAGACGCCTCCCGACGATCGAAGGCATCGTCCCCAGCCTGTTCGAGCTCCCCGTCGGTTGCCGCTTCGCGGATCGCTGTTCACGCTGCCAGCCACTCTGCCGCGACACTGAGCCCGACCTCCTCCCCGCCGAGGGCGAGGGCCAGTCGCACCTGAAGCGCTGCCACTTCCCGCTGAGTCAGCCCGCGCCGCAGGCCCGGCCCGTCGCACCCTCCGGTTCAGGAGCGCGCCCATGACCACCCGCGCCCCCGCGATCGAATCCTCAACCCTGCCCGATCCTGCCTCGCCCCCCAGCGACAGCTTCGCCGCGCCCCTCCTGTCCGTCCGCAACCTCGTCAAGCACTTCCCCGTCCGCGGCGGCGTCCTCAATCGAATCGTCGGGAATGTCCACGCCGTCAATGGCGTCTCCTTCGATGTCAATCGCGGCGAGATCGTCGGCATCGTCGGCGAATCCGGCTGCGGCAAGTCCACTCTCGGCAAGGCCGTCATCCGCCTCAGCGAGCCCACCAGCGGCAGCGTGACGTTCGAGGGCACCGACATCACCCGCCTCTCGCACGCCGAGCTCATGCCCTTCCGTCGGCGCATGCAGATCATCTTCCAGGATCCCTACTCCTCGCTGAACCCGCGCCTCACCGTCCGCAAGCTCCTGCAGGAAGCGATCGACTTCCACAGCATCGTCCCGGGCGGACGCGAACAAACCGAGAGCTACATCGATGGGCTGATCGCCAAGGTCGGCCTGCGCAAGGACTCCAAGGACAAGTTCCCGCACGAGTTCTCCGGCGGCCAGCGCCAGCGCCTCGGCATCGCCCGCGCCCTCGCCCTGAAGCCCGAGTTCCTCATCGCCGATGAGCCCGTCTCCGCACTCGATGTCTCGATCCAGGCCCAGGTCCTCAACCTGATGATGGACCTCAAGCGCGAGTTCGGGCTCACCATCCTCTTCATCAGCCACGACCTCAAGGTCATCGAGCACTTCTGCGACCGCGTGCTGGTCATGTACCTCGGCCACATCGTCGAGTCGCTCCCGTGCGATGACCTCCACGCCCAGGCCAAGCACCCCTACACCCGCGCGCTGCTGGGCGCAAACCCGATCGACGACCCCGACCAGCGAGATTCCCGCCCGCTCACCATCCTGCAGGGCGATGTCCCCAGCCCCTTCGACCCGCCCAAGGGGTGCGCGTTCGCCGGCCGCTGCCCGCTGGTCATGGACCGCTGCCGCGCCGAGCGCCCGGTGCTGGTCTCCCGCGGCGATCGGCAGGATGTCGCGTGCTGGGCGGTCGATCGCTGATCGTCGGATCGTGAGGCGTGGTATCAACCGCGCCCGTCCCAAGGCCGTATCAGAAGTGAGTGCGCTTCCTCTCGCGCTGCTCGTCTCGCCTGCCAACCCACACTTCCCTGTCTCTGTCTGCTGAGCACCTCCGGGATACTCGCATGAACACCGCATTTGACGAAAGACCCGACAAGCCGTGGCTCACGCCCCTGAAACTCATTCTGATCGCGATGTTCCTGCTGTGCCTCCTCGTCGCGGGCTTTCTCTACACGGTCATCGCCGCCGAGCCGAAGATCGCCACCGACTACGGCGCCAAGGCCACGGCTCTGGCCCGCCAGCGCCAGAACATGCCCGCCAATGCCCCGGACAACTGGGGGCAGATCAGCCAGATCGCCGCGAAGCTCACCGCGGCGAGAGAGACCGTTGCCGCGCGATACCCCGATCTGCCCGTCGAGGCATTCGACTTCACCTTTCTCAACTGGCCCGATGCCGTGCCCACACGCGACAGCTTCACCGCGGACCAGGCACGCGCCGTCGCCATCGAATGGATGGAGGCGTTTCGCAAGGCCGGCGGATTCGATGACCTCGCCAAGCTTCCCACGATCCCCTACGCAGCGCGCCCGATTTCGGCGACCGGCCCGCTGGTGCTTACGGTCTTTCCCGAACTCGGCAAGTCCCGTCAGATCGCCCGCATGAACGCCGCCCGCATGTACCTTGCCGCACAGTCCGGCGACGATGCCCAGCGGCTCGCGGCCTTTGAGGAGTCGCTCGCCATCGCCCGTCTGCTCGGCTTCCAGACCACCATCATCGACAACCTCGTCGCCGTCGCGATCAACGCACTTGTCTTTGCCGAACTCCGCCGCGAGATCGTCGAGCAGCCCCTCGCCGAGCGGGCCGCGCTCGACCTGCTCGCCGCGATCGACCGCAACCCGCTGCCCTCGGTTGCCGGCGCGTTCGATGGCGAGCGATACTCCGCGCTCGATCTGATCCAGCGGACCTACAGCGACGATGGTGGCGGGAACGGACGCTTCCTGCCCGCCGCCGCGGCCGGGCTCGGGTCGGATATCGGTGTCCCCCTCGGCGGGAACCCGCCCGCCAGCGCTCCGCGGGCCTTCAACGTGCTGGGCCTGCTCCAGCCCAGCCGACGCGAGACCGAAGCCAAGACCAACGAGATCTACGACTACTTCGTCAAGCTCGCGGGCATGACGCGGACCGAGCGGAGAGCGATGACCGGCCCCGAGCCGACCGCCGGACTCGAGCGGTTCAAGCTGCTCGAACTCATCATCCCGGCGATCGACAGCGCGCTCAAGGCCAACGACCAGATCGCCTCCGATCTCGCCGCGACCCGCATCATGCTCGCGCTGGAGATCCACCGCGCCCGCACCGGGTCATACCCGGACTCTCTCGCCGCGCTTGCCCCGGGGATCCTCCCGGCGCTGCCGCTGGATTCCGTCAACGACAAGCCCTTCGGCTATCGCCTCATTGATGCCGCCTCCGATCCCGCGGGCCGCGGCTATCTGCTCTACTCCTGTGGTCCGGACGGAGTTGACAACCAGGGCTACACCGGCGCTCCCGGCGACAAGCAGCCTGTGACGCCGTTTCTTGCGACCGGCACGCTCGACTATGTCTACAACACGCCCCGGCCTCTTCCTCCGCCGGTTGACCCCAATGCCCCGCCCTCCGCCGCGGAAGAGTCCGCCAACCAGCAGGCCGAGATCGCTCCCACGCCAGCACCATCAAGCGATGAGTAATACGCCTCGGTCGGCCCCATCATCGATTATGCTGCGTTGATGGATCAGGCACACCCGCCCGCCGCCCCGCGTTCCCGCCGCCGATTCTGGTTCTGGCTGCTTGTCATCCACCTGATCCCCACCGTCCTCGTCGCGGCGTTCGTCTATCGAATCGCCTTCGCCCAGCCCACGATCGCGGTCGACTACTCCGCGAAGCTCACGGAGCTTCAGCGCGATCTGCAGGCGATGCCCGCGGATGCATTCAACGCGTGGGACCTCATCTCGGAGCGTGCAAAGGCAGTGAGTCAGCACCGCGACACGAGACTCGCCCTGCGGCCACCCGGCGAGTCCGAGTACGCCGATTTCCGACTGTTGATCGACCCCGCCGCTCAGCTCTCACCCGGCGATTCGCGTGAAGTTGCCATCGCCGCGACCAGAAAGACCTTCGCCGCCTACGAAGCGGCGGGGCTGTTCGAAGGCCTCGACCCACTGGTCGATGCGAAGTACGCCGTCGCCACTCTCACGCCAGGGCCACAGTTTGAGCGGCTGCTCCTGGAAGTTGATCAGTTCCATCGGATCATCCGCGGCAACCTTGTCCGAATGAAAGTCGCCAGCGATGACAGGCGATACACCGATCGCGCGGCGATTCTCGCCCAGAATCTCGCCATCGCCCGGCACTTCACCGCGCAGCCAAGCTGGGTGGAACGGGGTGTTGCCGCGCGATGGACCGTCGAGACACTCGAAGAACTCCGCCGCCAGACTATTGAGTCTCCCTCACCCGCCGATGACTGCCGCGAGCTGATCGCGATCATCGATGCACAGACCAAGTGGTGGCCCGCCACGATCCAGATCGAGGCCGACCGCGCGAGCGTGCTCGACATCATCCAGCGTTCGTTCACCGACAATGGCAAGGGGGACGGCCGGCTCTTGCCCTATGAGTACGACTTCATCAGCAGCAATGCGATGGGTTTCTCGGTGGTCTCGGACAACCGGCACACCGGCTCCCGCCTCAAGAATTTCCGCGGCCTCTTCGCCCCAGGCCGCCGCGAAACCGAGCAACTCGCCAATCAGCACATCGCTCATCTCTACCACCTCTTCGGTCTGCAACCTCCCAGTTCAGCTTCCCCACCCTCGCCCACTCCTCCCGACCCAGCACGCGTCAGCGCCAATCCCATCCTCAGAATGTTCCTGACGCCACTGGATCGTCTGATCGCGGAAGAGGCGGGGGTTCGTTCCGAGATTGCCGGCACGAGGCTCATGCTTCTGCTGGAGATCCACCGCGCCCAGGCCGGTGCCTATCCCGCGGATCTGTCCGACATCGAAGCGGCCCACCCCGGTTCCACTGCCGACCCCGCTAACGGCAAGCCGTTCTCCTACTCGCTCCCCGCGATTGACCCCGACCGCCGCGTCTATCTCCTGTACTCCCTCGGTGCCGATGCCGCAGATGACGGAGGTAACGAGAGCCCGAAGGATCGCCGCGCGGCCTACATCCCGCGGTTCGCCAAAGGGCTGGACTTTGTCATCAACCGCCCGCGGCAAACCCCCGAACCGGCAGCCGCGAACAACTCCCCATAAACTCCCCCCATGAACCTCCTCCGCACCTCTCTCGGCGTGGGCATCCGCAGCAACGCCGCCACCATCCCCTTCCACACCATCCTCGGCATCGGCCGCAACTACGCCGAGCACGCCAAGGAGCAGGGGCTCGCCCCGCCGGAGAGTATTCTGGTTTTTGCAAAGAACCCCGCCGCGGCCGTTCTCTCCGGCGAGGACATCATCGTCCCCAAGGCCTGCCAGGACCCGGCCAAGGGGGGCGGCGGGGGGGGGCAAGTGGATTTCGAGGGCGAGCTGGCGGTGATCATCGGGACGGCGGCGCGCGATGTGCCGCGGGAGAAGGCTCTTTCCCACGTGCTGGGATACTGCTGCGCCAACGACGTCTCCGCCAGGTGGTGGCAGAAGCAGGGCTCCGGCGGCCAGTTCTGGCGGGGCAAGAGCTTCGACACCTTCTGCCCGCTGGGGCCGAACGTTGTCGCCGCGGCGGACATCCCGGACCCCCAGGCCCTGCGGCTGGTGACGCGGGTCAACGGGAAGGTCATGCAGGAAGCCCCGACGAGCGACATGGTCTTCACGGTCGCCACGATCATCAGCGAGCTGTCGCAGGGCCTGACGCTCCTGCCCGGCACGGTCATCCTGACGGGGACCCCGGGCGGGGTGGGCATGGCCCGGACGCCGCCGCAGTGGCTGCGAGAGGGCGATGTGGTCGAGGTCGAGATCACCGGCGCCCGCGGCACAGGCTTCGGCGTGCTGCGGAACCGTGTGCGGTTCGAGTGAGCCCGCGGCGGGCC
>JAEYUO010000129.1 GCA_023432465.1 Planctomycetota bacterium | reverse complement strand
CACCTTTAGCTTCATTCATAGCTATATTATTTGCAGCTCCAAATCCAGCATTGACATCAGATCTTATATAATTTACTTCCGGAAGGTCATTGATAATATTATCTATATCCCTCTCACTGGAATTATTGTCTACAACAAATATCTCAATGGGCTTATACTCCGTATGTTGCAGAATTGCTTTGACACATTGCAGTACATCTGGGTAGACGTTATAATTGACGATTATTATGGAGATCATTGGGTAGCGGATATACTATCAAGCAACTGTCTGAAAGTTAAAAGATTCTTCTCTAAACTAAAATTTTCAGTATAAGTAATCTTAGAATTTGATATAATGTATTCACGATACTTAGGTTCATTTGAAATTCGTATCATTTTTGAAGTTAACTCATTACTGTTATTTGCATCAAATAATAGGCCATTATACTCATCGATAAATATATCACTGATTCCATTAAACTTTGATGATATTAATGGTTTATTAAAAAATAATGCTTCAGAAATAACATTAGGCATTCCTTCAGTCAGAGAAGCTATGACTATGCAATTTACCTGGCTAATATATGTTAAAGCGTTCACCCTATCTAGTTCCCCCAAAAAAATAACATTATCCTTCAAATTATGACTATTAATATATTCGACCATAGATCTATAATATTCGTCAGAAGGATAGAATCTACCTAAGAAATATAGTTTAGCTTTTTCAATTTTATTAAGAGCCTTATGAAACGCTTTAAGCACAGTAAATTGATTTTTAAGTGGAGAAATTATTCCTACTGCAAGAAAGTTGAAAGTATTTCTGTCTACTAAAAGTTTTTTTCTAACCTTTATATTTGACCCTTCTATAGAGGTATAAAGAGTCTTTACGTCAAGACAGCAATATTTTTTAAGTTCCTTCGATATAAAAGACGATACGCTTATTACTTTACTAGCCGATCTACATATAAGTTTATAAGAAATATTTCTAATTTTATCATTTAATAAATATTCACGTATAAAAAATACCTGCTTATATTTTTTAAAGAAATATCCCTGCAAGAATAATACGCTTGAATTAAAAATCAGTATGTCAGGGTTTAAATCAGATATGATTTTCCTTAGTTCAAAAAACTGTAGAAACCCTTTGATATAAAATTTTAGATAATCAAGTGTTGAACCGTGATGGAGTGGCGGAATATTAGTTCTTATATTAAAAATTCCATTTACCCAATTTTTATACACTTTGTCAAACTCGGTATTATTAGGTAATGCTAGATATACTTTATAATCATTTCTTACATCAAAAACCAATCTTCTTAAGTCCTCCTCTGCACCACCTATTGTACTATTTGAATGAGAAACAAATAATATTTTATTTGAGACCTTCATGAACTATCTAAGAAATAGATCTATAATTCTGTAAGCATTACTATCAAAATTGAATTTTTCGAGAACAGTACTGTATCCATTTTTCTTCAAAAAACCAAGTTTTTTTGAATTATCATATACAAATTTAATTGTACTCTCAAGCTCAGTAAAATTATTTTTTTCAATCAAAAAACCATTATATTTATTTATTATAACCTCGGGAATTCCACCTACATCTGTGCAAATTACAATTCTTTTATAATACATTGCTTCAAGTAATGAAATTGGAATTCCTTCTGAAAATGAAGGGAGTATATATACATCAAATAATGTATAATAGTTTTCTACATCCAAGACACTTCCACAAAGAAAAACCTTATCCTCAAGATCACTTCTTTTGATTTCAGCTTGAAGGTATTCGTATAATTCTCCTTCACCAACAATCAAAAATTTATACTGCTTATTATAATTATATATACCCTTGAAAGTATCTAGCAAGTATTCTAAACCTTTTCCTCTTGCCAACCGTCCTAAATAACCAATAACAAAGTCTGTATCTTTAATACAATATCTAGCCTTTAAATTTGCAACAACATTCATATTTGGATTCGGGTAAGATTTAATATCAATCCCATGATAAATAACCTTAATTTTTCTGAAGCTAATGCCCCTCCTTTTTATTAAAAAGTTTCTAGTATCATTTGAAACCGCTATAAAAAGATTTAAAGACCTTAGGGTTATATTTGATATATACTTAATAAGGAGTTTATATTTAATTCCAACGTTCTTATTAAAAGATTCCTGCAAGAATTTATCATCAATAAATATTCCGTCTATACCATGTATTGTAGCAAGATATTTTTTTTTATTAAAAGTCAATATATTCACCAATGAGCAGTATAAATTGGACATTTCCAAACATGAATGTATGACATCATATTTTACAAATATTTTACGCAACAAGAGAATTCTAGAAATAAACTTTAATTTATAAATATCTACAAATAATATATTATTATCTCCTAAAAAACTGTAATCTAAATTTTCAGAATCAAGCGAATGTTTATAAAATGTAATTAATGTTATATCAGCGCCTGAATCATGCAGCTTTTTAATAACATCCATGGTTAGTTTTCCAGCTCCACTTATAATAAGTGAATCAATTACAAAACAGATTTTAATACGCTTTTCCCCCATGATGCTAGACATTTTTTAATACTTGCTTCATTTCTAAGAATTCCTTTTTTGTTATAGTCAAGGACATAAAAGCTATTATACCTATGATTGCAACATAAAACCCTACAATTTCATAAAATGTTGCAATAACCATAACCACTAATATTACACTAACCGAGCAAACTAAAGTCCTCAAGTTGATTTTATTAAAAGAGAATTTATTCCTTTTATTAAAATAAAAATAATTTGCAGCAAAGAAAAAAATTGATGCCATCATATAACCAATCACAGCTGAATATAAACCCCAATTGGATTTTAATAAAAAATAAAATATTACCACAAAAGAGATGTTATAAACAAAATTAATAGAGCATAGAGCTTTAACTTTATGTCTAGGTACTAACCAAAGCCCTAAAACAGTTCCAACCAATTTAGCATAATCACCCACAAAATAAAAAGTAAAATACTTAGTACTATCATAGAACTCTTTTGAAAATAATATCTGCACAATAAATCCTCTAAAGCTAAACAAAATTATTATTATTGGTGTCACTACAATAACTACAATCCTTAAAAAATTATTTATTTCAGCGTTAAATAACTCATTTGATTTGATTTCAGAAAGAATAGGTAGAGTGTATACAGAGGCAACTAAGAAAAAAACTCCTAAATAATTTGTTGAGATAGAGTATATTACTTGATATATCCCATTGTCTTGCAATCCTAACTCTTTTATTATAAAACTCCTAACAAATATTATTGAAGAATAATCAGCTAAACCAATAATTAAACTTCCGACACCTAAACCAAAAATTAACTTGTAAGAGTTTCTATGGTCAACATAATGGGTAGCAAATATATTCTTAAATTGGAGTAATTTACTTTTAGTCAAATAAATGGAATAAAATATAATAGGAAGTATCGAAGTAAATACAAAACTTAATGCAACACCTTCCACTCCATATTTGGATACCAAAAAAATTGAAATTAAGGTTGTAGAAATTGAACTTATTACACTAACTTTTACATATATATTAAATTTTTTAATACCTCTTACATAGGAGTCAAAAAGTGAAAATATTATTGTTAGTGGGATTGAAAAACTGAATAAAACAATTAAACTCGAGTAAGAGTTATCACTGTATAAGACATTTGATATTTGGCTAGAAAATATAAACGTAAATATAAATAGTGTTATTGAAACAATAACCAAAAGGAAAAAGATATTTTTAAGAATTGAATTAATATAATCCCATTTCCCTTCGCTTTCCCATTCAGAAATGAGCCTAATTAATCCAATCGGTATTCCAAGAGTACATAAAAAATTGATAAAAATATTTAGATTAATTAATTGAGAGATTAAACCAAATCCTTCCGGTCCTAATAAATAAGAATAGATTTTTATCTTAAAGAGACCTGTTATCAAAGTCACAACGGATGTAATTGAAAGTTTAGAAAAGGTTTTTAATAATTTTATGATCGTTTAAATCTCCCTATATTTAAAATTGGTTTTTATCAAATTTATATATTAACTTTACATACCCAAGCGCCAAGCCAAAAATAATAGGATACAATACTTCGGGAAAAAAAACAGGGAAAAATAAGCCATTAAACAAGAAAACAAAAAAAAGTCCAAAAACCAATAAAGCTGCAAAGCGACCTTCAAAATCTATCCTCTCAATAATAGATTTTATTAAATTTTTAAAAATAAGATAAAGTATTATGCAAAGTGGAATTGCACCAAACAATCCCAACTCAGCTAAAACAGAAAACAACCAAGAATGAACAACGCTTACTTTTAAAAGCACTGGTATAAAGTCAGGTACATAATTATAGTTTATATATATATTATAGAAATTCCTATAACCTATTCCCCATACTGGATAATCCCAAAAAATCTGGATAGCTGAATAATTTAAAGCTACTCTAGTGGCATTAGACAAATCTAAAAATGACGACAGTATTCCAGATCCTCCACCAACACCGCGTCTCGCTGCAATACTGACTATTAAATACGAGAATATTAAGAAGTTAAATGATATCAAGCTAATTTTAAAAACTTTTGACCTAACGAAAAGAACTATAATTGTTGTCACTACTGCAAATGTTAATAATGCAGCTCTTGAAGAAGTATACATTATTAACATTAAACCATATACAATATTGACAACATAGATGAGCTTTATTAATATGTTATTCCGTTTATAAAACAAATAAATTATTAATATTGTTAAGAAGAAAACTTCAAATCTTCCTAAATAATTAGCATCTTCAAACATCAAAGAAAGTCTGTTTTCTTCATTATATCCGATACCACCCACTATGGCAATTAATGACCATGCATTTACAAATAGTCCACTTAGAACAAATACTTTGGCATAATCAATAATATCCGAAAATGACTCAACAGTTAAATGGATTAAATAAAGTAAAAAGAACTGCAGTGGAATTAACACTAATATATCACTCAATACTCCACTATATGTACTATCATAAAATGTATAAGATGATACGTCAGTGTAATCCAAACCAAAGGTGAGAGATGTAAAGAAGGAAGATGCAAACCATAGAGAGAAAAAATAGTATTTTTGTGGTAAGGGGAAAGGGTTTTTAATTAAATTTTCAAAATTTAATAAAAAAAGTAATAAAGCTATCAAAGATAAAATATATTTATAATGATATACTCCTACCAAAGGAAAAGGACCCAAAGAGAAAGGTGCAATAAATATTAGAAATGATATACATATCCGACTAAGGAATGAATTTTGTATTGACAGTATTTTATCTGATTGTACAATTTCCAAAACATTTACGAAAGTACTTTTTTAAATAATTTATATTTCTCCCAAAAAACAAATAGCAAATAGCTCAGAATAAATGTCATAAATGTTGCAATAATGACATTAGTAAGCCTTTTGGGTTTAACTTTTTTGTCAGGAATATTTGGAGGATCAAGCATAAGAACACTTGGAGTATTTCTATTCTCCTCAATCTTTGATTGCTCCAAAAGCGGAATCAAAGTCGCCATAATCTTATTTTGAATTTCAACATCTCTTTTTAGGCGAAGAAAGTTTAATACTACATCAGGTTTACCTTTTAAAGATAAAATATTTGAGGGATCTTGTTGAATATCACTAAGCTGATTCTTCAAAGCATTAATTTTCTCTTTTTGAGCGATAACTTCAGCTTGGTTGGGTGTTAATATTTTGTTTAAAAGATCTAATTTTACTTCTTCTGAAGCAATTTGAGTTTCTATTTCAACCTCAGTTTTAATGGCAGCCTGTACTGTTAAATCTGGAGATATTCCATTAATATCTTGAAAAATTCTTAAACTGTCTTCAGCCTTTTTTAAATCAGATATAACAAGATCATATCTCGACTCTATAAATTCTCTATTGTTTTTAGCATCTTGGACTTTTAATTCAGTATTTATGGTATTAAGCTGAAAAATTAAAAAATCAACCATATCTTTTGCTTTAGCTGGATCTTTATCATAAATTCCAATAGTCATTGTTCCTGCAATTCTATCTTTTTCAAGAACTAATATATTTTCTCGAAAGCTATTAACTGCATCAAACATTGTTTGGAATTCATATTCTTCTATCAAACCAAATTTTATAATAGTTTCTTCTACACATCTTCTACTTGTAACAATCTTTTCATATAATGCTAACTCTTTTGAAGAACCCCCCCCACCTGCCAGACCACTTATATCTTCCAAATCAGGAATGCCATCTGGAAGTAAACCACTTAATCCACTGCTTTGATTTGAAGATTTAACTGTTGCATTAGATAGATAAATTAGATCAAATACAAAAAACATCAATATTATTGTGATCAAACACACGGTCGAAGTGATTACAATAATTTTTTTTCTATGAACACGAAAAATCTTATAATACTCTAGCAACCCAGAGTTTTTAATAGTTTTTTGTATGTTCGGATCAATGTTTTCTTCTTCCATCCCTTAGTCCCTGCTAATTAATATAAATGTAGTTATGACCCCGATTACTACCCCGGCAACCTGGGCGATAATACTAATAACATTACTGAATTCTTCTTTTACTTCTTTTGGTACGTATATATAATCACCTGAGGCGACCTCAATATCACCCGGTTTGTACCAACCGCGTGAATTGAACTTAATTACACGTACATTACCTTCTTCCGCAGCAAGAGAAAAACCACCGGCTTTTTCTATGTAATACATATAATCCTTACCTTCTTCGTAAGGAATATAACCTTCATTATTCACCTGTCCATAAACATATACTATATTTTTATTGTCATTAATATATACTATATCTCTATCTTCTAATATTACATTTTGAGACTGATCGTTTTCCTTGAAAAGTTTTGGGAAATCTACTATAACCCGGTTCCTCCTAGCTTGCACATCCTGCGAGAAGTTTAATCTATCCTGTTCTGATACTATAAGATCATTTGCTCTTTGATTAACCCATACTTCCAATGTATCATTAGCAGTGTATTCGTCATCATAATCTCTGAAAACTGTCGATAGAGGTAAATAAGCATTTTTTGTAAAGCCTCCTGCCATATCGACTACATCGGTGATCCTGGTTTCTTTAAAAGATATTGGATAAAACCCGGGACGCTCTACTT
>JAEYUO010000100.1 GCA_023432465.1 Planctomycetota bacterium | reverse complement strand
TGTCTTGAGCGGGGGGGCCGGGGGGCGGCAACCCCCGGCATCTGCGAGTCACGTGGCCCAGTCCTCGACCCGCAGCGAAGAAGCAAATTGCTGGAGCACCTTGCCGAAGTTCCCACGACGATCGCGTGTGACGAGCACGAGGTCGTGGGTCAAAGCCTGAGCCGCGATCCACAGATCGTTGTCAGCGATATCCAGCGCAGTGGCCGTCGCAGGATCAATCAACTGCTTGAACCGGACTTTCTTGGGTCGCAGTTCCTTCGGCGCGCAATACTCAAACACCCACGCCTTGAGTTCGCCGTACGCGATCGGCACGTGCTTGTTCCATTTCAACTCTTCCGGGCACTGCTCGCTCACGAAGCGCTTCTTCGCCGCATCCATCGCGGAATATGCAGCCCCCTTCGCCGGATCGGGAGTTCTGGACGTGCGTGCGCCGTACTCGATTTCGCCGTGCGTGACAAAGGAGACGTAGAAGCGAGGTACGTAACCCGTCTCGGGATTGGGGATGCGCACTCGTTCGACGTTGGTGCGCACGGCCTTGTGCGCCGGCTTGGGGCCGCCACCCTGGGTGGGCGTATCGTCGTACCAATCACTGATCACGTTGGTATCGAGAAGGTAGTCGGCCACGACTCACACCTCCGCCTTGGCCGAAGCGACGGCGCGGAGGAGATCGCGGATGTGCGGCGAGTCGCCGGGCTTGAACCGCTCCGCCGTCTTGTCGGCGCGGGCGCGCTCGAACTGCTCGGAGATGACCGTGTGCAGCGGCAGGGCCGAGGTAAACCCGGACGGGTAGTAGCCGCGGAAGGTGGACTTGCCGTCGGGCCCGTCGAGCCCGACGCCCTTGCGCTCGACGCCGGTAAAAAGGTCGAGCAACTGGCGTTCAAGGCGCGGGGGCAGGTCGTACGCGCGGAGCACGGCGGCGTCCATGGCGAGCAGCGCGGCCCGGACTTCGGCGTCGGTCGGGACCGGCCCCGTTGCCGGGGTGCTCGGAGTGAACAGATTGGTTGGGGCAGTCTTTGCTTTGGCCTTGGCGATCGCGACCGCACGATACCGAGCGGCGGCGTGCTCGATCGTGGCCTCGTGCGCAGGCGACCGTGCGGGCACGGGCATAGTTCGCATGGTTCCCACGAGAATGTCACGCTTGCCCAACATGTCGTACGCGAACGCGTTGGCAACGGGCGAGTTTAGCAAGGCCCAGAGGCACAACGCACTCGGGCCGCCAGCACGCGGACGGATGGCAGAGAAGCGGCTGGTGAGCGCGTGCCCCTTCTCGTCGAGCGTGGCCTTGAGCTTCCAAGGTTTCCGAGCGACGGGGCCGTAGTTGAGTAGAACCTGCGGCCTGCCGGTTGGTGCCCCGGCAACGACACGATCAACAACGGAGTTCGCAAGGTTCAAACCGACGGGTGTTGGAAGTCCAAAGATTGTCAAGTCGTCGGACACATTGGCGAAGCCGACCACATCGCCCGGCCGCGGCGGATCGTGGACGGTCCAAGCATTCGCTGGTAATCCCGCGCCACGATGAAACAAGCCCTGACCGATCGTCGCCACGTCATCGAGCCTCAGCCCCGCCAACAGATATGTCCACACTTCGTCCAGTTCCGGCACCCGCAGGTCTGCATCCTCGTTCTGCACGAACCGGCTCGGCGACACCTCCCGCTCCCACGAGAATGCCAGCCGCTCCTTGAACGCCGCCATGCCCGCCTCGCGCACGCGGCGGTACATGAGCGTCGGCGGCGTGCTCCGCGGCTTCTTCTTGCGGCCTAGGAGCACCGCGACTTCGTGGTCGCCGTGCTCGAAGAGGTTGTCGGCGAAGACGCTGATCTCGGAAAGGTCGAAGCCCTTAAGGAGTTCCTGGCGAACGGCCTTGGATTCCTTGTCATGCAGCACGCCCACCGGCATCACCACCCCGAAGACGCCGCCCGCCGGGAGGTGCGGGAGCGTACGCTTGAGCATTTCGACGGCCTTCGTCTGCGCAGTCACCTCGAAACCCAAGCGTTTATACTCGCGGCGATCCGCCGCTCTGAACGCCTCGTAGGGAGGATTCGACAGGAGGATGCGGGCCTTGCTCGCTTCTTTCTCAAGGATGTCGGATGCGAACATGTCGCCGTCCTTGATCGCCCATGAGTTCCCGTGCGGTGAGTCCGCTAGCGTGAGCGCGAGTTTCGCAAGTTGTCGCGCGAAGGGTTCTTTCTCAACCCCGCGCAGGTGCTTGCGCATGAAGTCGTGCGACGTCGTGGGCTCGCCTGCGTCGTTCCATTGTCGAATCCAACGCATAGCACGCATCAGGAACGGCGCGTGCCCACACGCGGGCTCGAACACGGACGGTGCCGCAAGTGACTGTACATCGAGCATCGGCCACAACTGCGAGAGCATGTGGTTGATGAGCACGAACGGCGTGCCGTGAATCCCGAGCTCCTTGCGGACGCTCTGACGCTTCTCGCCGCGCCGTGCGCGAGCCTTGCTCACCGTCTTTTCGAGCAGCGCATTCTCATAGACATCGGCGATCGCCTCGGGGGACACGTCGGCCAACGAGCCGCATGACGCAATCGAAGCTGCCATTGCATCAATCGCGGGTCGGCCCCGAACTCCGAACGGTGGAAACCGATCGCCCTCGCCGTGGTGCTCGCCCATGCGGTCGAAGACCTGATCCGCGTCGGCAAGATCAATGTTGATGAACCGAGGAACACGCTTGTCGTGCAATATCTTCGCAGCGAGCTGCCAGAACACGGTTCGGTAGACTTCCTCCTGGGCAACGGGCGAGTTCAGACGCCGCCCAAGCTGCTCTGCGAGCGAAGCTATCTCCCCCTCCACCAACCGCAACAGCGTCTCGCCCCGCTCCTTCTCCACCGCGGGCATCAGCCCCGCGTCGAAGAACGTCATCTGCAAACGCTTGGCCGTGGGGCGTCGGAGTTTGGCGTCGTAGATCGCGCGGGGGTTCAATTCATGTTTCTTCTCACGGACGAAGCCGCCAAGGTCCGCCCATCGGATCGGCTCGCTCTGCGTGGGGCCGTTTGGCCCCAGCCCCCACCAGTCGATCCCTTGCGGGCCGCAGACAAATACGCTGGTCACGCCGAGCGACTTGGCTTTGGCCGCCGACGCCTTCGAATCGCCGTTCAGATTGACGGCCGCAAGGCACGCCGACCAGTTGTCCCAGGGCTTGCCGGCGAACGCGACCACGTCGATCACATGATGATCAATCTTAAACGGCTCAGCGATCTGCGCAGCACCATACCCGCACTTCTTCAAATGGGGTACGAGAGCACTGGCATTGGTCGCAGACGGCGACACGGCGGCTTCCTCCTTGAATCGCCGGCTTCAATGGCACAACTGCCACCGATATCGGCATGTAGGGACCCTGTACGGTAGCACGGGTCGATGCCGATGTCGCGCCAGCCTCATTCACCCCCCCACCATCCCCTCCGCCTCCTCCACCGTCCGCGCCTCCGCGATCATCCTCAGAATCGGCTCCGTGTTGCTCGCCCGCACATGCAGCCACCCGCGCGAGCCGAAGTCGATCCGCACCCCATCCTGCTCATCGATCTTCACCTCCCCACCCGCGGCACGCGCAGCGTACTTCTGCTTCACCGCTGCCAGCGCGGGCGCAGCCTGGCTCAGCTGCGGCAAGTCCACCTTCTTCTTCACGATCGCATAGCTCGGAATCTCCGACACCAGCTGCGAAACCGTCTTGCCAGTGCGCGCAAGCAAACCGATCACCAGCGCCATCGCCGTCAGGCTGTCGCGGATGTACGTCACCCTGGGCCAGATGATCCCGCCGTTGCCCTCGCCGCCGAGGATCGCGTCCTCGCGCTTCATCAGCTCGACGACATTCGCCTCTCCCACCGCCGCGCGAAGCACCCGCGCACCGTACTTCGCCGCGACATCTTCGATCATCCGGCTCGTCGAGAGGTTGATCACCATCACCTTGCCGCGTGCCGCGTCAGGGCCACCCTTCTCGGCCATCGCGCCCAGCACCGCCTCCGCGCACAGCACCAGCGTGTACTCCTCGCCGATGTACCCGCCGCGCTCATCGATGATCGCCAATCGATCCGCATCCGGGTCCTGCGCAAAGCCCACATCCGCGCGTTTCTTCGCAACAAACTCGCACAGCGAGCCGAGGTTCTCGCGCGTCGGCTCCGGCGTGTGCGGGAAGATCCCGCTCGTCCCCGCGCCCACATGCTGCACCAGCCGCTCGCCCAGCAGCTCGCGCGACGCCTCAACACCCGACGCGTTCACCGAATCCACCACGCACTTGATCGCCATCGACCGGCGATCATCGTGCATCCCCAACTCCTTCAGCGCATGCTTCAGCCGCTCCATGTGCGTCGTCGTCGCCGCGCCCGGCAGCCCCAACCCGCCCCGCGGCGATTCCGTCACCGTCCCCACCTCCAGCGGCCCGACTCCCTGCGCTCCGAAGTTCTTCCGCTCCGCAGGAGCCCGCTCCCCCGCGGGGGGGGCCGACGGGGGCGCTGTCTCGCGTAGCGAGACTGAGGGGGCGCTTCCTTCACCCCCCCCACTCACTTCCTTGAACCTCGCAATGATCGCATCCGCCTTCACCTTCGCCGGCGCACACGCATCCACCACGCCGCGATCAAGCGATGGCGCACGCATCACCACCTTCAGCCCGTTCCACTCCTGCGGGTTGTGACTCGCCGTCACGATCACCCCGGCCGCCGCGGCGTGCGCATCCACCATAACGCCCACCGTCGGCGTCATCGCCACACCACAATCGAGCACATCGCACCCGCCCGCCACCAACCCCGCCGCCGCCGCACGCAACAGCACATCCCCCGCCGCGCGGCCGTCGCGCGCGAGCACCACCAGCGGCCGCTTCCCTTGGTCCCCCCCACTGCCGCCGAGCAACTGCTCCGCCACCACCATCGCAAACCGCGCGGCGACTTCCGGCGTGATCGACCTGCCGAAAATGCCGCGGCACCCGCTCACGCTCAACATCAGCGGCGCACCCGCCGCACCTGGACTGCTCATCGTGCACTCTCTGCTTGAATCCAAACCACCGGGCTCGCGCTCGAAGTGACCTCTCCGCCGCCTCATTCTGATCTGCGTTCATCTGCGTTGATCCGCGGCCCGACTCTGCCTCCCTCCGCTTCCTCCGCCGCCTCACTTCATCGCAAACCCCGTCATCGCCACGATCCCATCGAAGTGATCCAGATCAAAGAACCGGATCTCGATCGCGCCCGACTTCCCCGTCCGGTCCGTCCGGATCCTCACCTTCGTCCCCAGGTGCTCGCCGAGCTGCTTCTCCAGGTCCGCAACGATCGCGCGCGTGTGCAGCGAGCCCCCATCGGGCTCGGGCGCAACCCCCCCACTTCCCGCCGCGGCACGCCCAGCCTCGCGGCTCCGCATCATCGCGAGCTCAACGTTCACTTCCTCTTCAAGCTTCCGCACCGACCACCCCAGCTTCGCCGCGAGCGCGGCCATCCGCAGCAGCAGCTCGCCGCTCAGCCCCGCCAGCACCTTCCCGTGCGCCGCGTTCAGCAACCCGTCTTCCATGTAGTGCCGCACTTCCGCCGGCAGATCCAGCAGCCGCAGCAGGTTCGACACGCTCGACCGCTCGATCCCCAGCCGCTCCGCCACCTGCGCATGCGTCATCCCGAACCGATCGCACAACTGCTTCACCGCCTCGGCCCGCTCCATCACGCTCAGGTCCGCGCGCTGCAGGTTCTCGATCAGCGACCACTCCGCCGCCTGCGATTCCGAGATCCCCGCGACAATCCCCGGAATCACCTCCAGCCCCGCCAGCGCCGCCGCCCGCCACCGCCGCTCCCCCGCCACAAGCTCGTACCGCGGGGAGCCATCCGGATTCAGCCGCACCACGATCGGCTGCACCAAACCCGCCGTCCGGATCGATGCGGCGAGCTCCGCCAGGGCCGCCTCATCAAACTTCTTCCGCGGCTGATACCGCCCCGGCGCAATGTCCGTCAGCGCGATATAGATGATGCGTTGCCCCGGCGCATCGATACTCCCCTCCCCCCCCTGCTGCTGTGCATCCGCCGCGGCCGACGGCTCAATCGGCACCTCTACCGGCGTACCAATCAGCCCGCTGAGTCCGCGACCCAACCGACGACCTTTATTGCTGGAAGTTTGCATTTTGATTGGTATCCTCTTCGTGTTCCATGTGGAACATCATGGTACTCTGATCGGCGTCGCGCGTAAAGCCCAGAGTTCCCGGACCAAACAGGAACCATATGTCAAAGAAGATCAAGAAGCCTGCAAAAGTCGCCAAGCCAAAAGGTTCCGCGCGGAGCGGTGGCAAGCCTCACATCGAACTCATCGCCCGAGGCGTGCTCGTCCGTGACGGCCAGGTCCTGCTCTGCCAGTCGGTCAAGCATGGGTACTTCTATCTCCCGGGCGGACACATCGAGTTTGGCGAACCCGCTGCCGCGGCCGCGGAGCGTGAGATTCTGGAAGAGCTTGGCATCAAGCTCCGGGCCGGCGCGCTCGCCCTCGTCTCCGAGGGAGCCTTCTCCGCCAAGCGAGACCACCACGAGGTCAATTTGGTGTTCCACATGGAACATCCAACTCCCTGGCCCAAGAGTCTTGCCAACCCCAAATCGAAAGAGCCTCACATCGCGTTTCGCTGGGTTGAGCTCGCCGCGGCCCAAGATCTCGACATCCGCCCCACGGCCATCAAAGCCTGGCTCGCCGCGGGGTGCGGTGATGACCGGATCGAGTGGGTCTCGGAGATCCAGTAGGGGGGTTGCTTCACCATCTTGCCCGATCGGAAGGGCCTCCCCGGCCTAGGGGCGGCTTTCTCCATCGCGCCCAAGTGGTTGGCTGGCTGTGTCGATTGTCCGGCTGAGATGCCCGCTTCCCGCGGCATCCGCGAGCAATCGAAAGACACGCCATGTCCAAGACGCCCCCATTCCATGCGGATCACGCCGATCTCGCGGTCCACTCGCCCGAGCAGCTCATCGCGGCGATCGACCAGCTCCAGCAGCGGATCACCGAGCTGGAGCAGTCGCTGGAACGCCAGGAGCGTCTCGCCACGCTCGGCACGATCGCCGGGCTGATCGCCCACGAGTTCAACAACATCCTGACCCCCGTGCTCACCTACGCCCAGATGGCGATCGCCGCGCCCGAGGACCGCGAGCTCTCCAAGAAAGCCCACCTCAAAGCCGCCGAGGGCGCCGACCGCGCAGGTCAGATCGCCGGCGCCATCCTCGGTCTCGTCCGGCGGGACCACCTCCCCGCTCCGCGCGGAACCCAGATGTGCGAAGTGAAGGATGCGCTCGACCGCGCGCTGGCGTGCCTCGCGCGGCCGCTCGAGAAGGACATGATCGAGTGCCGCATTGATCTCGCGCCGGATGCCCGCATCGCCGCCCGGGGTGTCGCGGTCGAGCACGTCCTGCTGAACCTCATCATCAACGCCCGCAGCGCGATGCTTCCCCGCGGCGGTACGCTCAACATTCGCTCCGGCAAGACACTGCCTGAACTCCCGGGCAATTCGGTGGTCAGTTGGAGTGGGGGGGGTGAGGGGGGTGGGGGGAGCGATCGCCCTTGGCCGGTCGCTGTCACCCAACGCGAGAACGTCGTTGTCGAAGTGTCGGATTCCGGCCGCGGCATGAGCGCGGAGCGGATGTCGCGGCTGTTTGATCTCTCAGGAATCACCGGCAACAGTAGCGCAAATACTGTGTCAACAGACACTTATGATCCATCTATCCCCATTTCTGGGGATCGTCGCGGCCACGGGCTCGGGATGTTGGTTTGCAAGAGGCTGGTCGAAGATGCCGGCGGCGTGATGGCCATTGCGTCGGAGCCCGGCCGCGGCACGCGGGTGTGGGTGGTGTGGCCGGCGGCAGTGGGGGGGTGAGGCGTCCGAGCGTTACTTCCTTGGCGTCGCGGCCGTCCCCGCGAGCAAGCCGCCATCGATGACGAACTCCGCCCCGGTGACATACGCCGACTCATCGCTCGCGAGATAGAGCGCCATGTGCGCGACATCGAGCGCGCTGCCCATGCGGCCGAGCGGGACTTCGCGCGCGAACTCGGCGATCGCCGCGGCACGCGCATCGCCCTCGCCGAGCATCGGGTCCCACATCGGCGTGAGGATGGAGCCGGGGTGGATGGAGTTGCAGCGGATGCGGTACCCCTGCTCAGCGCAGTACAGCGCGACGGTCTTGGTGTGGTTGCGGACGGCGGCCTTGCTGGATGCGTATGCCGCGGCGCCGGGGATGCCGACCTGACCGGAGCGCGAGGAGATGTTGACGATGGAAGCGGCCGGCGCGGCCGGGTCGCGGAGCTTCATCGCGCCGATGGCATGCTTGCAGCCGAGGAAGACGCCGTCGAGGTTGGTCGCATGGATGGCACGCCAGGCTTCGAGCGATGCGTGCTCAGGGTCGTGAGGGCCGGTGGGGGGATCGGCCGGCCCGAAGCCCGTGATCGCGGCGTTGTTGACGAGGATGTCGAGCGGGCCGAAGAGCTGCCGGACGTGGGCGATGGCTCCCTGCCAGTCGGACTCGATCCGGACATCGAGCTTGATCGCCGCGGCGCAAGGGGGAGCGGGGGAGGCAGCGTTGATGGAGTCGGCGACGGCTTGTGCGCCGGGCTCGTTGAGATCGGTGATGAGGACGCGTGCACCGTGCTGGGCGAAGAGACGGGCGATGGCCTCGCCGATGCCGCGGGCTGCGCCGGTGATGAGGGCGGTGCGGTTGGCGAGGCGGGTCGTGGGCTGAGGAAGAGTGGGGGACATGGCGGGAGGTTGAACCGGGGCAAGCAAGCGTCGGAGGTGACGTGAGGACCGATCTCACTAACCGGTCACGCTTCGATGATGGATGAGACCTTCAAACCGGACCGGGCCCACATGGCCGCATCGGCCACAGAGTCGTAGGCATTGCCGCACTCGGGGCATGTGCCCGCCGGAGCCAGAGCAGAGACGTTGTACGCGCAGTGGGTGCAGAGCCTACCGCGGGAGATGCCCCACTCGCGGACGATGCGCCGGCGCAGCCACCAGCCGATCGGGACGATGATGCAGGCCGGGGTGAATCCGCCGGCAACGGGGATGAGATATAGCCACGAGCTCCGCGGCCAGTTCCGCACATCGCGCACGATCACGAAGACGATCGTGAGGGCAACAGCGGCGAACGCGGCCCAAAGGCACCGGACATAGATGTTCCGGAGAACCGGCGGAAAGTCACGGTAGGAGATGGCGTCGAGGAGCTTCACGCGAGGTATCGTAAAGGACGAGTGATGGGGATGCACGGAGTTGGTGGGACAATCGGGAGGCGGACCGCGTACGGGACGGATGAGGAAGGACGGAACGGGCGCGGCCTGGCACTGACGGACGACACTTCAACGTGATCAGGGAAGGGCTATGAAGCGAGGTCGCGTATGCCGCGGCAGTCGGGATAGCGAGAACATCCAAGGAAGCTGCTCCCGACATTCGGGCCACGCTTGGCGGTCCGCCGGACCATGGGGGAGTTGCACAACGGGCATGTAACTTCAGATGTCGGCTGAGCGACACGCGCCGAGCGAGGTTGTTGTGGGCCGGTTGCGGGGGTTGCTTGTTGTGCGGCGGCAGTGCCTACGGACTTCTGCGCCGCAGCAATCATCCCAACGAGTTCGTGGCTATCGATGAGGCGGATGGGATTTGTTGCTGCGAAGTCGTGGGCAGCGCGAGTGAATCGACCGGATGTCACGACGATGCCTGATTGGGCGCTATCGCTGGCGACGATGCCGCGGAGCTCGCGCACGATGCGCACGCCTACGTCGTAGGCCTTCCAGTGCTTGCATTGCACGAGCGTGATCGCGCCAGCCTTACTGAGACGCAGATCGATCCCGCCATCAGGCCCTGACGCGCCCGTATGCTCGACTGCGAAGCCCTGTCGACGAAAGGTCTCGGCAAGAAGACTCTCAAACTCTTGCCATGAGAGGTCACGGATACTCCCCGCCCCGGTCTGTCTGTTCAGCCGCACGCGATCGCACACTTTGGCGATCTCTGCGGCAATCCAAGTGAGGAGAATGAGGCTGGCCAGAAACGGCGCAAAGCCCGATGTGAGCATCGCGAGCGTACCCATGGTGGACTTGCTGACGTCGTCCGAGCCGCCGAGAGACTGCATGAACCAAGGCGCGGCCCAACGCAAGAAAATGTATGTGAATGCTGCGAAGGTCGGGCCAACCCACACCGGCGCCTGCCGAAGCGTAGGGAAGAGGTCATCAATAATGAATGAGCGATCCTGACTGCGTCTGGCCATCTTGAGATCCCCTGGGGCAAGAACACAGCATACGAAGAACCGCTGTCGATTCCTACCCCAAGACTCCAGATGGTGGCGCGGTACACCGGTGGTGCTGAAGCACGTGGACGGGATGCATGGAACACTGGGAGTCAACAGAAGCGAACTGCCCTCACACCACAATCCCGGGCAGCGCGGCGGCGATGGCGGTGTTCATCTGCGCGAGCTCGGCGGCAGTGAGCTGAACTGAGGCCGCGGCGGCGTTTTCGGAGACTTGCGCTTCGTTCCGCGCACCGACGAGCGCGTGGGTGACACCGGGCTGGTGGATGGTCCAGGCGATGACGAGCTGCGCGAGCGTGCAGCTGTGCGACTGCGCGATGGGACTGAAGTGCGCGAGCATCGCGGCGATGGCGGCGCGGTTCTCGCGCGTGAAGCGACGGTGCGTGCGGCGCATGTCGCCGAGTGCAAACTCGCGGTCGGGGCCGACCTTGCCCGTGAGCAGGCCGAGAGCGAGCGGTGAATAGGCGAGGACGGCGATGTTGTGCTTGAGGCAGTAGGGGAGCTGCTCGGCATCGAGCTTGCGGTCGATCATCGAGTACTTCTCTTGATCTGAGTCCAGTGGGCCGCGGGATCGGTAGCGGTCCATCTCGGCGGTGGTCGCGTTGCAGACGCCGATCGCGCGGACTTTGCCCTGATCCTTGAGCTTGAGCATCGCGGCCATGGTGTCTTCGTAGGGCGTCTGCTGCTCCTGCCAGTGGGTCTGGTAGAGGTCGATGTAGTCGGTCTGGAGGCGATTGAGCGAGTCCTCGCACTCGCGCGCGATCGATGCGGGGCCGTTGAAGATGTAGACCTCGATGTGCCCCGTGTCCGATGGCCCCAGCGCGGTGGATCGCATCATCGGGCGGCCTTCTCTGGTGTTGCAGACCATGCCGCACTTGGTCGCGATCACGGCCTTGTCACGCTTCCCGACCAGCGCCCGCCCGACGATCTGCTCGGAGTGTCCAAAGCCGTAGATGGGCGCGGTATCGAGGAAGTTGAGGCCGCGATCGAGCGCGGCGTGGATCGCGCGGATGGCATCGTCATCATCAGAGCCGCCCCACATCCAGCCGCCCATGACCCAGGTGCCGAGGGCGATGGTGGAGGCCTGGATGCCGGATTGCCCGAGAGGTCTGGTCTGCATTCCGCGAGGATAGGGAGAAGCGGGGGGCCACGGCCCTTGCCCCCCCGAGCCCGTCGGCCCAGCCCTGCCCGGCGGACCGCGCTCCGTTCGCGCGAAGTCATGAAACCTCGGCCGCGGCGTTCAGAAGAACACGGCACCGCGTGTGAATGTATGCTGCGTCCGTGGCGGCCTTTGCCGCGACTGCCGCGCGGGCCATCGTGACCGCGCGGCGAACAGGCACGCGGGCCGCCTCGCGGATTCCACAGGAGCAATACATGATCGTTGTGAACACCGAAACGATCCCCGGGATGCGGATCGTCCAGCTCAAGGGGCTGGTGCAGGGCAACACGGTGCGGAGCAAGCACTTCGGGCGCGACTTCGCGGCGGGGCTGAAGAACATCGTCGGCGGGGAGCTCAAGGGGTACACGGAGCTGCTGACCGAGTCGCGGCGGCAGGCGATCGAGCGGATGCTGGGGCAGGCGCAGCAACTGGGCGCAAACGCCGTGCTCAATGTCCGCTTCTCGACCAGCGCGGTCGCGGCGGGCGCGGCCGAGATGTATGCCTACGGAACCGCGGCGATCGTCGAGCCCGCCGCGGGCGTGTGACGTCCACCCGTCAGCCAAACCACGAGGCCTGCCATGGAATTCCTGATTCAAATCTCGATCGCGGCGATCCTGCTGATCATCGGCCTGAGCGCTGGTCGCATCGCCGAGCGGCGACACTTCGCCTCTCTCGCCCGCCGCGAAGCCGAGATCGGCAACAAGTTTGTCGTGACCGATCTCCGCTCCTTCCCTGGCGGTTCGCGCGGCGCGGCCACGCTCGTCGCCGGGCACGCGTGCATCTCGTCGGACTACTTCAAGAGCTTCGTCGCGGGCCTGCGGAAGCTCATCGGCGGGGAACTCCGGTCGTACGAGTCGCTCATGCAGCGCGCCCGCCGCGAGGCCCTGCTCCGCATGCTCGAAGAGGCCCACCGCCTCGGCTACGACGCCGTGTGCAACGTGCGCCTCGACGGCGCGGACATCGGCGGGGCGGCGACGCAGCCGCGGGGCGGCGTGGTCAGCGTCTCCATCCACGCATCCGGCACCGCCTACACACTCGCCGATCCATCCATCCGCGCATCCATCATGCCCCCCAGCTCGCTTGCCGCCATCGCCGCGGCGGCGCCGCAAGGCTGATCGCGGCCGCGAACCCTCGCAGGAACCCGTCTTGATCGCACGCCCGGACGATCAGTCCGTCTTCAACGAGCCGCACATGCGGGCCGATGCGGGCCTGCCCCGGGTGTGCCACCACTGCGGATACGACCGGGGCGGCATCGCGTCATCGCTGTGCCCGGAATGCGGCCAGCCGCCGCACGGGATCGAGCACTCTCCGTGGGATGAACCCGCGCTCCACTCCGGCAGTCCCCCCGAATCCGCCTTCACCTACGCGCGCTGGCTCGCCGAACGCCGCGCGGCAACACCGATCTCCACGACCTGGGCGACAACGATCCTCATCGCGCTCTCCGCGGGCCCGCTCGGCCTGATGGGCGCGCTCTGGGGCGCGGGCGAATCCCGCTTCAGCGCGCTCGCCCTTGTGCTCTTCGGCCCGCTCATCGAAGAAGTCTCGAAGGTCATGGCGGCGACATACATCGTCGAGAAGAAGCCCTACCTCTTCGCCTCCCCAACGCAGATCCTCATCTGCTGCGCCGCGGGCGGGCTGGCGTTTGCGATCTTTGAGAATCTCCTGTACCTGTTTGTCTACTTCCCGCGACATGATCCCTGGCTCTGGGCGTGGCGATGGTCGGTCTGCACGGCCCTCCACACCGGCTGCTCCCTCATCGCCGGGCTCGGTCTGGTCCGCAGCTGGCAACGCTCCCGCGCGCTGAGCACACCGCCCGATCTCAATCTCGCGGCCCCGCTCCTCATCACCGCCATCGTCATCCACGGCGTCTACAACGCCGGCGCGATGCTCATGTCCCTCGCCGGCTTCTGAAGCTCTCTGCCGCTTCCTCCCAACACCCGCCCGCGTTATACTTTGCCCGTTCCGCGCAGGGAGGCGCACCACGAGGCGCTTCTCATGTTCATCCCCGTCGCGGCCATCATTCCCGCTCTTTCCATCCTCGCCACGGCCCAGCCCGACCCCCGGGCCGAGGCTCCCCCACGCGCACCGAGCACCCCGAGTGCACCCGCGCCGCAGAGCCCCGCCGCAAACCCGGACCCCGATGCCGACGCTGCGCCGCATGCCGCGAACCCCGCGACCAGCGCCTCCCCCGCCGCGCCGGCCGGCCAGCCCGCGCGCGATATCGCCGTGCCCTTCCCGCATCCGGTCATCACCGAGGTGCTCTACGCCGTCCCCACTGGCGATGCGGGCGATGCCAACGGCGACGGCAAACGCCACGTCTCCGGCGATGAGTTCGTCGAGCTTCACAACCCGCACGATCAGCCCATCCAGCTCCGCGGCTACAAACTCACGGATTCCAATGAGCCTGACAAGGGCCAGTTGCGCTTCGTCTTCCCGACACTTGAGCTTGCGCCCGGCGCGATGGTCGTCGTGTTCAACGGCTTCCAGTGCTCGTGGTTCGGCCCGGTGGGCGATGAGAAGGCCGCCGCCCTCTCGACCAACGAGCGCTTCGGTGGGGCGTGGGTGTTCACGATGAAGGCGGCCTCGCAGTATGTCGCCTTCAGCAACTCCGGCGACCACATCCTGCTCACCGCGCCCGATGGAACCCCGGTGCACCGCGTCGGTTGGGGCGAGACCAAGGACCAGGCCGCGTTCGACAAGGTCGAGCCGCTGCTGGATGACCGCGCCATGCAGGCCGCCAAGGCGAGCGTGCAGCGCGACAGCCTCTCCCGTGTCGCCAGCTTCCGCGTCCACACCGACCTGCCCTTTGCCCACGGCGGCGACAAGCTCTTCAGCCCGGGCGTGTGGTCCGCACTGCCGGAGCCCAAGGCCAGGAAGCAGGTTGAGGAGGGCGAAGAGGAACAAGGCGAGGACCACGAAAAGAAGTGAAAAGGGCCCACGGAGCCGGTGGCCATATTTATGGGTGTATGGTACCATATTCCTGTATGAAGACCACGGTTGACATCCCCGAGAAGCTGTTCAAGCAGTTGCGACTCAAGGCGGCGAGCGAGCAGACCACCATGCGCGAGCTGATCGCCGCCGCGCTGCGGCAGTTTCTGGGCGGGCCGAAGCAGCAGCCTCCCAAGCGCTTCCGCCTTCGCAAGGCGTCGTTTCGCGGGGAGGGAATGACCTCGGAGTTTCAGAGTGCGGATTGGACGAAGATCCGCGACGAGATCTATCGTGGTCGCGGTGGTGAGCCGTGATCGCGGTAGACACCAACGTCCTGATCTACGCTCACCGCGAAGAATCGGAGTGGCACGAGACGGCCGTCCGGCGGATCACCGAGTTGGCAGAGGGGTCTGCGCCATGGCTGATCCCCTGGCCGTGCGTACACGAGTTCCTGGCCGCCACGACCAATCCGCGGCTCTTCAAACCGCCGACGCCGCTGGAGCGCGCCATCTCTCAAGTGGACGCGTGGATGGAATCGCCAACGCTGACGGTTCGCGGCGAGGAAGATGGACACTGGCCGATGCTCTGCGACTTGCTCCGGTCCGGCAAGGTGATCGGCGGGGCTGTGCATGATGCGCGGATTGCCGCGATCTGTCGCGAGCACGGGGTGCGTGTGCTCTGGACGGCCGACCGGGACTTCTCGAGGTTCGCGGGGCTGCGGGCCGAGAATCCGCTCGTGCAGGGGTGAGCGGTTCGTCCGACACTTTCATCGAGTCCCGCTCATCGCGCCCGAATGTTGCCGGGGTGGACATCGAGCATGAAGATGCCGAGGCGTTCAAGAGCACGAACCACCGCCGCGGCCTTGGGCCAGTCCTCTCCGAACTGCTCGCGCTTCTCCGCAAACCAGTCGGCCAGAACCTCTTCTGGGAAGTCGGGGGCCGCGTCCAGTGTTGCGCTGGCGAAATCAAGCACAAACGGCGGACGGACAATCGTCATTTCGATGACCCCGAGTTTCTCGTCACATTCGAGAACTTCAGGCACGGCGTAGCCCGCAATGACGTGTGCGCCTGAAACCCGCAGACGTGTATACACGTCGCGCTCTCGGTCGCAGCGCAGGGACGAGGTAAAGACCTTGATCGCGGTGAACGCGGATGAACTCCAGACGCTAGAGCCTATCCCAGAACCTGTTTGAGCAGCAGCAGTGCGCATCCGAGGTGAAGGAATCCCTGGAACATCGCGGTGGACTTCTCGTAGCGGATGCACAGCCGGCGGAAGTTCTGGATCCAGGAGATGGTGCGTTCCACTTTCCAGCGTCGGGCGTATCGGCGGAGCGGCCGACCGTCCTGCGTCGCGTTCTTGGGCTTGCGATTGGCGCGGTGCGGGGCGATCATCTCGATGCTGAGGTCGTCAAGGTCTTCGTCGAGCGCATCGCTGTCGTACGCCTTGTCGCCGATCACACGCTCGGGCAGTTCCACGGTGAGCATGAAGTCAAAGAGCTGCTGCACCAGCGTGCTCTCTTGCGGCGATGCCGAGCCGGTTGTCACCGCCACCGGCAGGCCGCGGGCATCGACAAGAACCATGATTTTCACGCCTTTTCCGGCCTTGGTGAGCCCGATGCCGTCCCCGCCGCCGCGGGCCTTGCAGAACGTCCCGTCGATGAAGCACTCGTAGAGCCGGTACCCGTCACGCTCCTCGATCAGCTGCCCCGCATCGTTCAGGATGTCCTCGAACACGCCCATGCTGACCCAGAGCGTGAACCATCGGTGCACCGCGCTCTTGGATCCGAACTCCCGCGGCAGGTCCTTCCACTTGGCCCCGTTGTCGAGGATCCAGAAGATGCCACGCAGCGCTGTGCGCTTGTCCATCGGCGGACGACCGCCCAGCGGGCTCACCGGCGCATCGGGTACCCGCTTCTCAAGCCAATCCAACTGCTCGTCTGTCAATGTCAGCATCGTGACTCAACATACGCGCCTGCCGAGAAAGGGTTTCGGGATAGGCTCTACCATCTTTGCCGAAGCCCAACCGCTCATGCACATCCAAGCCGCGGTTAAGGCAGTTGAGAGCGAGGCGAAGATCGATGGGATCGGCAAACTCACCCATTTCGGAACTCGGTGGCGGTTACTCGGCGACCATCGATCTGCGATTGCGTGTCAATGGGTGCGTGTTCGCAGCGACGCATGTTGGACGGGACCGGGTGATCCTGTCGGAAGCCAGTTCGCTTCCTGACGGACCCGCAGAGGTTATCGTGATCGTTGACGGGCAGGAGCGCCGTTTCCCGGTCCGGATCGCCGATCGCCAGCAGGTCCGGGCGGTCATCCCGGTCTGCATCGAAGCGAAGGCGTGACACGGGGCCTGCGCCCTACCATCCCGCCCCATGGCCTGGATCACCAAAGACTCTGCAAACGCCAAGGTCGACCGCCGCGCCGAGCCCTACCTCACCGACGCGATGCGCCGCGACCTCACCGACCGCATCCTCCCGCGCTACGCCAACAAGCAGGCCGCGACGCTCCCCTGCCTGCACATGATCCAGCACGAGTACGGCTGGGTCCCCGCGCAGGCGATGGAAGAGATCGCAACCTTCCTCGGCCTCAAGGCCTCCGATGTCCTCGATACGGCCAGCTTCTACGAGGAGTACTGGCTCAAGCCCAAAGGCAAGCACCTCATCCAGGTCTGCCGATCCATCGCCTGCGAGTTCTGCGGCCAGAAAGAGATCACTCAGGCCTGCAAGGACAAGCTCGGCATCGAGGTCGGCGAGACCACCGACGATGGCAACTTCACCCTCATCGAGCTCGAGTGCCTCGGCTCCTGCGGGACCGCCCCCGCCGCGCTCATCGATGAAACCCTCCACGAGAACCTGACGCCCGAAGCCGTTGTGAAGGCCATCGATGCCGCCGCGGCCGCCAAGGGCCACGGCCACCACTAGCCTCGCCCCCCCGCGCCCCTCCGCGCCCCTCCCCTCGCTCCCGCACGCGCGATATCCCGTCTTGTGCGGTCCCGGGCAACCGCCCCCGGCTCCGGTGTGGTATAGCTCTCTGTACCCGCCTCACCAAGATTCGACCCCGCGCCGGTGCACGGTGGCAGTGGGGGAGGGGTAACAGCCAACAAAGCAAGTCGCAAGCAAGCAAACAAGAGGGGAACGGGAATCAGGTGGGCCAAGGAGGTCCGCGGATGGGCACACTCAAATCGCTTTCGGTCTTCGCGCTCCTCGCGGCGGTCGCCGCCGCTCTTCTCGCCCCCGCCTCCGGCTGCGCCGCCAAGCGCAAGGCCCGCGAGTCGCAATCCGTCGCCCGCATCTACGCCAAGACCGCCTTCGTCAACGACACCGATGCCGCGATCCGCCTGTCGATCGTGATCGGCGAGCGCATCGCCACACCCCCGGGGATCGGCTCTTCCCTCCGCGCCGAGCCGCAGCTCATCCCGCCCGGCGGCACCTACGCCGCGCTCGTGCAGGAAAAGAAACCCTACGGCGTCGGCTTCCTCTTCCCCGACAACCAGGACCTGGTCGTGCGGTTCAAGGTCGAGTCGGCCGGGGCAACTTGGGAGCCGCAGCAGCTCGCGTGGTACGAGGTGGTCGGCGCGATGCCCGAGTCGATCCGGCTGGTGCCCAACCCTGCCGGCCCGCCGGGCGTGACGGCTTCAACCGGACGCGTGGAGATGGTGCCGCGGGAGTGGTGGCCGAGGGAGTGAGGATCTCCAGCGGCTCCATGATCGAGGAAACGCCCCACCGACTATCATTTCGGCATGACGCTTCGAGGCACAATCGAGAATGGGCGGCTCGTGCTCGATGACGGCGAGGGCCTCCCGAATGGCACCCGCGTCGATGTGCGTGTGCGATCCGCTGGGTCCAAGGCGCGCTCCCGCTCAAAAGGTCTTGATCCGCTCGCCAAGCTGGCGTCCCGCGCCGTGACCACCGGGGTCAGCGACCTCGCGTCAGAACATGATCACTACGCGTACGGGACACCAAAGCGGGCATCGAAGCCGCGTCGCGCCGCATCAAAGCGCAAAGCTCCGACCACGGCAGCCAAGCGAAGCAAGGGGCGGCGAGCGTGAGTGCTCGGTCGCGCAAGCGTGCGAGCGTGTTCCTCGACACCCATGGCTTGCTCGCCGTGCTCAACGCCGATGATGCACATCACGATGCCGCGGCCGCGCTCTTCAACTCGCTCGCCGATGATCGCACACCCGTGTTCACGAGCGACTGGGTGCTCGCCGAGTTTCTGAGCGTGGCCGCACGCCGCACGCTTCGAGCTCCCGCGGCGGCGATTGCCGACGATCTTCGGTCCTCGCCTCTCACCACGGTGCTTCCCGCAACTCGAACAGGATGGGATCAGGCATTCAGGCTCTTCCGATCGCGAAAGGACAAGGAGTGGTCCTTTGTCGATTGCACGAGCATCATGCTCTGCAACCAGTTCCGCATCACCGGCGTGGTCACGAACGACCATCACTTTGCGCAAGCGGGGTTGCGCGTGCTCCTCTAAGAGCGCGTTCCGCCACTGAGTTTCGGAGCGATGCCCGCAAGGTTGCCCATGAGCCAGACCTTTCCCACCGTACTTTTCCCCCAGCCCGAAGGCGGGTACATCGTGCAGTGCCCAACACTTCCCGGCCGCCACAGCCAGGCCGCCACAGTCGAGGAAGCGATGAGCAACATCCTTGACGCAATTAAGCTTGCGCGGGAAGATGCCCTGCGCTAAAGTCTGGGCGATGAGCCAGAGCACCTCCCCTTACGACACATACACCTCCCCACTCGCCACGCGCAACGCCAGCGAGCAGATGCTGCGGCTGTGGTCGCCGCGGCACAAGTTCAACACATGGCGGAAGATCTGGCTGGCGGTGGCAGAGGCGCAGCACGAGCTCGGGCTGCCGGTGAGCAGGGAGCAGGTGGAGGAGCTGCGGGCGGTGGTGGAGCGGCCGGGCGGGATTACGGATGAGGAGATGAAGGCCGCAGAGAAGTATGAGCGCGAGCTGCGGCACGATGTCATGGCGCACGTGCACGCGCTGGGGGACTCGTGCCCGAGGGCGAAGGGGATTATTCACCTGGGGATGACGAGTCAGGATGTGGTGTGTAATGCGGACTATCTGAACTTGCGCGAAACCATCTTGCTTGTCAAAGTGAAGATCGCAAGGGCGATCTCATCGATTGCCAGGTTCGCCCGCGCCTGGGATCACCTTCCGTCGCTCGGTTTCACTCATTATCAGCCGGCTCAACCGGTAACGGTGGGACGCCGCGCGGGAATGTGGGCGCAGGACCTCGTCCTATGTATTGACCGCCTCCGCGGCCTTGACGGCGTGGTCCGCCCCCGTGGCTTCAAGGGCGCCACAGGCACTCAGGCTTCGTTCCTCGCCCTTATGTCCGGTCGCGGCACAAAGACTGATTCGCTCGAGTACGCGTTGCGCGCCAGCACCGACGTCATCGGCTTCGAGTCGTCGGTATGTGCTGAGTTGTTTGGTGACGAGGACGATCCAAGCTATCTGTCGGGACCCGAGCTGGAAATTACCGGCCAAACCTACCCCCGCGTCATTGATACCTTCATCCTCGCCGACCTCGCCTCGTGCGCCTCCGTCCTCCACAAAATCGCCACCGACATCCGCCTCCTCTGCAATCGCAAGGAGCTCGATGAGCCCTTCGAGGACAAGCAGATCGGCTCAAGCGCGATGCCATACAAGCGCAACCCGATGCGCTGCGAGCGCATCTGCGGCCTGGCGCGCTTCGTCATGAACCTCGTCGGCAACGCCTACGACACCGCCGCGACGCAGTGGCTGGAGCGCACGCTCGATGACAGCAGCAACCGCCGCCTCTCGCTGCCCGAGGCCTTCCTCGCCCTCGATGGCGCGCTCGACCTGATGCACAACGTCGCGAGCGGCCTCATCGTGCACGAGGCGATGGTGCGCAAGAACCTGATGGCCGAGCTGCCGTTCATGGCGACCGAGAACATCCTGATGGCGTGCGTGAAGTTGGGGGGCGATAGACAGCACTACCACGAACTCATTCGCCAGCATGCGCAGGCCGCGGGGCTCCGCGTGAAGCAGGAGGGGCTCAACAACGATCTCATCGATCGCCTGAAGGCCGACAAGAACTTCCAATCGAAGGCCCGCGGCGGCATGCTCTCCGCCGAACTCGACTGGGAGGGCGTCATGGACCCGATGAAGTACATCGGCCGCAGCGTCGAGCAGACCGAGCGCTTTATCAAGGATGTCGTCGAGCCCCTCCGCGAGCAGTACGGCGATGCGATCAAGGCCCTCGACGAGAGCGGGCCGAAGGTGTGATCGGCGTTCGGTCCCCGCCCGAAGGGCCCTCTCCCCCGTCCCCGACGGGGGAGATGTCGCGACAGCGACAGAGGGGGCACAGATTCCAATATACACTCCCGAATCGTGGATCTACCAGCAGATCAACCACGCCGCCCGCTTCGCACGGCCACTCGTGCCAAGCCGCTCGCAGTCACCCGCGCACAGATTCTGCGGAAGCACATGACGATGCCCGAGCGCATCCTCTGGTCGCGACTCCGCGCGGGCAGGCTGAATGGTCTGAAGTTCCGCAGGCAGCATCCGCTCGGCAGCTACATCGCTGATTTCTACTGCGATGAGGCCGCGACGGCGATCGAGGTCGACGGCTTCACGTCACATTCGTATGTGCTGCATGAACGCGATGCGATCAGAACGCTTTGGCTTGAGAAGCGGGATGTACAGGTGCTTCGCGTCACGGCGTCTTGGGTGAGTCGCGATGCAGACGCTGTTGCCAGATGGATTGGAGAGCGAGTACGCGACCAGATTCGATTGCTGAACGAAGGAAGATGATGCCCCCTCTGTCACGCTTCGCGTGACATCTCCCCCGTCGGGGACGGGGGAGTGGGCTTCGCTCCTCCGCGCACAAAAAGACCCGCGCCTCGCGGCACGGGTCTTCGTGATGTTCTCAAACCGACTCAATCAGCCGACGCTCTCTCACGCCCGCCGACGACGAGCCGCGGCCAGCCCGCCAAGGCCCAGCAGCGCGATCGCGCCCGGAGCCGGAACCACCGCCGCGAACGAGTCGCCGATGATCAGGTTGTCGATCGTCTGGATGGAGTTGATCGTGTCCGACCCTGCCTGCCGAAGCGCGAACGCGTTCACGGCGCGAGCAGTCGTGCCGACTGCGCTCAGGCTGGTGTCGCCCTCGGCGACCGGGTTGATCCACAGCCGGCTCGTCCGCGTGTCGAACTCATACGAAATGACCGCGCGATAGGTCTGGCCATACGTCAGGTCGGACGCCCAAGTCGGCCCGACCGTGGCCGTATCAGACAGGCCGATCGTGTAGTCCCCGCCCGCGGTGGGAGGCGCAATGAACGCCCGCGCGGTAAAGGTTGACGAGTTGCTCTGGAAGTGAGCAAAGTACACGGCCAGGTTGTTGTTCGTATTCGAGAAGTCGAAGCCGGCATACACCGTCTGTCCGGCACCGAGCGTGGTGGTCGTGGGGACATTCACATCCTCGCGCGTGAGCGGTCCCTGGTTCAGAACCGCCGCCCCGCTCGCCACAACCACGGGAGTGCCGCCCGCGCCGCTGTGCACGGTCCAGCCGCCATTCCCCGCCAGGTTGCCATCCGGGTAATCAAATGTCTCGGTCACAAGCGCAACGCCCGCGCTCGCCATGCCCGTCGCGGCCGAAACCGCCAGTGCTGCAATCAATGTCCGTGTCATCAGTCTCTCCTTGAAAGAACAGTGTGCCGTTTCCGCGGCCAAACCGCCCCCCGCCATGCACGCCCATCGACTTCGCGACAGCGCACACACGCCAAGGACACGAGCTTGCCCGCGGCCGAATCCAGACAAACCAAGCTGTTGGGAAGGGGTGTCTCTCTCCCGACCCGTCACTCACAGCATAGTGACTCGCGGCTTTCCCGCAAACACTCCACCCCGCATTTCCCGATGAAGGTTGCGCAAAGGCCTGATCAGGAAGCTCTTACGAATTCGTGATCCGCACCAAGAGCCCATCCCCAGCCCCGCACAGGCACCACCAAGCCCCAACCTGCCACAGAGCGCCTCAGCCCCCCGCGCTCCCCACCAGCGCATCGTTCGTCGGGAAGCGCTGCATCGCCGCGAGGAGTTGCTCGATCTGCACATGCGGCGGCATCGACATCAGCCGCCGCCGAAGCGCGGTGATCGTCTTGAGCTCCTGCTCGGTCATCAGCAGGTGCTCCTTCCGCGTCCCGCTCGCCGCGAGATTGATCGCCGGGAACAGCCGCCGCTCCGAGATCTTCCGATCCAGGATCAGCTCCATGTTCCCCGTGCCCTTGAACTCCTCGAAGATCACCTGGTCCATCGCGCTTCCCGTATCCACCAGGCACGTCGCGATCATCGTCAGGCTCCCCGCCTCCTCCGTGTTCCGCGCCGATCCGAAGATCTGCTTGGGAACCTCCATCGCCTTCGCATCAATCCCGCCCGTCATCGTCCGCCCGCTCGACGCATATTTCCGCGACCGGTTGAACGCGCGACCAAGCCGCGTCAGCGAATCCAGCATCACCACCACGTGCTTCCCCGCCTCCGTCATCCGCTTGGCCCGCTCCATCGTCAGCAGCGACACCGCCACGTGCCGGTCCGCATCGTGGTCGTTGCTCGAGGCGATCACCACCGCCCGCGGCCTCTTCCCCGGCTCATTGAAGTTCGCAAACGTCCGCTTGAAGTCCGTCACCTCTTCCGGACGCTCATCCACCAGCAGCAGAATCATCTCCGTGTCCGGATGATTCCGCAGGATCGATGTCGCCACATCCTTCAGCAACGTCGTCTTCCCCGCCTTCGGCGGCGACACGATCAACCCGCGCTGCCCGCGTCCGATCGGACAGAACAAATCCGCCAGGCGGCACGACACCGGACACCCCGGATACTCCAGCGTCAGCCGCGGCTGCGGATCGATCGATGTCAGCTCTTCAAACGGCTTGCTCGCCGCGAACCGCTCCGGCTCCAGCCCCTCGATCGCCACGACAGCCTCAACCACCGGCCGCCCCCCCCCGGTGCCCCCGCCGCCACCGCCTTGTTGTTGCCCCCCCGGCCCGACGCCCGGCTGCCCGGGCTGGCCCTGTCCATACCCACCCGCCGCGCCCTGCCCGCCGCGACCACCCCGGCCGCGACGCCGACGACGACGCCCGCCCTGTCCGCCTC
>JAEYUO010000063.1 GCA_023432465.1 Planctomycetota bacterium | reverse complement strand
CGGCAGTGCCGCGAGCACGAAGGCGCCGAGCAGCGAGAAGCGCTCCGTGCGGGCGATGAGGACGCCCGAGAGCGCGAAGGCGACGGTGCCGATCACGTCCAACCAGCCGAACCACGACGTCGCGATCGCCTCCTCCACCACCCGCCCCCTCACACGCCGCACCCGATAGCACCCCGCACCCGCCCTCGACGCCACGCACGCATGCAGCCGCCGACCCACAAAGTGCAGCGCGGCGAAGTCGTCCGCCGCATACCCACCCGGCAATCCCTCCCCCACCAGCCGCCGATACGTCGGCCGCCGCCCCGCCTCCCCGTCATAGTGCGGGCACGCCGACCCCGCCAGCAGCCCCAGCCCATCATCCAGCCTCGCCAGCGGCCCGAAAGAGTCCGTCACGCACGACCCAAACCAGCACAGCATCCCCGCCGAGATCCCCGTCAACACCACGCCCCGCCGCCACGCCTCCCGCATGATCACATCCACCCCGTGCAGCCGCCACACCGCCAGCAGGTTCGCCGTGTTCCCCCCGCCGACATAGATCACATCCTGCGACAGCAAGGACTCCCGCACATCCCGCGCATCCCGCCGAAACAACGACAGAAAGCTCGTCTCCGCACGCCCCCGAAACGCCCGCAGAAACTTCTTCACATACTCCGGGCTGTCCCCGCTCGCCGTCGGCACAAAGCACACCCGCGGCCTGCGTTTCCGGGTCAAACGCAGCGCATAGCCATCCAGCGCGGACCACCCGCTCTCCATCGAGAACCCGCCGCCGCCAAGCGCCACGATGTGCCGGTCCATACGTCGCTCTCCCGGTTCCCATCGCGCAACGCGACAACGCACCCCGCACGCGCGAGATGAAGCCCAGGATCAATCGTACAGAACCGTCTTCTTCCCGTCACTGCGGCCGCGATGAACCAATCCACCGGTACACCCGGTCAAACACGCGACGATACCTGTGCCGCTCCGCTTCCGGCTCCGCCTCAGCCATATCCAGCGCCGCCTCGCCCGAAGCGTCGAGCCGGACCAGGATCTCACCGATCGTCCCGACCGGAAGGGAGAGCTGCCGCCCATTGAACGGTCCAAGCACCAGACGCACCTGGATCGTCGCCGCCGGCTTGGCCGCCGGCTCAGTCGGCGGGGCAATCCGCACCGGCTCGGTGAGCGGATCGGCAAACGGATCCGCAAACTGATCCATAGGCACTTCCCGCACCGGCGGGTTCACAAGGTCCGCGTGCAGCGACGCCGACAGCGATGCCTCGACCTGCCCGCCCGTACCCCCGGGCTGCATCCCCGTCCCCGCGCGGGCCAGTTCCAGATGCAACCGCTTCAGATACCGGCTCAGACCGTCGAGCACCTCATCCACCGACGAGTCCATCTGCCCCAGCGGCACGCCCGGGCGATACACCGGCGAGCCGCGACCCAGCAGCACCCAGTCCGCGCTGATCCCCAGCGCATCGCACAGCTTCTTGATGTACGCCACGCTCGGGCCGCGGCCCTCGTTGTACCGCCGCGCCGTCTCCAGCGACACGCCCGTGAGCTCGGCCAGCTCCCGATGACTGAAGTCCCGTGTCACCGCCCGCAGCCGCTGATGCAGCGCGGGGTCCGCCTGCGCCGACGATTCCCCCCCGTTCCCGTTCAGATCGGTCCCCATCGGGGTCGGGTGTGATTCGCTCATTGCTTCACCACCGCCTCTGCCCGCATCGCGCGCAGCACTGACAGAAACTTCTCCTGAATGTCCGGCGGAACCGATTCCGGGGCCTCCTTCGTCAGCCCGTGCGCCTCATCAATCGTGGCCACGAACTCCGCCGCCTCGTCCGGTGTCATGTCCGACACGCCCCCAGCCATGTAACAATCCACCACCATCATCATCGCGACCGGAACGTCGTCGGGAATGCTGGAGAAATCGCAGTTCATCTTCTCCACCAGTCTCTGAATCAGCCACCGCATCATCTCGTCCCACACCCCGTCGGCCCGGAGAATCTGCCCGCCTTTCGGCGTCGCAGTGATCGCCTGCGCCGGCTCAGCAGCCGTAGGGGCCGCCACCACGCTGAAAGTGGCCAGAAGCCCGAAAACCAATGGAATCCAACCCCGCTTTGCGGTACGCTCACACCTGTTCTTGACTGACATAGTCGTTCTCCGGGCGCAGGAACACCGCTGCCGCGTACCCCGCGGCCTTTCACGTCTCCTGAACTGCCCTCTGACCTGTCAGTCGTGCCTCGCGGCGGCCGTGTGAGCCATCGCGAAAGATTTTTTTGTGGGTCACCCGCCGGCGGGGGATCACCCATGCTCGAAACTCAACCCAGCTCTTCACTGTTCCGGGACCAACCGCTCGCGGTCCCCCCAATCCCCACGCCCCCCGTCACCGACCTCCTCACCCGGATGCGCGGCGGCGACCGCGATGCCGCGGCCTCGTTCCTCGTCAACTACGGCGATCTGATCCGGCGGCGCGTCCGGGGCAAGCTGGGCGCTTCCGTCCGGCGCATGTTCGATTCCCTCGACATCCTCTCGACCATCGGCCGCCGCTTCGACCGCTACGTCCGCGATGGCAAGCTCCAGGCCGTCGATGAGCCCCAGCTCTGGGCGCTCCTCTTCCGAATGGCCGAGGCCGCCGTCATCGACAAAGTCCGCATCGTCAAACGCCTCCAGATCGCCGAGGGCGAGGATGGCACAATCGCCCGCAAGCTCCTCGCCCGCATCGAAGCCGCCGAGAACGGGTCAGATGACGGCGCGGAGATCATCCTCGAGCGCGCCCTCGCCGCGCTCCGCTCCGATGACGACCGCACCGTGCTCACGCTCTGGCTCGCCGACTGGCCCCTCTTCCGCATCGCCGAGGCCATGGGCATCCCGCCCGCGACCGCCCGACAGCGCTGGCACGCCATCCGACTCCTGCTCAAGGAAAAGCTCCAGGCCGGAGAGCTCTGATGCCCGTCCACACTTCACAGGACGCCGCGACCATCGTCGCAGGGCTCTACATCTCAGAGTCCGATCCTGCCATGCGCCGCATCCTCGAGGCCACCGGCGCACGCTCGGATCACGAGCTCGCCGATGTCATCGAGGCCGATGCCCGCGAACGCCTCCACAAGGCCCTCCCCAACTCCCTCGCCCGCTACCTCGACGCGATCCCCACTCTCACCGGCCTCCGAATCGCGCTCGATGCCGCCATCGAGTTCGCCATCCGCGCTGCCGTCCACGCCGGCACACCCGAAGCCGATGCCGTTCGCGCCCTCGCCGCCGCGCACCCCAACCTCCGCGAAGCCATCGAAACCGCCTTCGCACTCTCCGAGGGCCTCGCCTCCACCACCACCCTCGCGCGCTCCGCCGGTCGCCCCGCTCCCCTCACCGTCCCCGGCGACTTCGGACCTCGCATGCCCGATGGCCGCCGGCGCTTCGATATCCGCCAGCGGCTCGGCGTCGGAGCCCAGGGCGAGGTCTACCTCGCCGCCGACCGCCAACTCTCCGAATCCGATCGCCCCGCATGGGTCGCCATCAAGCGCATGCGCCCGGTCCTCAACGTCGATGCCGCATCCCAGGCCGCCGCCGAGGCCCGCAAGGCCCGACGCATCAGCCATCCGAACGTCGTCCGCGTCTTCGATCGCGCCACCGACGAAGCCGGCATGGATTACATCCTCTACGAGCACATCGACGATGGCGACCTCGCCCAGTGGTTCGCCAAACGCGCAGAACCCCTCCCCCCGCGACATGCCGCCCAGCTCATCGCCCAGATCTGCCGCGGCGTCCACGCCGCCCACCTCGCAGGTGTCGTCCACTGCGACCTCAAGCCCTCCAACGTCCTGCTCACCAAGGACGGCGTCCCCAAGGTTGCCGACTTCGGCGTTGCCGCGGCCGTCCGTTCCGATGCCGGACGAATCCCCGATGCCACACCCGTCGGCAACCTCGCCTTCACCGCCCCCGAGCAGTTCCGCGGCGAGGACGGAGCCCAGGCCATCCCCGCCGATGTCTACGCCCTCGGAGGTCTCCTCTACTTCCTCCTCGTCGGCAAGGCCCCCAACGGCGATACCCCCGCGCAGGTCTCCGCGCGCCACAACCGCCCCGATACCCCTGCCCCCTCCCCGCGTGCCCTGCGCCCGGAAGTCGATCCCGATCTCGATGCCATCTGCCGCCGTGCCCTCGCGCCGGTTCCCGCACACCGCTACGCCTCCGCGCATGCGCTCGCCGAAGACCTCGACGCATGGCTCACCGCGCGCCCCATCGAGTGGCGAAACCCGAGCCGCGCACGCCGGCTCGCCCTCCTCCTCCGGCGCCAGCCCGCGCTCGTCGGCGCAAGCATCCTCCTCCTCATCGCACTCATCGGCGGAACTTCCTCCGCCGTCTACTTCGCCATGCGCGGCCGCGAACAGGTGCTTCAGGAGCGATACACAGCCGTGCAGACTGCGCAGCGAGAGCAGGCCCGAATGGTTGAAGAACTCCGTCTCAACCTGGTCTCGACTCTGAAAGTCCTCGAGTTCCAAAACCGGGGAAGTTTCAGCCTCGACTGGTTCCCGCCACTCACCATCCTTGAGTCTGCCGCCGGACCACTCCTCTTTGGCGAGAGCATTCCAGGCGAAGCCGTCGATCTCTGGACCGCCCGCGTCAAAAAGGTCAAGGAAGTCGTGGCGAATGCCGAGGCAGCCGGACGCGGCTTTGACTTCGAGATCGTCCTCTGGCGCGATGCCCTCGCGTTCTGGGCTTTGCGAGCAGGCGACCACGCTTCCGCCCGCGCTGCGCTGGACGCGAACGACCCCCACTGGGACCGCCTGCTCGACCCGCATGACGAATGGCGCCCTCTTCGTACGGGGATGCGGGCTTGTGAAGTCATCCAGCGACATGCAGCCGCATCACGCCAAGGCCTGACCGATCCAAGCCGTGAACCGGAAGTCACCCAGGCCGCCGAAACGCTCAAGGCCCTGATCGACGGCCTCTACGAGATCCCCAACCGGCGGGCGATGCGAGTCCTCTTCCTTGTCAATCTGCGCCTCGCCTATGGCAAAGAGCTGCTCAACCAGTCGAAGGAGGCCGCGGAACTGCGCCGCCGTCTGATCCAGGCCGAGAATGTCGGCGCGACCAACACCGAAGTCCCCCCGCCCCCTCCCCCGCCTACACGTTGAACAGGAAGTGGCACACATCCCCATCCTGCATCGTGTACCCCTTCCCCTCCATCCGCATCCGCCCGCTCTCCTTGATCGCCTTCTCGGTCTTCAGCTCCACAAGGTCATCCACCGAGTAGATCTCCGCGCGAATAAACCCGCGCTCAAAGTCCGTATGGATCACCCCCGCCGCCTGCGGAGCTGTCGCCCCCACCGGCACCGTCCACGCACGGATCTCCTTCGGCCCCGCCGTATAGAAGCTCTGCACCCCCAGCAGGTGATACGCCGCACGCGCCAGCGCATTCAGCGCGGGCTCCTTCATCCCCAGGCTCTCGAGCATCTCCTGCCGATCGGCATCGCTCAGCTCCGCCAGCTCGCTCTCGATCTTCGCGCACACCGGCACCACATCGTGCTCCGGGTCGCCCCCGTGCCCCTTCACCCACTCCCGCACCCGCATCGCCAGCGGCCCGCGCCCCGCCACATCATCGTCGCTCACGTTCGCGACATACAGCACCTTCTTCGATGAGATCATCCCCAGCCCCTTCAGGGCCTTCACCTGCTCCGGCTCCTCGATCTTCACATCGCCCGCCGGACGCCCCGCGCTCAGCACCGGCATCAGCTTCTTCAGCACCTCGTACCGCGCAACGTTCTCCCGCTCCTGGCTCTTGGCCGCACGCTCCGCCTTCGGCAGCGCGCTCTCCACCGTCTGCAGGTCCGCGATGATCAGCTCCGCGTTGATCGTCTCCAGATCCCGCACCGGATCGACCGTCCCCTCCACGTGCGTGATCTCCTCCCCGCCCGGCGCTTTCTCAAAGCACCGAACCACCTGCACGATCGCATCCACCTCGCGGATGTGCGACAAAAACTTGTTCCCCAGCCCCTCCCCCTTGCTCGCCCCGCGCACAATCCCCGCGATGTCCACCAGCCGAAGCGCGGCCGGAATCACCTTCTGGCTCTCGATGTGCTTGCGGATCACCTCCAGCCGCGGATCCGGAATCGGCACCACCCCCACGTTCGGCTCGATCGTCGCAAACGGGTAGTTCGCCGCCAGCGCGCCCGCCTTCGTCAGCGCATTGAACAGCGTGCTCTTGCCGACATTGGGCAGTCCGACGATCCCGGCTTCCATAAGTGCTTGTCCTTGGCCAACTTGCAGCAGCCCGCCGAACCTCCGGCTCGCCCTCCGCAAGGGGCCAAGTCTAGCGCGGCCTCCACGCCCATTCCGCCAACACCCGGGACACGATTCGAACGTGCGACCTGCGCTTTAGGAAAGCGCTGCTCTATCCAGCTGAGCTACCCGGGCACATCCCCAGTTTACGCACGCCGTTCAAAACCTCACCACCACACCCGCAAACAACCCCGCCATCCCGCCCGTGAACTCAAACTCCTCCGCCGTGTCTTCCTCACCATCAGTCATGCTCATCAGCATCTGACGCCACCCCACCTCCACCCCCACGTTCCGGATCGGCTCCCACCGAACCGCGATCGACAGGTCAAACGAGAACACCGACCGATCCGCCTCCACCCACGCCCCGCCGCTCGCCTGCAACGCGAGCGTGAACCGCTCCCAGATCTCCGCCTCCATACGCACGCCCCCCAGCGGCTCAAAGTACGTCTGATCCGTCCCCGCGCTCGTCCCATCGTCAATCGATGCAACCTCCACATCCAGATCATGGATCCGCGCCCCCGCCAGCACAATCAGCCGCATCCCCACATCGAGCGCATCCTCCGGCCGCTTCGACGCCTTCCGAAAGTCCCGCGACCACACCTCATACCCCAGCGTCAGCTCGAACGTCGAATACTCCATCCGAACGCCCAACTCCTCCCCCGGCGACACCTCCACCGACCCCATCCGAAACGCCGCATCCGCGATCGTCGAGTCCCGATCCAGCGAGAACCCGCCCGCGCTGAATCCAAACCGCCAAAGCCCCGCGCTCACCTCCACCTCCCCCGCCGCGCTCAATCGCGGCGTATCCAGATTGAGCCGCCTCACCTCCACCAACTGACCCGAATCCGTAAACCCGCTCGGCCCAGTCCCGCTCGCCGCGGGAAGCTTGATCTCCCCGCTCGGCGACGCCCACCACGCCCGCGGCTCGATCCGCACCGTCCACTCCGGCGCGGGCAGCCGAAACGTCACCGCCTCCTCCGCGCCCGCCGGTTCCTCCCCGCCCTCCACTTCCGGCTGCGCCACCGCGCACGCACACACCGCAAACACTCCCGCCGCACATCCGCCACGTTGCCACTTCGCCCGACTCGCCATCGCTCGCTCCTTGCGCTTCAATCCCCCGGAGGATACCGGCAATGGCCGCACCGCACGCACACCCCGATGACTCCGCGCAGGCAGGCGGCACCGCCATCGCCCCGGGCATCCGCGTTCCCGATTCCGCCCTCCGCTTCTCCTTCTCGCGCGCTTCCGGACCCGGCGGCCAGAACGTCAACAAGGTTTCCACCCGCGCCGAACTCCGCATCGACCTCGATGCCATCCCCCTGCCGCCCCGCGCCAAGGCCCGACTCCGCACACTCGCCGGCTCCCGCATCGTCGGCGCACAAACCGTCATCGAAGAACTCGAAGACGGCCGCACCCGCACCGTCATCCGCGGCGGAGAAATCAGCCTCGCCAGCGGCGAGCACCGCTCCCAATCCCAGAACAAATCCGAATGCATGGACCGCCTGCGCGAACTCCTCATCGAGGCCATGCACGAGCCCAAACACCGCCGCGCTACCAAGCCCTCCCGCGGCAGCATCGAACGCAGAATCACCGAAAAAAAGTCCCGCGGCGAGATCAAGAAGCGCAGGTCCGGCGGCGATCACGATTAAGAATTGCTCCGGTGCCGTGGTACAGCCGCCTGTCCTGAGGCGGGTGTGCCACGATGCGCGCCCCCAATCGTGACCGCTGGAAACCTACGCCCAGCATGCCCGACCCCACTCCCGGTCCACCCAGCTCCGGCCTCATCCTCTACCAGACCGAGGACAGCCGGCCCCGCATCGAATAGTTCGAACCGAAGGCGCCCGCCAGGTCGCCCGCGACATCGAGCGCTATTCCCTTCCCGCCATCATGCCGTCGGCGCCGCATTGTCGGAGGTATGGACAACAGCGCGAACGATGAAGCTCATGGACACCCCGCAAACCACGCGCTCAGGAACGCGAAGATGTCCGGCACCGCTACCCCGCTGATTCCATCGAGATCCGCACGCGCATCCCCAGCGAACCACGCAGACAGAAACACAAAGATATCAACCACAGAGATCGACCCGGAGCAATCAAAGTCGGCCGGGCACACAAACACCTGCGCTTCATCGCTGGTCGCAAGCCCGCACGCATCCGAGACCCTGACCCGGACCGCAAACGCGAACGCCGAGCCGCCGCCCGCGATGTCAGTCAGTAAGAGTTCGTCCGCGATCGCGCCCGCCGCGGTCACCGATCGCGGCCCGCCGCCGGGATCAATGTTCAAGCCATCCAGGAGGTCCACCCATGGACCCTCGGGCGCGGGCCGCCATTGCCACTGATACGCAAGCGGTGCAGAACCAGCGGCACGCGTCCGGAGGACCGCGCTCGCCGGTGGACAGGCATCGGTGCTCACAGGCTGCTCAATGATGAGTGGAGCATCGGGGTTCAACCGGCCGCGTAGGAGATACGGGGCAACCTCATCATCCGCGATCAGGAACGACCCGCCAATCCAGACCTCGCCGTTCGAGAGCTCCTTCACGCACGCTGCACTTCCGAAGAAGGGTGGGATGCGCACGCCCATCGAAACCCAACTCGCGCCGGTCCACCGAGCAGCACCGACAATGGGCGGGCTCGATTGCGTGTGGAGGAAGCGACCGACGGCAAACACTTCGCCCGCACCGGTCACGTGCACCCCTGCAACGGTGTTGTTCAGGCCGCTCCCGAAAGCGGACCACCCCGTGCCGTTCCACCTGGCGATGCGTGAAGCGGAAACCCCTCCCGCGACGCTGAAGCTCCCGGCGGCGACGATGTCGTTGTTCGGCATCAGCGCCAAGGACCCCGTCGGCGTTCCTGACTGCATGCCGGATCCAAGCGTTGACCAACTCGCCCCGTTCCAGCGTGCGATCTGAGAGGCGTTCACTGCGCCGGCCTGGCTGAACGAACCGGCGACGATCACATCCCCATTGCCAACGGTGAGCATCGCCGACGCGTACGAGTTGACATCCCCGCCCGGCAATGCCGACCATGCGCTGCCATCCCAAAGCTCAATGTTTCTGGACACGCCCGGCGTTCCGAGGAGCCCGGCGAGCACTTGCCCGCCTGAACGCGACGCGAGGCACGCGACCCATTCACTCGGCCCGTCGCCCATCGGGTGCCACGTCACCCCGTCCCATCGGGCGATGTGCCGAGTCGTGACCTCGCCGGAGCGGGTGAACCGGCCACCCGCCAGGACATCACCGCCGGGAAGTTCAATCAGCGAGAGCACCGCGCCATCGAATCCAGCGCCAACCGGGAGCCAGGTCCCGTTATCCCACAGAGCCACGTGACGTGCACGCACACCCTCAACCGATGTGAACTCGCCGCCCACCAGAACGCGCCCATCCGGCAACTCAAGCATTGTGAAGATCGCGCCGTTGGTGCCCAAGCCGAGGCTGCCCCAGCTCTCGCCGTCCCATGCAGCGACATTGCTGACCGCGGCGTCGCCGATCTGCCTGAAGCTGCTGCCACCGGCTATCAGCGGACCATCGGACAGCCGGCAAAGCGCGCGGATGAATGCATCGGGAGGGCCTTGGATCGAATCCCACGAAAGTCCATTCCACCGAGCGATCGCGTGGATCGGTTGCCCTTGTATCGACAGCGAGAGCAACCCACCGGCGATGATCTCACCATCCGGTCCTGCGCTCAGCGCGTAGACCTGACCACCCAATCCGGTCCCAAGAGACGACCACGAGGCCCCGTTCCAACGGGCAATGCTCAAAGCCGGCGAGCCACCAGCAGATACGAAGTCGCCGCCAGCGATGATGCCTCCATCGGCCTCACGTGCGAGCGATCTCACAGCGCCGGAGGTCCCGCCTCCGATCTCCACCCATGCAGATCCGTTCCACTCCGCGATGCGTCGAGCCTGAACCCCAGCCGCTGATGTGAAGTCCCCGCCGGCAATGCACCCGCCGTCCGGCAGCGCAAGCAGACTGTGAACCCGGGCGTTCACGCCGCCGTTCATGGATCGCCACGCCACGCCGTCAAACCGCGCCACCCGATTGACGACGACCCCGGCGATCGTCGTGAACTCGCCCGCTGCGACAAGTTCTCCGGTTGAGAGAACCGCCAGAGCCCACGCCGGAGCATTCATCGCCGCACCCACCGTCTGCCATTCCGACCCTGTCCATCGCCGCACCCGGCCGGTGACCACGCTGTTCTCGACGAACTGAATCGCGCAAACGAGCGTGCCATCCGGCAAAACCGCGAGCGCGACCACAGTCCCGCCGGGCCCCTCACCCAGCGGCAGCCACTCGCCTCCGTCCCACACCGCGATGTTCCCCGCGAGCGTCCTGCCCGCTGCATTGAAGAATCCCCCAACAACCAGCACCGGCGACCCAGGACCAGCCCCATCCGGATCCCAGCTCGTCGCGGCGTGAACCGTGCCGGAAACCCCGGGCAATCCGCCGCCGGAAACCCACAGCGGCTGACACTGAGCATGCGCTCGAGTGTGTGCCAGTAATGCGAGCAGACACAGGATCGCCGCGGCAAGTCGAGCGCCCATTCGACTCGGCGCACCACAACAACTCGATGATTTGGACTCTCGATTCGTGCGCACAGGTCGTCTCCTTGGCCAGGCGTCTCCCTCCAGTACGAAGCACCGGCTGAAGTCCTGCTGCCCGCGCCATTCCTCAAGAACCCACCTGTCCCGAAACAGCACAAGCCCGGCCTGACCATCGCGCCGCAGATACCGCAGAAAGCACAACTGCACAGACCTTCGGACCCATCAGTCCTACTGGTCCTATGAGCCCTATCCGCTGTCCCACCAACTACTTACACCACTTCTCCACACCCACTCAAAATCCAAAAAGAATACCTTGACAAAACCCGATCCGTCCCCCATACTTCCCCATCATGTTCACG
>JAEYUO010000068.1 GCA_023432465.1 Planctomycetota bacterium | reverse complement strand
CCTCCCGGCCCTGACCATCGCTCAAACTTATCGCGGCCCCGTGTTCAATCAACACGCCGGCGATTCTGCGCGCACCCACATCCTCCCCCACCATGCCCTCAACGATGCAATTCTCCGCCCTCGTCGCTTAGCCAACCTTCGCGAGAACTTCATCCCAGTTCATGGCGTTGCCCGGCTGGCGGGTCTGGACCCACTTGATCTTGCCGCGGCCTTCGGCGTTCTGCCCGATGATGATGGTGGCGCGGTTGGTGGTGTTCATATCCGCCCAGTAGATGCCGTAGGCCTTGCAGACGTTGCGGTGCAGGTCGCTGAGCAGCGGGTGCTCGAAGCCCTCGGCCTGGGCCCAGGCCTTGAGGACGAAGGGCGAATCGCATGAGATGCCGACGACCTGCGCGCCCTTCTTCTGCCACTCGGCCATCTCGCGCGAGATGCACTTCATCTCCGTGCCGCAGACGCCGGTGAAGGCGAAGGGGAAGAAGCACAGGACCACATCTCCGTGCTTGATCGCATCGGCGAGTTTGAAGTCCTGGCGATCCTGATTCTGGAGTGTGAAATCCGGCGCGGCATCGCCCGCGGCGACCGGGAGCGAGCGAACAGCGGTGGACGGTGTGGACATGGGTTCCCCTTCGGCGGTTGGTTTGCTTTCAGCGTAGCCCGCCAGAGGCGCGAAACAAGCACGGCGACCGGGGGGGAGGGGATGGCACGGGGGCCGCGCATCGGCTAGGCTAGTGCGATCAAGTTGTGTCGGCACCCCGCGGGGGACAGGGCAGGAGGCCCGCATTGCCCATGACGACGATTGCGTCGTTGAAAGATCGTTACACCGAGGTACGCGAGCGGATCGCGCAGGCGGCATCGCGCGCGGGCACCGCGGCGGACCGTGTGCTGCTCATCGCCGTGACCAAGCACGCCGAGCCGGATCAGATCCGCGAGTTGATCCGGCTGGGGCATACGGACTTCGGCGAGAACCGCGTGCTGCAGCTTGTGCAGCGGGCGGCGATCATCGATGAGTGGCTGCAGCGGCACCGGACGGTGCCGGGGGTGATTCCGCCCGCGCCCGCCGCGGGCGGCGGCATCGGGCCGGAGAGCGAATGGCAAACTCCGGCGATGCCGGGCACGGTGCGTTGGCACATGATCGGCCACCTGCAGCGGAACAAGGCCCGCAAGGTGGTGGATGTCTGCCGGCTGATTCACTCGGTGGATTCGCTGCGTCTGGCCGAGGAGCTGCAGCTCATCGGGATGAAGCGGGAGAAGCCGATCGATGTGCTGGTGCAGGTGAACTGCTCGGGCGAGAGGCAGAAGTTCGGCTGTGCGATCGCCGCGGCCCCGCACCTTGTGGGGGAGATCGAGACGATGATCCAGCTCCGCGTGCGGGGGCTGATGACGATGGCGCCGCTGTCTGAGAATCCGGAGGATTCGCGGGGGACCTTTGCCCGCTGCCGCGAACTGTTCGACGAGATCCGCGAGTCGGGCGATGTCCCGCCGACGTTCAACATTCTGTCGATGGGGATGTCCGGCGACTACGAGGTCGCGATCGAAGAGGGCGCGAACATGGTGCGCGTGGGCACGGCGATCTTCGGCGAGCCGGCGCACGGCTCGCAGGGGGAAGAGGCCGAGGATGAGGAATCGTGAGCGGTTCGGTCCTATGCGGGTTGACGCCGCGGGGTTGATCGAGCGGGCGTGTGCGTCCGCTCGGCTGGCGAGACCTGCCTGAATCGGGACTGGAAGAAGCGCAGGTACTTGGGTTCGTGGGTGAAGCTCAGGCCGGCGACGGACTGGGCGTTTTCCATGAGCTCGATGACGGACTCGGCGGTGACATCCATGTGGGCCTGGGTGTAGACGCGGCGGGGGATGGTGAGCCGGACGAGTTCGAGGCTGGGGAAGATGTTCTCGCCGGTGTCGGGGTCGCGGCCGGCGGAGACTGCGCCGCGTTCCATCGCGCGGACGCCGGACTCAACGTAGAGCGCGGCGGCGAGGGCCTGGGAGGGGAACTGCTCGCGCGGGATGTGGGGGAGCATTTTGGCGGCGTTGAGGAAGATGCCGTGGCCGCCGATGGGACGGACGATGGGCACGCCGGCGCGGAGGAGGCGGTTGCCCAGGTACTCGACCTGTCCGACGCGGGCGCGGATGTGGTCGTACTGCACGGACTCCTCGATGCCGATGGCCATGGCCTCCATGTCGCGCCCTGCGAGGCCGCCGTAGGTGTGGAGGCCTTCGTAGAGGACGACCATGTTGCGGGCCTCTTCGGCGAGTTCATCGTCGTTGAGGGCGAGGAAGCCGCCGATGTTGACGAGGCAGTCCTTCTTGGCGGAGTTGGTGCAGCCGTCGGTGTAGGAGCAGATCTCGCGGAGGATCTCGGGGATGGAGCGGTCCTGCTGGCCGGGCTCGCGCTGCTTGATGAAGTAGGCGTTCTCGACGGCGCGGGTGGCATCGAGGAAGATGCGGATGCGGTGCTTGCGGCAGAGCGCGGAGACCTCTTGCAGGTTGGCGAGGCTGACGGGCTGGCCGCCAGCCATGTTCACGTTCATCTGCAGGCAGATGTAGGCGATGCGGTCTGCGCCGACGCGGTCGATGAGCGCGGAGAGCTTGGCGAGGTCGAGGTTGCCCTTGAATGGGGACTCGTCATCGGGGTCGTGGGCGGCATCGCAGATGACATCGACGAAGCGGCCGCCGGCGAGTTCCTGGTGGGCCTTGGTGGTGGTGAAGTACATGTTGCCGGCGATGATGTCGCCGGGTTTGATGCACATGCGGCTGAGCATGTGCTCGGCGCCGCGGCCCTGGTGCGTGGGGATGAGGTGGGTGTAGCCGTAGTAGCGGCGGACGACGTCTTCGAGGTGATAGAAGTTTTCGCTTCCGGCGTAGGCCTCATCGCCGAGCATCATGCCGGCCCATTGACGGTCGGACATCGCGGAGACACCCGAGTCGGTGAGGAGGTCGATGTAAACATCGCGGCTGCGGAGGAGGAAGGTGTTGTAGCCGGCCTCGGCGATCGCGTGCTCGCGCTCGGCGCGGGTGGTCATGCGGAGAGGTTCGACCATCTTGATCTTGTACGGTTCGGCCCAGGATCGGCGGTTCATGGCGGTGATTCCTTGGTGGGTGGTTCAGGGCTGGATGCGGGTTGCGGTCCACGCGAGCGGGGATGCGCCGGGCTGGCGTTTCCAGATGCCGCGATCGTGGAGACGGCCGCCTCCGCCGAGCCAGAGCTCGACGGTGTCGATGCGTACTCGGTAGCCGCCCCAGTGCGGCGGGCGGGGGATCTCGGGCGCGGCGGCGGGGAGCGCGAAGTGGTGCAGGTGAACGCCGAAGCGCTTCATGGTGGCGCGGACGCGGTCGATGAGTTCGGCGCGGCGGGCGAGCGGTTGGCCCTGCTCGCTTGCCCATGCGCCGAGGCGCGAGAGCAGCGCGCGGCTGCGGAAGTACTCGTCGCTCTCGGCATCGGGGACGCGCTCGGCCTGACCCTCGATGCGGGCCTGACGACCGGCGTGGTCCCAGTGGAACACGCAGGCGACGCGCGGGTTGGCATCGATCTCGCAGGCCTTGCGGCTGGTGTAGTTGGTGAAGAAGACGAGGGAAGCGGACTCGACTTCGATCGCTTTGCAGAGCACGACGCGGGCGGAGGGACACCCGCTTGAAGAAGATGTCGCGAGGATCATCGCGTTGGGGTTTGGCTGAGCCTTGATGCGGAGGGCATCGTCGAGCCATGCCGCGAGCGTGGGCATGGGGCCGTCGGGAAGCGGCGTGGGGAGACCCATTCGCGAGCGGAGTTCTTCGAGTGGATCGGGGAGGGTGATCATCGTAAGGCTCCGCGTCGGGGCGGACGGGGAATCAACGGGCGAGCACGGGGAGCGGCACGGAGCGAGCGGTGTGGGCCGCGGCGGGGGAGCCGGGGTCCGGCCTGCGGAGGATGCGGACCATTTCCACGGCCCAGATGGCAAGCGCGGCGAGCTCGATCATGCCGCTGGCGGTGACGACGGGATAGAAGACGGTGTTGAACTCGGTGAGAGGCTGGACGGCGACGCGGAGGAAGCACCCGAGGTTGAGCAGGATGAAGACCGCGTTGAGGGGCGGGAGGTTTGGGCCATCGATGCCGCGGAGGCGGGGGGCGATGCGGGAGGCCATGCCGACGATCATCATGGAGATGAAGCCGACGGCGAGGGCGTGGCGCGTTGCGCCGTAGTAGGCGTGGCTGAAGTAGACGCCCGCGAGTTTCTGGAACAGCGGGGTGAGCAGGAGGAGGGCCATCGCGATGGCGAGCCACGCGAAGGCGGCGCGGATGAACTTGTTGGAACGGTGCGGCGTCGGGAAGGGCCGCCAGAGCTTCCATGGGAGTGCGATAGGGAGCAGGCCGACGGGCAGTAGGACCCAGCCGAGATACATCGCGCCGGCCCAGCGGAGGTCGCCGGTGCGTCGCATGAGCACGAAGGAGATGGAGTCGAGCAGGACGGCGGCGGTGAGGACGGCGAGGGCGATCCACGCGCGGCGGTTGCTCACCGCGGGGAGACCGAAGAGGCCGCGGAGGACACGCAGGCAGACGCCGAGGATGATGAACAGACCGAAGCCGCGGAGCTGGACACTGCGGAGGGCGGGCTGATAGGTGGAGACGATGTGGATGACTTCGCCACGATCCGCGGCGGCGAGGGTTGCCCATGTGTACCAGACATTGGCCTCGGCCATGACCATCGCCCATGCGATGGCGGCGAAGATGAAGGCGGTGGCGGGGTCGAGGCGTGTTCGGCCGCGGACGAAGGTGAAGAGCAACTGGATGGCGAAGAGGAGGATGGCGAGCTGCTCGAGCCCGCCGCCGATGAGCGTGAGCACGATGGGGGCCGCGCCCGACGCGGGGAGGACGGGCGCGAGGAGGCTGAGGGCGAGCCCGGAGATCATTGCGGCGAGGACGAGGGGCACGAGCCGGGGGAAGGCGAGCGGCGCGCTCCAGAAGCGGGGGAACATGCGGTAGCCCGCGCCCATGACGAACAGGAGCATCCAACCGAAGACCTGCGCGTGACCGTGTGCGTTGACGTGGTGGATCGACACGCCGGTGAACTTGCCGGAGAGGCCGATCTGCCAGAGCAGGGCCGCGCCCCAAGATGCGCCTGCGGTGAGGACGACGAGGATCGCGGCGAGGAAGAAACCCTTCTCAACGGTTCGGGGTTCGCCGCTCGGGAGGGCGGTATCCAGCCCGATCGCCTTGAGCATGGCTCGCATGGGGCAGCCACGCCTGGCGGAAGGTGAAGTTGCGGGGAGCGCGCTCATGGTGCCGGTCCTTTCTGCTTCAGAGCCGCAGCCGCGGGCGTGATCCGGGTCGGTCGCGCTCGATGGCCGCGGCATCGGAGGCGAGGCGTTCGAGGTCGGCGGGTGTGGCAGCGCGTTCGGCCTCGCCGAAGGCGTCGCGTTCCTCCCACCGGATGTGATCGTGGAGGGCGATGCCGAGCTTGCGAAGGAGTTCGGGGTCGGGGGAGGCCTGATCGGATTCGGCGATAGCGTGCTGAGCCAGCGCACGAATGGCGCGGTGCTCGGTGTGAAGGCGGGCGAGGGATGCGGGGGAGAGCAGGTCGGCGAGCATGCGCTCTTCATCGAGGAAGTGGGCGGCGATTTCGTCGTCCCACACGGCCCGGAAGCGTGCGAGCGCTTCGCGGCGAGCCTCGGGGGGCTGGTTCGCGGCGGCGGCGAGATTCCGCGCCTGGATGAGCCCGCTCATGTGCTCTCTGGAGAGGGGCTGGAGGGGCGGGAGTCGCTTGATGGGCGGGGAGGAAGTCATGGGGAGGGGCTTCAAGAGAGTAGTCTATCTTTTTATCGAGTATAGCATGGCGGTAAGGTGAATCAATGAGCCAGAATGCGATCACAGGGGTTGGAACCGTTCCTGCGTTTGAGCGCGTGGCGATTATCGGAGCCGGTGCGATCGGCACGGTTCTGGCGGCGTTGCTCGGACGGGTTGTGCCGACGGTGGTGGTGTGCCGCAACCCCGCACGGGCGGGGCACTTGTTTGCACACGGGGCGGAGTGCCGCGGGGAGTTGAACGGGGCATCGCGTCCGATTGTGGTTCGGACGGTGGCGGACCTGCGGGCGATCGGCCGGGTGGATGCGGTGTTCGTGACGACGAAGACGACGGCGATCGCGGATGTGGCCTTGGAGATCGCGCCGGTGCTTTCGGCGCGGGATGGGAGCGCGGGGCCGCTGGTGGTGAGCTGTCAGAACGGGATCGATCCGGGTCGGCAACTTGCCGAGGCGCTGCGCACGGATCGGGTGGTGCGGATGGTGCTGAACATGGGGGCGATCTGGGAATCGGGGACGGGTGTGGCGGAGGTGACCCTGTCCGCGCCGCCGCACTGGATCGGGAGCCCGGCGCCCGCGCTGGTGGGGGCGTGCACGGAACTGGCCGCGCTGCTGAGCAG
>JAEYUO010000048.1 GCA_023432465.1 Planctomycetota bacterium | reverse complement strand
GACCACCGAGATCTACACTTATGCGATCGTGGGCAGCGTCTGATGTGTATAAGAGTCTGAGTGTACACTGGGCGATCGTCAATCGGGTCCTCCTGATCATGGCGGTCGTCGGGGCTGGATGGCTTTGCATCCAGACAACCCGGCTGGCAGTGCTACGTAACATATGGATCGCGATATTGCTCTCGTTTGTGGCGGCGGGGGTGGCCATGTGGGCGGATGCCGCGGCAGCGTACGCGGTTGCGCGGCTTGCGCCGTTGGGGACCACGGCAACAACTGCGCAGTCTGCTTGGCAATATCTTGGCGAGCGTCTGGATGCGGGCGTGTCGCTGGTCGCCGGGCATGTGACGGTGAAGGGGTGGTTGCTTTTGATGTGCTGGATCGGTGCGGGGTTTCTGCTGCTTTGCGCGACAATGTTCACGTTCACTGTCGAGGCAGGGCGTCCGTTCTGCACCAGCTGCCGTGCGTGGGGCTGGAAGCCGCGGTGGAAGTTTGAGATGAAGGGACCCTCGGAAGAAGCGCTCGCACGCGCGGAACAGTCGAAATCGTTCTCCGATCTGCTGATGATTCGGCCCGCGGGCAGCAACAACAAGAAGCTGCGAGTTCGGCTGGGTGCATGCAACTGCGGCCGGCTGGCATTGGTGGCCGCAGACTACGTCACGATCAGTAAAGATGGGGAGAGCGCCGCATCGAGCCTGCTTGACGACCACCCTGCGACTGCGACCACATGCAGTCAGCTCTTTGCTTGGGCGGAGGGAATCGATCCAGTGGTAGTCGACAGAAGGCCAAGGCTGCAACTGGATCGTCGCGAGGCGGCACCGCTTGAGATTCCGATTCGCCCGGAGAGCGGGGAGTACCTGTCGTCTTATCGGTGGAACGGGAGCTTTGGCGGTGGGTTGTTCCGCGTAGACAACGAGTACACGCGCGAGTTGCGTCGGAGGCTGGTGTCAGGCGAGTTTGAAACCGCGGAGCTTGCGATACGTTCGCAGCGCCACGCCGATGACTTGGCGTTCGTCGTCGAGGCATGCGCGGATTGGACCGAGCCGCAAGGATGGCTCGAGGACTGGGCCCGTGAACGGCCAACCTCGGCCGCGATGCACCTTGTGCGAGGCATCCAGTACACCAAGTGGGCATGGGTTGCGCGCGGTTCTGGCTGGCGACCCAAGGATTATGGCTCGTTCATCGATAGATTATCGATGGCGGATGAGCAGTTTGAAGCCGCCGCGGCTGCCGCGGGAAAGGACCCGACACCGTGGGCGTGGATGGTACAGACCGCGAAAGGACTGCAACTGGGCGAGGAAGAGGTTCGCCGGAGGCTTGGAGAGGCAACTCGGCGATGGCCCGGCCATACAGCGGCTTATGTGCTTGCCGTCGATGCGCTTTCGCCGAAGTGGGGCGGGTCGGCGGAGGCGATGCTTGCGGTGGCGCGAGAGGCGATGGCGAGGGCCAAGCCGGGGTCGAATGCGCATGTCGCGATCACCGATGCACACATCGAGTTGGCGATGACGGCTGCGCGAGAATCGAAGTCCGCAGCCGCAGCGGAGCAGTACTTCGCCAATCCCCACGTTGCGCATGAGATTCGCGCTGCCAATGAACTGTGCTTCCGCGTCGGTAGCCATGCGATGACGATGGCGACACCGCGATCGCGTGTCTGGTTCGCATACGCACTGTGGAAGTCTGGATCGAAGGAGCAGGCGGCAGAGCATCTACGGATCATCGGTAAGTCGACACCGTATGACCTGTTCTCAAGGAACCTGCCATTCGCCAAGGACACGGTCAAGCGGGCTCGACGCGAATGCGGGGTGTGAAACCCAGTCCCATGTCAGAGCATGATCACCATGTGCGCCTCGTCGTAGGCGATGCCATCGAGGCGGAGCGCGGCGGGTTCGACCCCCCACTGCTTGAAGCCGAGGCGCTCGTAGAGGCGCTTTGCGCCTTCGGCACGCGTGCTGACCTGGAGGCTGACGCTGTCGAGGCCGGGCCAGGTGCGTGCGATGGTGAGGAGATCGCGGATGATGGCTTCGGCGACGCCGCGGCCGCGGGCGGAGGGGGTGACATAGACGCCCCAGATGTTGGCGCGGTGGGCCATTTTGCCGTGGCGGTTGCGGACCATTCCGGCCATGCCGATGAGCCGGTCGGCATCGAACGCTCCGACGATCGCCTGGCCGGGCTCGGCGATGCGCTGGGTCATGAGTTCGGCGTTGACGCCGACATCGGAATCTTCGCTGGCGGCGAAGGCCCAGGGGGAATCGCGGAGGGCTTCGCGGCGGAGCGTGGTGAAGGCGGGGACATCGGCAACGGTGAGGATGCGTGTGCGCATGGGCGGGATGTGAGGGGGGCTGGGCCGGGTCGCGGGGTCTGCGGGGCTACGCGCTCTTCCAGTTTTCGACCGTGGGCTTGAGCATGGACCAGACTTTCTCAAGCAACTCGCGGGTGCCGAGCTTGGTTGCGCCGGAGATGGCCAGGACATCCTGCTCGCGGCCGAGTTGAAGGTCGGCGCGGAGCTTGGCGACGGCGGTGCGGGCTTCATCCTCATCGAGCAGGTCGAGCTTGTTGAGGACGATGACTTCATCCTTCTCGGCGAGGAGGGAGGAGTAGTTGCCCAGCTCGGCGCGGATCATGCGGTAGTTGTCCGCGGGGTTGGAGCCGTCGATGGGCGCGGCATCGAGCAGGTGGACGAGGATTCGGGTGCGCTCGATGTGGCGGAGGAACTCGTGTCCGAGGCCCGCGCCCTCGCTTGCGCCCTCGATCAGACCGGGGATGTCGGCGATGACCAGGCGACGCTTGGAGTCGAGCTCGGCGATGCCGAGCTGGGGCACGAGCGTGGTGAAGGGGTAGTCGGCGATCTTGGGGCGGGCGGAGGTGAGGGCGGAGAGGAGCGTGCTCTTTCCGGCGTTGGGGAGGCCGACGAGGCCGACATCCGCGATGAGCTTGAGCTCGAGCTTGACCTTGCGTTGCTCGCCGGGCTCGCCGGGGTCGGCGGCCTTGGGGGCCTGGTTGGTGGAAGATTTGAAGTGCTCGTTGCCCCAGCCGCCGCGGCCGCCCTTGGCGATGACCGCGCGATCGCCGGGGCCGAGATCGGCGAGGATCTCATCGGTGTCGGTGTCGATGATGACGGTGCCGGGAGGGACCTTAATGACAAGGTCCGCGCCTGCGAGGCCGGACTGCTGCTTGCCGCGGCCGTGCTCGCCGGGCTTGGCACGCCAGATGGGATTGCCGCGGAAATCGAGCAGGGTGTTGACGTTGTCATCGGCGACGAAGATGACGTGTCCGCCGTGGCCGCCGTTGCCGCCATCGGGCCCGCCCTTGGGAACGTACTTTTCGCGCCTGAAGGAAACGCACCCGTTTCCGCCATCGCCTGCCCGGACCTGAATGACAGCTTCATCGATGAACACGGGGGAGGGTAGGCGAGGGCGGGGGAATGTCCGGCCTGGCTGCGCGGGCCGGGGCGGAACCGATGAGCGTCGAGACGCGGACAATCCCCGAACCAACTGGGAAGTCGGTTGGCGGTATGCTGCACGGTGGAGGGGAAGAAGGCAGCGAGTGCGGTCGGAAGGAATCACACTCAAAGGAGTCGCGCGTGATGTATGCGTTTGTAGCCTGTGCGATGATCGGCTCCGTCTCGGCGATGGCGGTGCCGCCGGAGGAAGCGAAGGAGGGGTTTGTCGCGCTGTTTGACGGGACGACGCTGGATGGGTGGACGACATCGGGGGATGTCAGCGCGTGGAAGGCGGAGGAGGGGGAGCTGCGGATCGTGTCGCCGGGTGGGAAGGGGTGGTGGCTGCGGACGGTGAAGCAGTATCGCGACTTTGACCTGCGGCTTGAGTTCAACGTGCCCAAGGGAGGGAACTCGGGCGTGGGGATTCGGGGATCGACGGTTGGGGATCCGGCGTTCACGGGGATGGAGGTTCAGATCTATGACTCGCACGGGCAGAAGCCTGCGGTGAACGTGTGCGGGGCGGTGTATGGGGCGATTGCGCCGAAGACGGTGGCTGTGAGGCCCGCGGGGGAGTGGAACGAGTATCGCATCTCGCTCGTTGGGGACACGCTGAACGTGTGGCTGAACGGGGTGCAGATTCATACGGATGAGAAGATCGATGACCGGGGGTATGTGCATGACCCGGCCAACAAGCTGCCGATGCGGGACCGGTTGACGACGGGGCACATCGCGCTGCAGGACCATGGGGACCTGGTGCGGTTCAGGAATCTGCGGATCAAGGACCTGTCGCCGGACAAGGATGAGGGCGGGTGGAAGCCGATCTTCAATGGACGGGACACGACGGGGTGGAACGCGCGCGGAGGGGGGACGTGGGAGGTGGAGG
>JAEYUO010000041.1 GCA_023432465.1 Planctomycetota bacterium | reverse complement strand
GGGAGGCGGCTCCACGGGGGGAGTCGCCGGATGGCCGGGGGGCGGCTTGCGCCGGCCCCGGGGCGGGAAAAAGGAGTGGCTTACTTGGCGACGGTGGCGGTCACGGGTTCCTCGGCGGCGGGGGCCGCGGCGGCTGCCCGGGGCTTGATGTGCAGGTAGCCCATCATCTCCAGGTGGAGCGCGGAGCAGAACTCGGTGCAGTAGAACGGGTAGGTACCGGGCTTGTCGGCGGTGAAGGTGAACTCGGTGTACTCCCCGGGCTCGATCGAGAGGTTGATGTTGTATCCGCCGATGCAGAAGCCGTGGGTGGCATCGATCGTGGTCTCGAGCGCGACGATGCGCCAAGTGACCTTGTCGCCCTCCATGACCTCGATGTGCTCGGGGTTGAAGTGACTGCGGATCGCGGTCATGTTCACGAGGACGTTGCTGCCCTCGCGGATGACGCCTTCCTTGCCTGCGCGGGGAGAGTTGGGATCGACGCGCTGGCTATGCGGATTCCAGCCGACCTCCGGGTAGACGGTCCAGGTCTTGAGCTTGTCGGCCTTGATCATCTGGCAGTAGTGCGGTTCGCCCACACCGATGGGCAGGTCGTAGAGCACGGGCATCGTGGTGCCGGGCGCGCCGATGTCGAGCAACTGGAAGTTCTGGGGGAGCAGCGGTCCGGTGGGAAGGAATCGATCGACAGACCACTTGGACATCGAGATGAGGAAGCGGCCATCGGGGGATGCGCTGTCTCCCTCTGCGGTGCAGAGGTGGCCGATGTTGTACTGCACTGGCGTCTTGGTCACGAGCGTCCAGGGCTTCTCGCTGTTGAGCGAGGCGTACTCGCCGCCGAGCGTCCAGCGTGCGACCGCCGAATCGAGGAACAGGGAGGTGTAGGCGTAGCCCTTGTCGTCGAACTGGGTGTGCAAGGGTCCGAGGCCGAGTTCGACCTGGGCTTCCTTGACGGCGTCAAAGTCGAGGATCGGCACGCCGTACTCGTCCTTGCCGCTGAACTTCTTGGATGCGATCGCGGACTTGATCCTGTCGATCGAGTAGACGGTGACGTGCGGGTCGAGCTTGCCCGCGACGACCATGTACTGGCCGTTGGGGGTGACATCGACGCCGTGGGGACTCTTGGGCTCGGGCGCGAAGTGCAGGAGGCCCTCGGCGATGCTGGTCTCGAGCATCAGGACGGAGAAGCCGTTGATCTGCTTGGCCTTGCCGGCCTTGAAGGCGGCCTCGGCCTTGCGCCAGTCGATGATGTGGAGATAGTCCATGTCGCGTTTGCTCGCGCCGGCCTCGAAGGGGGGTTCGCCCTTCTCGATTCCGCCGGTGGCCATCTCGGCGTTGAACGAGTTCATGAAGATGAACCCGTCGCTGGCGCCCTTGCCGGCATCGGAGAGGTCCTGCCAGTACGGCGGGAGTTCGAGCGCGAAGGAGTTGGCGACATCGATGCGCCCTTTGGCGCGATCGAACTTCCAGAGCGTGACCATGCCGCGGTAGGACTGCTTGTACTCCTCGATCGGTGCGTAGCCGTAGCCGAGCACGGTGGCGTATTGCCCGCCCTCGATGACGTACTCGGAGTTGGGCGTAACGAACGATCCGCCGTGATCGCTCACGGTCAGCGGGTTCTTGACGACCTGCTTGGTCTCCCAATCCCGGAGGTCGATCACCCCGACGCGGGCGTTGGCCTTGTCGCCGATGAAGAGGAACTGGCCGTCGTACTCGCCGTTGGTCTCGGACAGGGCCGGGTGGTGGGTGTCTCCCCAGAGCACGGGCTTGCCGTTGATGTTCAACTGCTCGTGGACGGGGTCGTTCTCGCCTGCGAAGCCATAACCCTGCCATGACTCGGGCGTGAAGACCGCGATCGACCGCAGGAGTCGCATGCTCGGCACGCCGATGGCGAAGACCTGGCCGCTCTGACCGCCGGAGCTGAACAGGACGTATTCATCGTGCCGGCCGCTGGGGGTGTAGGTCTTGGCGGCGGCGAGGAGGTCATCGACGTTGAGCTTGCGCTCGTTGGCGACGCGGGTGAGCTGCGCGACCTGGTCGGGCGTGAGCTCCACCGGCCGGGCCTCGGCTGCGCCGCCGCGACGGCGGCGTCCCTCCTGCTGCGCCAGCGCGCTGGGCATGAACGTCTCGCAGACAATGCCCCCCGCCAAGAAGGTGAGAAGTGCCGCCGTAGTGGCATGGAAACGGGGGAAGGGTCTCATGATCGGCTCTCCGTGTTGAGCGGCCCGAAGCTGGCCCACGCGGGCGAGTGTCGCGCCGTGTACGAGTGGTTATCCGTTTGCAGCGTTTACGGACTGGCCTTGCAGCGTCCGCAGGTACGCGATGATGTCGAGGAGGTCGTCTTCCGAGAGCGCGGGGTTGCCGCCCTTGGCGGGCATGCCCCGGCCTGTTGTGTTCTGCGGGTCCCCGGGGTAGCGCCCCTTCTTGATGAACGCGAGCAGTGCTTCATCATCGAGGCCCTGGATGAAGGCGCTGTCCGCGAGGGTCTTTCCGAGGCCGGGACGGCCCGCGCCCGCGGGCCCGTGGCAGGCCGCGCACACGCGGACGTAGTGCTCTTCGCCGCTGGCGACCCACATCGCGGCCTGCGGATCGGTCTGCACGGTTGCGGGCTGGATCGCCACGGTGCGCCGCGCGG
>JAEYUO010000102.1 GCA_023432465.1 Planctomycetota bacterium | reverse complement strand
CGGGGGGGGGGCCCCCCCCCCCCCCCACGCTTTCGCTTGCCCTGCAGGTTGCGCACGCGCGGCAGCCCGGCGGATCATCGATCATCCGCCGAGTGGGCGCCTCGCCGAAGGCCAAGTATCCCGCCGTGGCCGTTACACCAGCGGCGTCTTCCCCGGCATCGCCACCGCATCGACCGGCATCGGCCCGAACTCCATCCGCGCCGGAGTCAGGTCCAGTGTTGACTGCATCACATGGTCCCACGTCACGGTCTTCCCGGTGTACGCGGCCATCCGCCCCATTACCGCGGTCATCGTCGATTCCGCCACGTTCCTGGTCTCGTTGATCGTCTTGCCACTCTGGATCGCGGTGACCAGCGCGACGTGCTCCTGCACATACGGGTTGTTGTTCTTGGTGCTCGACTTCCAGGGCCTCTCCCCGCGGATCTCGGCCCGACCGGAACTGGTCACCAGCACGCCGTGCGTGCCGCGGATCACCTCCTCCACCCGCGAGTCGCATCCGTCGATCTGCCGGCAGAAGCTGGTTAGGTTGAACCCTCCCGGATATTCATACTGCACCGCGAAGTGGTCGTAGATGTGCCCGTATGCGGCGGATGTCCGCGACTGGCGTCCGCCCATCGCCCAGCACGACACCGGGTGCGCACCCGTTGCCCAGTTGATGACATCCAGGTTGTGGACATGCTGCTCGACGATGTGATCCCCTGACAGCCACGTGAAGTACAGCCAGTTGCGCAGCTGCCACTCCATGTCGCTCCACTCCGGCTGGCGTGGATTCATCCACAGCCCGCCCTGGTTCCAGTAGCAGCTTGCCGAGATCGGCCGGCCGATCATCCCCGCGCCCAACCGCTTCATCGCTTCCAGATAGCAGACTTCGTGCCGCCGCTGCGTCCCCGCCACGACACACAGCCCCTTGGCCTTCGCCTCCTCGCCCGCAGCCAACACGCGACGCACTCCTACCGGATCGACCCCCACCGGCTTCTCCACGAACACGTGCTTGCCGGCCCTGATCGCCGCCTCAAACTGCGCCGGCCGGAAGCCCGGGGGGGTTGCGAGGATGACAAGGTCGATTTCCTTCTGGGCGAGCAGCTTTGTGTACCCGTCGAACCCCGGATAGCACCGCTCATCCGCGACGGACACGCGCTGGGCGTACTCGCTGTCAAGGCCTGCAAGCCCCGATCGGCAGCTCGCGATTCGTTCGGGAAGCACATCCGAGAGCGCCCAGATTTCAACATCCGGCGAAGCCTCAAGAATGTTCGCCGCTGCCCCTGTGCCGCGTCCGCCGCACCCAATCACCCCGACCTTCATCCGGCCCGCGCCAAGGTGCACGCCGATCCGCACCAGCGCCGGCGCGGCCGCAGCGCCAACCGCCGCCAGGGTAGAACCGACCACAAACCCGCGCCGCGAAACGCCGCTGCTCGAGCCTATCAAGTCTGCCATGAGGAGTCTCCACGTGTGCCGTGTGGTACGTCGGTGATTGTCAGACGAATCACCTAGCCTACCGCGCCGAATCGATGGCTGCACGCAACCCGGCCACCGCCGCGGCATCAAATTGCCCATCGACCCGCCCCGACGAGTGCACCTGCGTGCAGCCCGTCGCCGCGAGCAGTTCCAACGCGTTCCCGGCCCGAACTCCGCCTCCGGGCAGTATCTCGATCCGCCCGCTCACCCGTTTGACCAAATCCGCGACTCGCTCCAGCCGCCGTGTCCAGCCATTCCCGCCCGCTTGCCACCCCGCGGCCGAGTTCTCCGCCATTCTCCCGCACCTTGCCCCAAGTTCCGCGGCGGTGGCGGCAAGGGACATCCCCGCTGTCAGCACGCGAGTCACACCCAGATCGGCGAGTTGTCCAGCAGAGCGCACGGGATCGAGCGTCAGATCGATCCCGCGGTGGAAAATCGTCTCTCGCCCGCGCGCAAGCGACACCATCTCCCGAACCTTTTCCAGGTTCGGTGAGCCGTCGGCATCCAGACTTCCGAACACGATACCGCCCGCCCCAGCGCCGAGCAGGCGTTCGGCTTCGCTCAGCATGAGCGACCACTCCTCCCGCCCATAGATGAACCCCGCCGCCCCAGCAGGGTCCGGGCCAATGCCTCGCGGCCGCACCATCGCCATGCAGCGCGTCCCGTGCATCGCCGCCGCCGACCGAACGAGTTCTTCGGCTGGTGTGAAGCCGTGCCCGGCAAGGTCTGCGCACAGCTCCAGCCGGTCCGCGCCTGCACGTACCGCCGCGGCCGCATCGGCCGGACAATCCACAGCGATCTCCAGTATGATTCGTGGCTTCACGGGTGTGCCCACCCGGTTGCGCTGATGCTCAAAGCGCGACCGGCTACCGGAACTTCCTCTGCCCCGGCACGGCGACGACGACCGGCGGCGCGGGAGTATCCCACGACAGATCGTCCGGCACCAGCGACTCTTCGCTGCCCATCGCCTGCTCCCACGTGATCACCTGGCCCGTGTACGCAGCCTGCCTCGCCATGATCGCCATCAGGCAACTGTTGGCTCCCCGCTCCGTGTCGTTGATCGGCTTGCCCGAGCGGATCGAAGCGAACAGCTCGTTGTGCTCGACCTGATACATCTCCCCCGCATCGTTCTTGAAGCCGGACGCCTTCCACACGGTCTCCCCGTCATACGCCCTGCTGACATACGACGGCCCCCACCCGTTCACGACTGTCCACGCCTTGCTCCCATACACATAGTCCGTGTTGTCGCTCGGTGTCGAGTCGATCTGCCTGCACGAGTGGTGCGCCCGCGTGCCGTTTTCATACTCAAAGATCGCGGAGAAGTGATCGAACACATCCCCGTGCTCCGGTCCGCTCCTCGCGGCCCTGCCGCCCAAACACGTCACCTTGGTCGGCAGGCGGTCGTTCATGGCCCACGCCATGCGATCGACGCTGTGCACCGCCTGCTCCACGATGTGATCTCCTGACAGCCATGTGAAGTGCCACCAGTTCCGGAGCTGGAACTCCAGATCCGACCACTCCGGCTGCCTCGGCCGACGGCTCAGCGTCCCGCTGTGATACGTCGTGTGCACGCTGGTGACCTCGCCGATCCCGCCGGAGTGGATGTGCTTGAAGCACTCCCGCATCCCCGGCGCAAACCGCCAGCAGAACCCCGTCAGGCATGCGAGATTCTTCGCCTGGGCCATGCGTGCTGACTCGATCACCGACCGGATCCCCGGGCCATCCACCGCCACGGGCTTTTCGAGGAACACATGCTTCCCCGCCTCCACTGCATACCGCAGATGCTGCGGCCGGAACGCCGGATACCCCGTCAGCAGCACGACATCAACGCCGGAGTCAATCACCTGCTTGTACGAATCGAACCCAACGAACTTCTGATCCTCGGGGACCTGTACGCGGGCGGCCGCCTCCTCATCCAACTCTCCGGTGATCCCCGACAGTGAGGCCGCGATGCGCTCCCCGAACACATCACCCATCGAAACGAGCGTGGTCCCCGGATCGGCCCGCAACGCCTGCACAAGCGCGCCGGTGCCGCGACCGCCGCACCCGATCAGCCCCAGCCGCACTGTATCCGCCCCGCCTGCCCACGCCGCGGCCTGCACGCCCCGCGGAATCATCAACCCACCGGCGAGCGCACCTGCCCCCACCGCCGCGCCCGCCGCCAGGAAGTCACGCCGCGTTACACCCGTTGCCTCGGACATACTCGATCTCCTGCGCGGCACGCCGGCCGCGCGATTTGTCACTTCTGCTCGGGCCGCTCCGCCGGACCCGTCGCGCTATCAACACGCGCCGGTTTTCCGTCCGCGCCGACTTCGCACACCACGCGGAACCCAACGAAACTCCCATCGCTCAGCCACCACCGGCTTTTGGGCAGATTCGGGTCGCTCGCGTTCCAACTGGAATCCTGCTTCTGCCGCGCTCCGGCCTTGAGCATCTCCGGCGGATCGCGCCACGAGCCCCCCTTGGTCGTCGGCTTCCCGTCGCGGCCGACGACCCACTCCTGCACGTTCCCGTGCATGTCATACAGACCCCACGCATTGGGCCGCTTGGTTGCCGCGGCGTGCGGCTTCTCATCCGAGTTTCCCTCGAACCACGCGTAGCGACCCAGTTCCTGTTCGCCGCCCGCAAAGCCATAGTCCCCGCTCTGCCCCGCCAGGCATGCGTGCTCCCACTCCGCCTCGGTCGGAAGGCGATACTTCAGCCCGCTCACCTTGCTCAACCACGCGCAGAATGTCTCCGCGCTGCGGAAGGTCAGCGAGATCGCCGCATATCCCTCATGTCCGAACCCGCGATCCGGCGGCAGATACGGCTTGCTCGGGCGTGTCGCCGCATCCGGCGCCCCGCTCTGCTGAGGCGAGGGCGTCTGCTCGCCCTTCTCATCAAGCCGGTACGCCCAGACGTCGAACGCTTCCCACGTCAGTTCCGTCTTCGCGACATAGAGCGGCGGAATCGAGCCATCCGCCGACCCCGGCACGGGCAGCATCGAGAACTTGAACGCCGCCGAGGGGATCTCCTGCCAATACGCCTTGAACTCCCCTTCATTGCGGACGAGCTTCTGGACCGGTTTGGCCGCCGCCGGTTCCTTCGTTGCCGCCTGGTCATCCGCGATCACATTTGCCGCAAGCCCGCAACAGGCCACCATCGCATACGCTGCCCGGCGCAGACCAACCCCGGGCACACATGATGCAACGGGAATGGAGGGCCGGATGCGCAGGCAGAGAATCTTGTTACGCACGGTGCTCGCGCTCCTGATCTGCCTCGCCGGCACTCACCCCATCGGGTGCGCTCGCCAGCCGCGGTTCGAGTTTACACGCCTCTGCATGGGTGTGCAAACACACATCACCGTTCACGCACTGGACGCCGACGACGCCGCCGCGGCTGTCGTTCCAGCCTTCGCCCGGGTCGAACGTGCCGAACAGGCTCTCAGCGACTATCGCCCCGCGAGCGATGCGATGCGGCTGTGCGACTTGGCGGACAGGCATCCAGGGGAGTGGCTTTCCATCCAAGGGGACCTCCGCGCTGCGCTTGAGGACTCTTGCCGCGTCGCCGCCGCCACGGATGGGGCCTTCAGCCCGACGATCGGCTCCGCCGTCCGGCTCTGGCGACAGTCGCGCCAATCGGGCACGCTTCCTGCCGAGTCTGACCGACTTGCCGCCATTCAGCGCTCCGACTGGCGCAACCTTGAACTCAAGGACTCGGGCACCCTTATTCGCCTCGCGCCCGGCACACGGCTTGATTTCGGCGGCATCGGCAAGGGCTACGCCGCGCAGGCCGCGATCGATGACCTGCGCAAACGCGGGTTCCCAAGCTCCATGGTCGCGCTCGGCGGCGACATCGTCGTCGGCGATGCCCCGCCGGGGCGGGCCGGCTGGCGCATCCGTGTCATCCCCGGAGACCCCGACGGCAGTGGGGGGGGCGGGGGAGATGGCGGGAGCGAACGCACCGACCTGCTCCTGTCCAACGCCGCCGTCTCCACCTCCGGCGACTCCGAGCAGTTCATCGAGATCGACGGCGCGAAGTACAGCCACATCGTCAATCCTCGCACCGGCCTCGGCTTTCCCGCGCCCCGCGGCGTGCGTGTCACGGTGGTCGCCCGCAGCGGCGCGATCGCCGATTCCCTCGGGACCGCCCTTTACGCACTTCCGCAGGATCGTGCACCGCAGCTCTTGGCGCACTTCCACGCGGCGGCCATCTTCTTTGTCGACCGGCCCGATGCTGCGCCCGAAGTTCGCATCATCGACCCGCACGGTCTGATTCGCTGGGCAGAGTGAATCACATCACGCGATTGCACTTCTCCGCCACAAACACGCGCGTCACATACACCAGTTCGACACGCCCACCCTGCTCGTACCGGTCAAACAGGCTCGTCAGCCCCACCTTCAATGCATCCAGCTTCGGTCCGTGCTTTGGGATGTAGCTTGCGCTGGTTGCCCGCCCGATCAGACCTTCCAGGTCCAAGCTCTGCGCGTGCCCGAAGGTCAACTCCCGAGTGCCTTCAAACAGCTTTGATGCAAACAATGCACCCGGCCGCGTGTGGTCGTTCGCCGCCGCGTGTCCGCCTGATGCCTCATCGATGAGCCTTGAATAGCCCGCCGACAGAGCATCCCGCACATCACGATCGTTCCACACCAGCGCGGCCCGCCCTCTCGGCCGCAACACCCGCGCAAACTCCGCGAGTGCTTCGTCCGCGCGAAACCAGTGAAACGCCTGTGCGCACGCCACGACATCCACGGATCCGTCCTCCAGTCCGGTGCGTTCGGCTGTGCCGCCTCGCCACTCGATCCTCAGCCCCGCGCCACCCGCATCCGACTCCGCCGCCGCACGCATCTTTGCATTGGGTTCAATGCCGATCACCCTCGCCCCGGTCGAGGCCAGCACCCGCGCGAAGATGCCCGTCCCCGCGCCTACATCCGCCACGGTTCGTCCCTCTGGTGGACCAAGCCCAGCCAACACGGCCTCCGCGGCAGCGTGCGGGTAGGTCGGACGATACTTCACATAGTCCCCAACGCGATCACTGAATCGCCGCGTCGGCTCCATCTCGTGAAGTTCGCACGCCTCGCCCGTCACGCCTTGTCCTCCCGCTGTTCATCAATCCGCTGTTTCGCCCGTCGCTTGGCCGCCAGCAGCCCGCCAGCCTCTTCCTGTTTCATCTTCTGGTCTCGTGCTGCCTCTGGTTCTGATGGCGCAACCGGCCCGCCCCGCACGACCGCCTGCTGGCGGGCCTGCCGCCGCCGCTCAGCCTGCTCTCGAACGATCGCGACCGCATCATCAGCGCCCAGTGATCCCGCCGCGGCCTGAGTGTCTGCACTCGCGATTGCGGGCCCCGCACGCCGCAGCCGCTCCGATGCCGCAGCCGCTTCCGCCCCTCGGCCCTTCATCGCCGCCGTCGCATCACGGCGGAGCGTCGCCCCGAACTCCCGGCTTAGCAAACGGTCCCACGCGATGCGACGCGTCCCGATGTCTGCAAGCAGCAGCACCACGCTCCACACCAGAAGCATCGGCCACAGCGGCAGCCGCGCTTCGCTGGCCCGAACGGACGAGCGATCAAACAGGTTCGCGGTCGCCATCGCATCAAGCTCGATCACCCGTCCTCCCGATTCCCGTGCGATCGCCTCCATCAAGTCATCGTTCGATTGCAGCTGCGCATACTCGATCCCTGTCGAGCGCGACATTCCCCCGATGACCGGCGGCATTGCCCGGCCGGCGAGCCGGGGCGCGAGTGTCGCCACGTACGTTCCCCCGCTCTCCGCGGGCACCAGCGCTTCGTACCGCCCCGGCGCGGTCTGCGTCAGTCGAACTTCGATCCGCTCCCCGCTCGGCCCATACACCGCACCCGGCACCGTCATCAGATCGAGCGGCCGCCCTGCATCATCGCTCGCATCCAGCCGCAGCCGAAGCACATCCCCATCCAGCGACATGGATAGTTCCTGCCGTCGATCCATCGGAGGCCGAGAGATCGTCCTTGCAATCCTGGTCCAAAGCTGTCCATACCCCGGCCACTCGAGCCAGCGAGATGCCCACTGGTCGTGTGCATCGGATGTGAACGCGGCCACACGCCCCAGCCCGGTGTTCCAGTGCGCCAGCACCGGCTCGCCGCCAGGGGTGATCATCCCATACACCACCGTCGGATCTTCTCGCGCCTGCGTCAGTACCAGCCCGCCCAGCGGCGGCATGCCCGGCGGGAGGCCCTGCACAAGCGGCGAGCCCGTCGCCAGGACCACCGGCTCGAAGTCTCCCTCACGAACCAGCGGTGACCGCACCACCCGCACCGCCTTCACGAGAATCCGCGGCAGAACGGTCGGATCAACAACGCGGTAGAACCGACCGCCGCCCGCGGTCGCCATCTCTGACAACGTCACAAAGTCCGCGCTCATCCCCACGCCGATCGTCGAAACGCGGATCCCCTTGGCCGCCAGTTCCGCCGCCATCCCCGGCAACCGATCCGAGTTGCGCGACTTCCCATCCGTCAGCACCACGATGTGCCTGACCTCCGCCTCCATACCATCGGCTTCGATCATCCTCCCCGCCGCCATGAGAGCGGGCCCGCAATCCGTCGCACCTCCGGCCATAATCCGCCGCACGATCGCCGCCGACTTCTGCGGGTCGGCGTTTCGGGCCAGCGGGATCTCCACATTGAACCCGCCGTTGAACGTGATCACGCCGAGCAGGTCCGTCCGGTCCAGGCTCTCGATCGCCAGCGCTGCGCCCTCGTTGGCGATCTCCTGCTGACTCAACGGCGACCCCATCACTCCCCGATCCATCGACCCGGAGTTGTCCAGCACCAGCATCACCGCCGCGGACGGCTTGATGAGCTGCTCGGGCAGGTCCAGCACCACCGGTAGGAGCGGCTCCAGCGGTGAGCCCTTCCACCCGCCCGCGCCGAACGAATCCGGCCCACCGATCATCACGAGTCCGCCCCCCAACTCCGTCACATATCGCGCGATCGCATCGACGCTCCGGATCTCGAGCGAATCCTCCGCCACGTTGGCCAGAACAACAAGGTCAAACGCCTCCAGTTCCAGCAGATCGTCCGGTGCGGCCTCCGGCGACACCATCCGCACCTCAATCCCAGACGACTCCAGCACGCCGCGAAGCACACTTCCCGGCCCCGTCGGGTTCCCAGCCCCGACACCATCAATCAGCAGGATCGTCCCCGCCGCCGTACTGAACGTCACAGCCTCAGCGCGGTTGTTGCTCACCACCCGGTCCGCTGCAAACCCCGCCTCCGGCCTCCCCGGCTTCGCGGCATCGGGCACAAATACAGCCTCAAACCGGTGCACACGCCCCGGCGGCAGCAGCGTCTCGATGATCTCGATCTGCCGCCCCGCTTCCAGCCGAAGCCTTCGTCCGGTCCCCGGCTCGTCAGGTGTCGTGTCGATGCTCGCGCCGTTATCAAGAAGCTCTAATGTGCCCGTCGCCGGTCCGGTCGAGCGAAGTGCCACCCGCACCACAACCGGCGCGCCCGCCGGCGTATTGCTCGGCGCATCGACCGATTCGACGATCACCTCCGAATCAACCACATACCGAAGCGGCACAACGTCGATCGGTGTCCCCGCGACCCCTGCCAGCCGCGCCTCCGCCAGCGCATCCCCGCTCGTCTCGTTCCCGTCACTCAGCAGCACAATCCGCCCGGTGGAATCCGCCGGCACCATCGCCCGTGCGAGACGGATCGCCGCGGCGACATCGCTCCGCTCCGACACTGGAGCTTCGATTGGCTCGGCGAACACATCGCCACGCGTCGGTGCGCTCCACGCCGCAGCGCCAGCGCCCAGGAGCACCACTCCCGCCCGATCATCCGGCCGCGCATCGGAGTTCGCCAGCGCCCGGCTGAGCGCCCTACGCATCGCCTCAACCGCGCCCAGGCTCTGGCCATCCTCGCCCTCAACCGAGAAGAACGAAGCCACCGACCCCGAGGTGTCCACGATTGCGATTGTCGTCAGCGCCTCCGTCGTTCGCACCGCCGTCGCCCCGGCCAGCATCGCCGCGATGAGCGCAATGAGCACGCCCCGCGCCAGCACGCATGTCCAGCGGCGCAACCGACTCATCGAGCTGAACCATGCCAACCCCGCCGCCGCCATCGGAATCGAAAGCACGGCCAGCCACAGCCACACGGGTTGATCAAAGTGAATGCTCATCATCGCATCCGGGCCGTCATGGCGCATCCTGCGCCGGAACGGGCGTGCCCGCCGCTTCCGCCCGTTCCGCCACCTTCTCCGGCAGCCTGCGGAAGTACCGCTGCACCAGCCGGTCATACCGCGACGGGATCGCACGCTCATCGACCGCCTGCTGCGCGCTCCTTGCCGCCTGCCTCATGCGCTCCGCCGCTGCGGCCGGCCCGGCCCCTGTCGCCGACCCCTGTGTCGGCGGTGCGAGCCACTCCGCGACCACCTGATCACGCTGACCCTCCGTGCCCGGTCGGCCTGTGCCCGCATCGCGAGCATCCACGATCTCGGTCCGGCTCGGCGGAAATGCCCGCTCCGTGCCAGTCGCCTCGCGTTCTTGCCTGGTGCCTTCTGGCCCACCCCCAACGCCACGCTCCGCACCGGCCATTGGTTGCTCCCGCGGCATGTCGCCTTCCGCCTCGCCTTCGCCGCGCTCGCCTCGCGGCCGCGGCTCTCCCTCGTTCGCAAATCGCTCCGCAAGGTCGGGCCGCTCCCGCGCCAAGCCCTCGGCCCACTGCTTCAGACGTTCCTGCTGCGCAGGGCTGAGCTTCTCGGCCAGTTTCTGCGCCTGCTCTCTCGCCCGTTCCCCGGTCTCGCGATCCGACCGTTGCTTTCCATCGTCTGCGGTCATGCGATCAAGATGCTTGGCAAGCTGTTCCAGCGTCTCCTTCGTCGGCGCGGGGATCTCATCCGGCAGTTTTCCATCGCCCGGCTCCTCCTCTGGCTCCACGCCGGATTCGGGTTGCTCGCCACGCTCACCGGAAGCTTCCTGGCCCTCTTCGCGTGTGCCCTGATCCCGCTTCTCCATCTGTGCGCCCGGCTCTGCGCCGGGCTGTTCGGCCTCGGGCTTGTGCCCTTGCGCGCTGTCCGGCGATGGCGCTCGCCCGCCATCATTCTTGTCACCTGAGAGCTGCCTCGACGCTTCCTTGAGACGCTCCGCCAGTTCCCGGCGATCCTCCCTCGCCCCGCGCTGAGCTTCCTCTCTTCGGGCGTCGCGTGCCACGCGCTCCGCCGCTCGCTGCGCTTCTTCAGGCGACATTCCCGACTTCTCAAACTGCTCGCGAAGCTGTTGCTCGTTGATCTCCCGCCGCTCACCGCCCTCGCCCGGCTCCCGCTTCTCCGCGCGGCTCGGCACTTCCCCGGGCGCACGCTCGCCCTCGTTCACCTCACCGCGCTGCCCTTCGCCGCCCTTCTCCTCACCGGGGCTGGTCTCCGGGGCCTTGTCGGCGCCGCGGGTGCGCTCGTCTGCCTTCCCCTCTTCAGCACGCTGCTCACCAGCCTTGGTCCGCTCCTCCGTGCGCTCCCCGCTCTTCTCCCCTTCCGCGCCCTTAGCCCCTTGCTCTTCCCGCGGCGATCCCTGCTGGGGCGTCTGCTCTTCCGGTTTGGCTTGCTGCCCTGTTTGCCCCTGCCCTTCCGGCTCCTTCCCGTCTGGCTCCCCCGTCTTCTGCGGCGTCTGTTGCTTCGCACTTTCCGCCTGCTGCTGCTTGTCGCGCTGGCCTCCCTGCGGCTCCGGTCGCATCTCCTCGCCCGCGCGAGGCGGCTGCTCGCCCCTCGCACCTTCCTCCCTCATCTCTTCCGGCCGGTTTTCTGTCTGCAACTCTCCCCGTTCGCGCTTCGCCGCTTCCGCCGCGGTCCGTTCCTGCTCCTCCCGCTGCTGCTCCTGCGCCTCAAGCTGCTCAAGGTCCCCCGCCAGACGGTCCAGATCCTCCGCCAGCGTCCGACGCTCCTCCGGCGACAGCCGCTCCCGGCGCATCAGTTCACGCGCGGCCTCGCGCGCAGCCGCCAAGTCCCGATCTCGCACCGCCCGCGTCAACGCTGACTCGGGCTCCGGTCCCGCGTCCTCACCTTCATCGCTCGCGCGTTCCGCCAGTTCCTGCCCCTCGCCGCCCGGCGCATCCGATCCCGCGCCAGCACGTGCTTCGTCCCGCTCCGTCGTCCCCACCGCCGCGCTCGACCGCCCAAGCCCAGAAAGCGACTCCGCAACCGCGCGGCTTCGCTCCGCGGCTTGCTGCGCTTCCAGTTCCGCCCGCTCCGCGATCGCCTGCAACTCGCTTACCGCTCTCGCCGTCGCATCATCCGCGCTCACTGCGCCTGATTCGAGTTCCTCCCGCAGCTTCTCAAGCTCTGCAAGTTGTGATGGCCGCGCGCCCGGTCGTTCTTCGGGTTCTCGCGGCATCTCCGGCGCAACCGCCTCCATCGCCCTAGAAAGCTGCTCCGCGACCTCGCGTTGCCGCGTCTGCTCGATCGCGGCCACCCTCGCCGCGCGTTCGCGTCCGAGCAGATCAAACTGCGGTACGAAGAGCCCGATGCACGCTGCGCTGCCGGCCAAAACCGGCCACGCGCTCCACGCCCCGCCAAACCTGTACCGCACCGCGCGCCCCGGGTCCGCGCGCGCCGCCGCTACATCCGCCTCGCGAAGTGCCAGCGCGGTAAACGCCGCGTCCTGCCCGGCCACGAGCGTCAGCCCTGTGGTCAGCCGATCACGCAGCGCGAGCGCATCATCGAGTGTTCCCGCCGCGATCAGCGCCGACGGGCGCGACAGCACCGCCCGGACGATCCCCACCGCTGCCCCCGCGATCATGGGAATCCCCGCCAGCCACCACCAGGCCGCGCCTAAACCGACAAGCCTGTCCACGATGACCGCGCCCAGCCCCGCCGCCGCGCCCCACGCAAGCCCCGTGCCTGCGTGCTCGATCAAGCGGCCGACAAGCAGACGCCGCTGTGCCGCATGGATGGTCTGGCGTACTCCCCTCATGTCTGAATCGTACGGGCCCGGCCTCCGGCCGGTGCGGGATAGAGCCGCCTCTTGGCCGCACTTCTCCCCCTGCCGCCACAGACCACCCCCTTCATGGGCCGATACATTCACTCCGCATGGACACCGCGCAGGACATTCTCAAGCAGCTCCTCACCGGCAACCCCATGTCCGAGCGACAGGCCCGGGCGGTCTTCGAGCAGGTCCTCTCCGGTGCATGGAACGATGCCCAAATCGGAGCCTTGCTGGCCCTCATCGCCGGCCGACCCGGCGGGCCAACGGTCGATGAGCTTGTCGGCGGGGCAAAGGTCATGCGTGCTCACGTGACCCCCGTCCCCCTCCCCGCGGGCGTCTCGGGCAGATTGATCGATACCTGCGGGACCGGCGGAGCGCCAAAGGCCTTCAATGTTTCCACCATCGCCGCGATCGTCACCGTCGCCGCCGCCGCCGGACGCGTCGTCATTGCCAAGCATGGCAGCACCAGCCGCACCGGGCGTGGCTCGGCGGAGCTGATGCAGGCGCTCGGGGTGAACGTCGCGGCGTCCCCGGAGACCCAGGCACGCTGCCTGGAGAAGCTCGGGCTCTGCTTCTGCTTTGCGATCCATCACCACCCAGCGATGAAACACGCCGCGCCCGCGCGCAAGGCCCTGGGCTTCCCCACGATCTTCAACCTGCTCGGGCCACTCACCAACCCTGCCGGCGCACCGCGACAGCTCATGGGCACCTACAGCCGTGACCTCGCCGAGAAAGTCGCCCACACGCTCGCCCGGCTCGGCGTCGAGAAGGCCCTCGTCGTCACCAGCCACGACGGGCTGGACGAACTGACAACGACCGACACCAACATCGTCCACACCATCGAACGCGGCGCGGTCCAGACCCACGTGCTCGATGCAGCTTCGCTGGGTCTGAAGCGGGCTTTGTTCCAGGATCTTTCCGCCAACTCGCTCGACGATGCCGTCCGCATCGCACGCGAAGTCCTCGCCGGTTCCCCCGGCCCCGCCCGCGACATGGTCCTCCTCAACGTCGCCGGTGCGCTCGTCGCGGCCGATGCCGCCGCCGACTTCCGCAACGGGATAGCCCTCGCCGCAAAGGCCATCGACTCCGGCGCGGCCGCATCCGTGCTGGATCAGCTCATCGCCGAATCCGCACGCTGAGCCTTCCACAGCGCACCCCGCTGGCACCCCCGCCACCCTTCCGGTACGCTGGGACCATGGCCACGACCAACGCGCTCTTCCCGCGCCTCTCCGTCATGATGTTCCTCCAGTTCTTCATCTGGGGGGCGTGGTATGTCTCCATGACCGGCTGGATGCGAGCCGTCGGGCTGGGCGAGCTCATCGGCTGGGCATACACCGTCGGCCCCATCGCCGCCGTCGTCTCCCCGTTCTTCGTCGGCATGATCGCCGACCGCTTCTTCCCGACGCAGATTGTTCTCGCCGCGCTCCACTTCCTCGGCGGCATCATCATGCTCGCCGTCCCCACGGTCGTCGCCGCGGCCGGCCCCGATGCCCCCAAGACCTTCTTCCACCCCTACATCCTCATGCTCCTGGCGCACATGCTGTGCTACATGCCCACGCTCGCGCTGACGAACTCCCTCTCCTTCTCGCACTTGGCGAGCGGGCAGAAGCAGTTCCCGCTGGTCCGCGTCTTCGGCACCATCGGTTGGATCGTCGGCAACATCGCCGTCGCCGGCAGCCTCTCGCCATGGGGACTCTCCGATCTCACATGGATCGCCGATGGCGACAAGTCCCCCGCGCAGTTCTACATCACCGGCGCTGCCGGCATCCTGCTGGGGCTGTACGCCCTGTCACTTCCTCACACGCCCGCCCCGGCCCGGGGCCGCGCAGTCTCCGCGCGCGAGGTCGCGGGGCTCGACTCCCTCAAGCTTCTGGCCAAACCCAGCTACGCCGTGTTCATCGTCTGCTCGCTCCTGCTGTGCATCCCCCTCGCAGGCTACTACGCCTACGCCAGAACATTCGTCGAATCGCTCGGCGATGACCGGCCCACCCTCACCATGTCCTATGGGCAGATGGCCGAGATCATCTTCATGCTCCTCCTGCCAGCGCTCTACTTGCGTCTCGGCGTCAAGTGGGTCCTCGCGTTGGGCATGCTCGCATGGGTCGCCCGTTACGCCCTCTTCGCGGGCGCATCGATCGATGCCGTCCGCTGGATGGCCGTGGCCGGGGTTCTGCTCCATGGCCTTTGCTACGACCTCTTCTTCGTCGCCGGATTCGTATACGTCGACAAGAAAGCCTCACCCGCCATCCGCGCGCAGGCCCAGGGCTTCCTTGTGCTCATCACCCAGGGCCTGGGCCTCGGCATCGGCGCGATCCTCTTCAGCAAGCTCGTCGGATACCACACCGAGACCGACGATCTCGGCTCGGTCGTGAACTGGCGAAACATCTGGTACACCGCCGCGGGCTTCGCGGCCATTGTCCTCGTCGCATTCATAGTCCTCTTCCGCGAGAAGAAGGATTCCACCCAATGACCCTCCCCGGCGGACCCGGCCTGACCATCCGCGCGGCAGCGCCTGACGATGCCGCCCTCATCCACGCACTCATCCTCGAAATCGCCGAGTATGAGAAGCTCCGCCACGAGGTTGTCGCCACCGTCGAACTCATCCGCGAGGCCCTGTTCCCCGAGCACGGCCTGCCCACCGCGCACGCGCTGATCGGCGAGGTCGATGGCGCACCCCAGGGATACGCGCTCTACTTCTTCAACTTCTCCACCTTCATGGGCCGCGCCGGGCTCTACCTGGAAGATGTCTTCGTCCGCCCCGCGTTTCGCGGCCGCGGCCTCGGAAAAGCCCTGCTCATCGCCCTCGCCGAGATCGCCCGCCGCCGCAACTGTGCGCGCATGGAGTGGTCCGTGCTCGACTGGAACACGCCCGCGATCGACTTCTACAAGTCCCTCGGCGCTCGACCCATGGACGGATGGACGGTCTTCAGGCTCGAAGAGCCGGCGATCCACTCACTTGCCGATCAGGCCCGTCCCGGCCCCGCGTAAGCGTCACCCCGTCACCGCGTACTCGGCTCATATCGGATGAGCTTGTCGATCCGGTTCTCCGCCGACATCAGCAGCACCTTCGGGCGGTTCGTCAAATACTCATCATCATTCATCATGGCGTAGTGCATGATGATGACCTGATCGCCGACCTCGAACAGGTGCGCTGCCGCGCCGTTGAGTTCGATCTTTCCCGAGCCGCGTTCGCCTTCAAAAACGTACGTCTCCAGCCGGTCCCCGGTCCGGCAGTTGGCCACGTGCACGTGGTCATTCACCCGCATCCCGCACGCGTCCAGCAGGTCGCGGTCGATCGTGATCGACCCGATGTACCCCGGGAAAGCGCCCGTCACCCGGGCCATGTGAATCTTGCTGTGGAGCACCTGTCTGAGCATCGCACAGATAGTAGGTAGCGGCCGGAGGTCCGAACAGAACCTGATCCGCTGCGGCGTGCGATGCCCGCCGGTACCATCCGACCATGCCCGACCCTGCCCACATGCCCGCCACAACCACCGAGCGCAAGCCCCCGACCGGCCTGAAGGCCACCATCCGGCAGGCCGTCGCCCGCAAGTTCTTCAAGTACCTCGTCTCCAAGACCAAGAACTTCAGCCACACCACATGGCTGGGCCGCCCCATCTGGCAGAACGTCTTCGATCTCCAGACCATCCAGGAAACCATCGTCGAGCTTCAGCCCGCGATCATCATCGAATGCGGCACGAATCTCGGCGGCTCCTCGATGTACTACGCCCACCTGTTTGATCTGCTCGCCGCGGAGGGCCGCCTGCTTCCCGGCCGCGGCCGGATCGTCACCATCGACATCGAGAAGCTCCACGACCTCTCCCACCCGCGCATCACTTACCTGATCGGCTCCAGCACCGCGCCGGAGATCTTCGCGAAAGTGAAGGCGATGGCCGACGACGCAGCATCGCACGGACCGATCTTCGTCATTCTCGATTCGGACCACTCCATGCGTCACGTCCGCGCGGAGCTGGAGCTCTATGCCCCGCTGGTCAGCAAGGGCTCGTTCTGCCTCGTGCAGGACGGCGTGATCGATGTCCTGCCGAACTTTGCGGGTGGCCGTCCCGGACCGTTGCCCGCGATCCACGATTACCTGAAATCGCACCCCGAGTTCGAGATCGATCGCGAGCGTTGCGACCGCTTCCTGATCACCCACCATCCCGACGGCTGGCTGCGGCGGCAGTAACGAACAGTCTCGCGCAGAGCCGCCGAGACGCAGAGAAGACAAGCCATCTTCATCCAAATTTGCCTTCGCACTTCCGCTTCATGTTTCTCTGATCTGCGTCCATCTGGGTTGATCCGCGGCCCCCGAATCCACTCCCTCCGATCCGCGTCCATCCGCGCAAATCCGCGGCCAACTCCCTTTGTTCTCTCTCCGCCTCAGCGACTCTGCGCGAGCCTCTCCTCCGATCCGCTCCAATCCGTGCAGATCCGTGGCTCCGCCTCCGTGTCTTGATCTGCTGCTTTGCTGCTTTCGCCTAAGCCCGCACACCCACCGCGCGCTCCGCGGCCTCCACCACATTCAGCAGCAGCATCGCCACTGTCATCGGCCCCACGCCTCCGGGGACCGGGCTGATCCACCCCGCGCAGCTCGCGGCCTTGCCATCGAACCCGCCCACCGCCTCGTACGCCACATCGCCCACCGTCTTCATCTTCCCATCGATGCCCGCGACTCGATTCACGCCGACATCGATCACGATCGCCCCTGGCTTGACCATGTCCCGGGTGATCAACTCCGGCACGCCCGCCGCGGCGACCAGTACATCCGCCCGCCGCGTCAGCTCCGACAATCCCGGCGACCACTTGTTGCAGCTCACTACCGTGGCATCCATCCGCATGAGCAGGACCGCGATCGGCTTGCCGACATGATTCGATGCTCCGACAACCACCGCGAGCTTGCCGCGCAGGCCCTCCGGCCCCACCCCCGTATGCTCGATCATCTTGATCACCGCCAGCGCGGTGCAGGGCGCGAGCGATGACCGCCCGTACACCACGTTGCCGATGTTCGCCGGGTTGACGCCCTCGACGTCCTTCTCCGGCGCGATCAGCTTCTGCACCGCGTACGCGTCCACCGCCTCCGGCAGGGGCAGATGCACCATGATCGCCGACACTTCCTCCTTCGTGTTCAGCAGCAGCACCCGCCCGGCGATGTCGTCGTACCCCGCCCCCCCCCGCCCGGCCGGCAGCGAGTGCAGCACATAGTCAATTCCCAGCTCGCGGCACGTCTTCGCCTGGCTGTCCGCATACTGGTGCGCCGCGTCGTCATCGCTCCCCACCAGCAGCGCATCCAGCCGCACCGGCCGTCCCGCCGCGCGCAGCTTCGCCGCGCGTGCCGCGATCTCGTCCCGGTGCTTCTTCGCCAACGCCTTGCCGTCGATCACCTGTGCCGCCATGCGGCCATCTTAAGGTGCCCCGGCACTCCGTGCCGGATTCTCCTGGTTCCTCTCAAACGGCTCACCAACATGAAACCCGGTATATACAGCCCAAACCCCGCTCCTGCCGATGCTCCCCCCCGGACCATTCGTACAGGAGTTTCCCCTTGGCCGCGACCGCCTCGACCATGCTCCCCATCGGCACCAACATGCCGGGCTTCATGCTCACCGACGCCGTGAGCGGCAAGCTCATCCGCTCCTCCGACCTCGCCAAGGGCAGGAAGGCGATGGTCGTCATGTTCATTTGCAACCACTGCCCCTACGTCAAGCACGTCCGCGACGAGCTCGCCCGCCTCGCCCGCGACTACGCGCCCAAGGGCGTCGGCTTCGTCGCCATCAGCTCCAACGACATCGACGCTTACCCCGACGACGCCCCCGCGCTCATGAAGCAGGAAGCCGCCGAGGCCGGCTACACCTTCCCGTACCTCTTCGACGAGGACCAGGCCGTCGCCAAGTCCTACAAGGCCGCCTGCACGCCCGACTTCTTCCTATTCGACGCCGCGGGCAAGCTCTTCTATCGCGGCCAGCTCGACGACACCCGCCCGCGCGCGGGCGTCCCGGCCAACGGCAAGGACCTCCGCAACGCCCTCGACCGCGTCCTCCGCGCCAACACCTCCCCGCCCGACCGCCAGATGCCCAGCCTCGGCTGCAACATCAAGTGGAAGCGGGGGAACGAGCCCGACTACGCGCGGTAGTCGCGCCTCGCCAACTTCGGCTGACCATTGTCTCACCCGACACCCGCTGGATCGGGTACGCTGTGGATCGGATGCCAAAGAAACGTACTCAACCGACGCGATCTCGCCCATCCGTGACGTCCGCCCCTCGATCCGTGGCATCGCGCCGTCGCTGGATTGGGCCGACCATTGCGGGCACAGTGATGTTCGGTGTGGGAATCACCGTGGGCCTTACATTGCCAATCAGCGGCAATGCTCCTTACACCGGCGCGTCGGTGCCGGTATCGACCGCGGAGAACGCGCTCACGCGATTTGACTTGCTCGCCATGACCGCTGAAGAGTTGGCGAACGTCGATATCGCGGCCATGAACCTCGCGTGCGCCGAAGGTCTGCCGGGGTTCGAGGGCATCGACCCGACGGCGGTGCTCGCCAAGTTGGACGAGTGGGCCGCAAGGGTGAAAGCTCAGACCGAGCGTCACCTGTACCGCGTGAAAGACCCCAAGTATGCCGAGCACTACCGCAACTCGGAGAACTTCCTTCGCGCCGAGTTTCTTATCATGGTCCTGCAGGAGGACTGCGGGGTGCGGTACAACCCCGACCGCATCCTGACCCCCGACTTCGCCGACTCGCGAGACACGTTCATCCACGGGTTGCTTGACCCGAAGCAGGGCGGCACCTGTGCATCCATGCCCGTGCTGTACGCGGCGGTCGGACGCAGGTTGGGCTACCCGATCAAGCTGGTGTCCGCCCGTGAGCATCTGTTCTGTCGGTGGGATTCGCCCACCGAACGATTCAACATCGACGGCGCGAGCAACGGCGGCTGGGACGCGAAGGAGGACGCCTTCTACCACACTTGGCCTAAGCCCATCACTCAAGCCGAGATTGACCGTGGGGAGTACCTCAAGAGCATGACACCGGCCGAGGAACTCGCGGTCTTTTTGTCCGCACGCGGCATCTGCGAGGCCGTGAACAACCGACTCTCCGAAGGAAGAGCGTCGCTGGCGGAAGCCCATCGACTATCGCCCCAATCCGAGACTTACGCCCTGAGTCTGGCGACGACCTTTGCGCAGCGCCAAGCACCGCCGATGCGGCTACGGGGCCTTGAGCAACTGCCTCCGGGGGTGATCGATCCGACACCCAAACTTCCCATGCCGGGGATGCCCAGAACCCGGTAGATTCTGAACTTGCGGCTTCGAGGCCAATGCAGTAGGCTGACGCGAACACTTGGAGTGCTTCCCATGCGATCCCTTCGTGCCCTGCTCCTGATCGTCTTCGCGTTGTGCGCATCGCCCCAGACGGCGCTGGCGTACTACAACCCCAACACGGGGCGGTTCCTGTCACGCGACCCGATCCAGGAGGGCGACGGACCGAACGTGTACGCCTTCGTACGCAATGGTCCGGTCAACGCGGTGGACCCGCTGGGCCAGAAGCGGATCATCGTGCTGTTCGACGGACAGAACTTCGCGGGGATCGGCGGCAAAGGCAGCCTCCGTACACATAGGTGGTGGTCCGCATCCAGTGTTCGTAAGCTCCCACATGCGGACCCGGACGACGAGGTCTGGAACACCGAAGAGGACGGTGACTGGTTCGCCGTGACGGCCCGGAAGATCGATTCGCTCCAGCGCAAAGCAAAGAAAAGCTGCGAGGATCCTTACAAGATCGTGCTCGTGGGTCACAGCAACGGCGGGGACGGTGCCCGCAAGACGGCGCGTCAGCTCAACGAGCGCGGGTGGTTCAAGGAACGCGATGCACATACGGTGGACCTGCTGTTCCTGCTGGACCCGGTGGCCAAGCCGTGGTGGGAGCACAACCGCGACCGCTCGTTCCCTGTGTCAGGCAACGTCAAGCAAGCCGTCAACTGGTACCAGCGGACGGACCCTCTCAACATCGCTGGGGTGGAGTTCCAGGGATATCTGATCTCGCCGGGCAGGAACAACCTCTGGAACTGGGGTGCGGCGCTCGACCCTGCGACCGGTCCCCACAGCACGATACTGGATGACCTCATGATCTGGACTGACTTTAAAGAGAGGCTGGCCAATGTCAGGTGACGAGCCGCGCCTGCGTTGGATTGGGTCATGGTTTCGATACGCCACGGTTGCTCTTCTCACCTGTGCCTCGGGCTGCTACGTTATGCCAAAGACCGTTCGTGGTGTGTACGCCGACGCGCGGACAGATCAGCCGTTCGATGCTGAAGGGTACCCGGCAGCACCGCCGCGAGTCGCCCGGCACATGCAGGCTGACGAGGGTTATTACTTTGTCGAATGGTCGAGCTCCAGCGGGAGCGTAATCGATTCACGCGATGTTGTTCGCCGATCAGTGCGCCACCTTGCGCAGGCAGGTGCGCAGCGTCGTGAGTTCGCCCAAGATCCTGCACTTATCGATGTTGTTGCTCGCGCCCCTTCGGGGTTGGTTTCACCTCTCCACAGCGCCATTGAACCTATATGGACGATCGTCTCGCTTGATCCGCTTATATTAGTGGAAAGTCAAGGTTTGATACAGGGGACCATGCACAGCTACTGGCATGTCGATGTCCAGCCCGACGACTTAACCCGTCGGGCCGGGGTTCCAACGAAGGCGAACGTTTTTCTCAACGGCGGCTTCCACTATGGCCTGCATGTGCCGTACGCATCCGAGCCGCGCTGGACCTCCCCCGAGGCCGGCGACCGCATCTACGACACGCGCGGGGTCTCACCGACCGAACGCATGATCGACCATCCCGCGCGCCCGCTGCGTCTCGTGCGTGAAAACGCTTTCTGGCGGGTCGAACTCGCGGCGCAGCCATAGCCGCGGCAAGGCGTCGCTCGTTCCACCCAACCCCCCCGGCCGCCCCGCACTCACCCCCCCGCCCCATTCCGCGGCTCCAGACGCATCATCGTCGCCTGCATGATCGCCACGCACGTCTCCGGCTTCGCCGCGGCCAGCGCAATCACCTCCGCCGTCGCCACGCCGACCGTCCGCCCGACGCGCACCGCCCGTCCCCGAGCCACAAACCGCTCACCCATCGCCGGCGCGAGTAGGTTGATCTTGAACTCGACGCTCAGCACCGCCGAGCCCTCCGTCATTCGCGTGAGGCACGCGTACCCGCACGCCGAATCCGCAATTGTCGCGATCGCCCCGGCGTGCACAAACCCGTGCTGCTGCTGGATATCTTCCGACCACGGCAGTTCGATATCGACCTCGCCATCCGCCACGCGAAGCAGCCGCGCGCCCAAGGTGGCAAGCATTTGCTGCCGGTTGAAGGACTCCGCGATCCGGTCATATGGCGATGCCGCACTCATTGCCGGAGCATATCCGGCGTCCCCGTTTCGCATTCCCTCGGGGATCGACTGAAAACCCTCCCCGCCCCGCCCGCGTAGCGTTCTCCAGCACATGCCGCGCGCGCCACGCAAACCCCGATCCTTCCGCCTTTCCCGCAAACCCCCGCCGCGAATCCGCCGGCGCTACCGCCTCCGCTTCCCCGCCTACATCTACATGCTCGTGACGGTCTTCATCGCCATCGGCGCGTTCAACAGCCAGAACAACCTTCTCTTCTGGGCCTTCGGGCTCTCGCTCGCGGCGATGGTCGTCTCCGGCGTCCTCTCCGGCACGATGCTCATGGGCATCGAGATCGACCGCCGCGCCCTCGCCGACGCCCGCGCCGGCGAGCCGCTCGCCCTCGCCTACACCATCCGCAACCGCAACCGCTGGGTCCCCGCCTTCGCCATGCGCCTCGAGGAGATCCCTCCCTCCCGTTTCTGGTGGTCCAGGCGCGGAGGCCGCAGCCCCGCGAGTGCCGATCCCTGGTCGGCCCACATCAACCGTCCCATCGTCTTCGTCCCGCACGTCGGCCCGCGCGAAGCCGTCACCGCGCGCATCGATGTCCCCACGCTCCGCCGCGGCCGCGTGCGGCTCATCGGCGTCCGCCTCATCTCCACCTTCCCCTTCGGCCTCATCCGCAAGACCGTCGAGTTCCTCGTCCCCGAAGAGGCCATCATCACCCCAGCCCTCATTCCGCCCCCGGCGAACTCCGCCGACCTCCTCGGCCGCACGGGGGATGCCGCCATCGCCTCCCGCCGCCAGGGCCCCGGCGATGAGTTCTTCGCGCTCCGCGAATACATCCCCGGCGACAGCCTCCGCAGCATCGCCTGGCGAGCCTCCGCCAAGCGCATGCACATGGATTCTCCCGGGCAGAGCGGGGGGCTGCTCGTCAAGCAGAACGCCTCGCCCGCCCCCGCGCGACTCTGGATCGTCCTGCGTCTCATCCCCGGCAAGTCCGCCGCGCCCGAAAACGAGACCGCGATCTCCCTGGCCGTCGGCCTTGCCGAGGAGAGTCTTGCCAAGGGCCTGAGTGTCGGCATCGCCGTCCCCCGCGCGGCGGTCACGCTCCGCCCCATGCCCGGCGCGGGCCACCTCCTCACCATCGCCCGCGAGCTTGGTGTCCTCGATCTCGACAGCCTCGACACGCACCCCGAGGCCGGACGCTTCCCCGCCGCCGCGGCCGCCCCCGGCTCCATCATCGTCGCCATCCACGCCGGCCCCGCCGACCGATCCTTCGGCCCCGGGAACGACCGGGCATCGCACCTGAGCACCCTCAGCATCCCCGCCGAGTCGCGGCTCGGGGTGACCGCATGATCGTCACCGCCCGGCTCAACTTCTTCATCTGCGCAACCGTCGCCGTGGGCATCACGGCCTTCACCATCGCCGATGAGTCCTGGGGCCTGTTCTTCCTCGGCCTCATCGGCTCGCTCGTCGGCTACCTCGCCGGCCGCCCAGACCCTTCGAAGCCCGAATCCGGCGGCCGGCCTTGGGTCCTCCCGCGCACCGCCGTCAACCTCCTGGTCTTCCTCGCGATCGTCAACGCCTTCCTGCAAGCCTCGATCTTGCGCGATGGCCAGCGCCCCCTCGTCTCGACTCTCGGGGCTTTCCTCACGCACGTCCAGCTCATCAAGCTCGTTGATCGCCGCGCCGCCCGTGATGAAGCCCAACTCCTGGGTCTCAGCCTCTTCGGCGTCATCGCCGCCATCCTCACCAGCAACTCACTGCCGCTGGGCATCGCGTTGATGATCTACACGCCCCTGCTGGTCACCTCGGCGATGCTCACCGAGATCAACAGCGCCAGCACCACCGGCATCGCCCACGCCGCCATCACCGTCCGCTCCCTCTTCTCCCAGCTCCGCCGCGTTGTCGGCGTCAGTGTTCTTGCCGCCTGCGCGCTCGCCGCCGGGGTCTTCATCCTTACGCCCCGCGGCATCGGCAACGACCTGCTCGGCGCGCTCGGCAAGACCCAACGCACCGAGATCGGCTTCACCGACAACGCCCGCCTGGGCGCCAGCGGGTTTCTCAACGAATCCCAGACCCCTGTCCTCGACCTGGCCCTCTTCGATGCCGACGGTCGTAACGTCGGCGACGCTTCCCGTTCCGTGTACCTCCGCGGTGCGGTCCGAGACCTCTACCTCTCCCGCGGCCAGTGGGTCAGCAGCAGTGATCCCAACTCCCAGCGCGAGGAACGCGCAGATGTGAACAATCGCCTGGAGATCTCCCCCTCAGTCTCCGAAGGGGCGATTCTCTACCAGCGCATCACGCCCCGCTCCGCCCGTCGCGACGGCGAGGACTACTTCTTCCACGTCTGGCGACCCGTTTGGTTTCATCCCTCCGTCTCCGTCGAGTTCAAGCGATCGTCCGTCGACTACTCCATCCGCCGTTCGGGCGGAGGCCGCGCTGCGGGCCGAGGCACGTACACCTTCGCTTCCGCGCTCACGGATGTTGAGATCGTCGGCTACGAGCCGCATGTCCCCGATACCTTCCATTCAGGCCCCATCGCGGAGCTCACAAAGCAAGTCCTCGCCAACATCGAACCCGCCGCGGGCCGCGCTGCGGGCTCAGATGCCATCGATTCGGATGAGGCCGAGCTCTCTCTCTCCCTCCGCCGCCGGCGCGATGCCACTCGAATCCGCGACTACCTCCAGCAGACGTACGCCTACTCGCTCGAGATGGTCGCCCCCAAGGAGGGCCAGGACCCCATCGACATGTTCCTGTTCGATACCCGCCGCGGCCATTGCGAGTACTTCGCCTCCGCCATGGTCGCCATGTGCCAGAGTATCGACATCCCCGCACGCCTCGTGCTGGGCTATGTCGCGACCGACTTCAACCCCTTCACCGGCCAGTACACCGTCCGCGAATCCAACGCACACGCGTGGGTCGAGGTCTGCATCGGCGAGGGCCGCTGGATTTCGCTCGACCCCTCGCCCCCCGGCGATATCGACCGCATCCACCGACCGCCCACCGGCATTGCCAGCCGACTCCGCGCGCTCTACGAGCTGCTCGAGTTCAACTGGAACGAGTCCGTCGTCGGCTTCGACAGCTCCCGGCAGCGGCGAATGCTCGGCGGTGATCGCTCGGGCCGCGGCACATCCGGACTCTTCCGCCGCGTGGAAGAGGCATGGTCTTCCTTCACCCGTCTGCTCGGCATTCCCGCGGACATGAACCTCGGGGCCGACTTCCTCCGCATCGTGACTTGGTGGCTCGGCCTCTCCATCCTCATCACACTCCTCATCTGGATCATCTGGCGCAAACGCCGATCGATCCTCTTCCGTCGCCTCGCCCACGGCGAGGTCGATCCCGAGCTGCGCTCGCTGCTCTCGCAGGCGGCCTTCTATCGCACAGCCCTCAAACGGCTTCACCGCGCCGGCGTCTCCAAGCCCCGCTCCCGCGCCCCGATCGACCACGCCGCCGCTCTGTCGCGCCGTCACCCCGAACTCGCCGATGCCTTCGCCCGCCTCGCACGCCATTACTACACGCTCCGGTTCGCCCGCCGCAAGCTATCGGACGCCGATCTGGCCGATGCAGACGCGGCCCTGAACGCCCTGAACGCACACCACGCCCAGCGCACCGCCACAACCTCCCCATCCCCAACCCCTCCCGCCAACACCGACTAACCACCCGCCCGCGCCGGGCCGATCCCCCTTCCGGCCCCTCGCCGCCCTGCGCCACGGTCGCGCATGGCCGATGCGCCCTCGCCCGCGCCCCGTTTGTGTGTCTCGGCAGCGCAGCCCGATCCTGACCCAAAGACCGATTCGAGAGGACCAATCCGTGCCGGCCTCACGATCCAGAACCGAACAGTGGAAGGACCAGCTCTACAAGCTTCACGAGCGAGGCGGCGCGCTGGAGATTTCCATCCGCCACGCTCAGAACGGCGATGATGCCGACTCGATCGAGCAGTCCGGCGGAGATGTCGTGTGGCGAGTCAAAATCGTCGCGCTCAACGACGACGCCATCGCCGTGGAGCCCCCCGCGGCCTTCGGCGATAGCGTCCCGCTCAGGCCCGGCATCGAGCTCATCGGCGCGATGACCATCGGCCAGAACCGCTGGATGTTCCTCACACGCACCATCGCGGCCAAACCCGGACACGGCGGCCACCCCGGCCAGCTCATCCTCACCATGCCCGACAAGGTCGAGCGATGCACCCGCCGCTCGTTCTTCCGCATCTCCACCGCCGAGCTCCGCCTGCCGTCCGTTCAGGCCTGGCCGCTGTTTGATCCCCTCAGCGTCGTCGCCGCCGAAACCGCCAATCGCGTGCGCATCGTGGATGCACTCGAAGGCGGCCGCCCCCCCATACAAGGTGAGTCGACCGAATCCCTACTCCTGCCCGATGTCGGCCCGACGTTCACTGGACGGATGCTGAACATTTCCGGCGGTGGACTGGGAATCCTCGTCAATCACGAGGACATCCAGACCGCGACCAGTCGCTCATTCCTCTGGCTCCGGATGGACCTCCGCCCGATCATCCCCGAGCCTGTCGCCGTGACCGGCCGAATCGCCCACACCCACATGGACTCCACCCAGTCCCTGTACATCGGCGTGGCGTTCGACTTTGCTGCCAACCCGGCGCACCGCCAGTTTGTTGCGGAACTGTTCGCCCAGTACATGGACGAACTCCAACGCCGCCAAGCCAGAACCTCCTCGCGCGCCGCTTGACCGTTCGGCAAGTATCTGGTTAAATATGACTCTCCCGGTGGCGATGCCCCCGGGGATTGTTCACTGTCGGTTGGCTCCGGAGTTTCCGGAGGACCCCCCGGCTGTTCAGCGCGGCCCCGCGCACTCCCTCCCGTTCGCCATGATCGGCGCACGGTCGGAGCGCAACGGGCCACGCCCGGTTGTTGCGACCCGCCTTGCGGGCGCACCCGCCGGCATAGATCGAGAGTGCTCAGCGTGATCCGTTCTTCACACCGTTCCGCAGATCAGAGGGCCATTGAAGTCGTTCCGGACATGATCGCATCCGCATCACAACGGCCAGCGCGATCAGCACTTCCGCCATACTTCCTGATCCATCCCGCGGACTGAGCATCCCGATCCGCTGCTGAGCAGCCGACGCCTGTCTGCCTGAGACAGGCCGGAGGTTCTCCATTCCCCGCGCCGACCGTCGCAATACGACGCGACGGCACGAGCGCCGCGCGTCCAGAAGGGACGCCCGCATGGACGGTTCACTGATCCTCACACTCGCCGAGCTCGGTACCGGCGCCGTCATCGGCATCGCCGCGGGCGCCCTCGTCCTGGGCTTCATCGGCGGCTTCCTCATCCTCGGAACCATCCGCGGCCAAACCCTTGCAGCCGCCAGAGAGCAGGCCCGCCAGACCGAGGACAAGGCCAAGGATGAGGCGCGGGCCATTGTCGAACGCTCCCGCGTCGAAGCCGAGAAGCTCGCCCTCGACAAGCGTGCCGCCCTCGATGCCGAGCTCGAAGAGGGCCGCAAGGAGCTCCGCGAGGGCGAGAAACGCCTCACCAAGCGCGAAGACCTCCTCGACAAGAAGCTCGACACCCTCACCGCCAAGGAAGAACACCTCACCAAGCAGCAGGAGCAGCTCAAGGAGCGCGATGCCCTCCTGGCCAAGCGGAACGAGGAGGTCGAGGTTGTCCTCCAGCAGCAGAAGGACAAGCTGCTCCACCTCGCCGGCATGTCCGTCGAAGAAGCCCGGCGCGAACTGCTCATCCGCGTTGAGGAGGAATCCCGGCTCGAGATGGCCAAGGTCGTCCACAAGGTCGTCGAAGAGGCCCAGAACGAAGCCAAGACCAAGGCCCAGGAAATCACGCTGATGGCCGTCCAGCGCTATGCGACCGAGCACACCGCCGAAGCGACCGTCCGCGCTGTCCCCATCCCGTCTGACGACATGAAGGGCCGCATCATCGGCCGTGAGGGTCGCAACATCCGGGCCATCGAGAAAGCCACCGGCGTCGACATCATCGTCGATGACACCCCCGGCGTCATCGTCGTCTCCTGCTTCGACAAGATCCGCCAGGCCATCGCCGTCGAGTCCCTCAACCGCCTCATCGCCGATGGCCGCATGCACCCCTCCCGCATCGAGGAAGTCGTCGAGAAAGTCAAGTCCGAGATGAACGAGAAGGTGCTCAAGGCCGGCAAGGATGCCGTCCTCGAAGTCAACCTCCGCGGCCTGCATCCCAAGGTCGTCGAGGCCATGGGCAAGCTCAGCTTCCGTACGTCATACGGCCAGAACGTGCTCCGCCACTCGATGGAGGTCGCCTACCTCTCGCAGATCATCGCCGAGCAGCTCGGTCTCGACGGCACAATCGCCCGCCGCGCCGGCTTCCTGCACGACATCGGCAAGGCGATGGACCACGAGATGGAGGGCGGCCACCCCAAGATCGGCATGGACTTCGCCAAGCAGTACGGCGAGAAGGAGCCCATCCTCAACGTCATCGGCGGCCACCACGGCGACATCCCCTCGACGACCTTTTATACGCCGATCATCATGGCGGCGGATGCCGTCTCCTCCGCACGCCCCGGCGCACGCCGCGAGAGCATGGAGAAGTACATCCAGCGCCTCAACGAACTCCAGGACATCGCGCTCAAGCAGCCCGGCGTGACCGAGGCCTTCGCCATCCAGGCCGGCCGCGAGGTCCGCGTCATGGTCGATGCCAAGCGTGTCGGGGACGATGAGGCCCAGCTCATCGCCTTCAACATCGCCAAGCGCGTCAGCGAAGAGATGACCTTCCCCGGCGAAATCCGCGTCACCGTGCTTCGCGAAACCCGCGCGGTCGAGTTCGCGAGGTAAAGCCATGTCTCGCGCAGAGACGCAGAGCCGCGGAGGAGGAGTAAATCAGGCATAGCCACAATGGCATCTGCGGACAAACGCTCGATGCGGAGTTGCAGGTACATCGCATGCTCAGTCCTCGCCCTTTCCTTGCCCCTCGCATCCCAGCACCCCTTCTCGCCGGTTCCTTTTTCATTCTCTGCGTTTGCGCGAGACCATTCTGAAAGTGCACCGGAGGTGAGCGCGAGTGACTCACAACGAGGTTAGTGCAAGCATTGTTGACGCCGCGATCCGCATTCACCAGACTCTTGGCCCTGGACTTCTCGAGTCTGTTTACGCGCGTGTGCTAGAGCATGAGCTCCGAAAGCGAGGTCACATCGTTCATCGCGAAGTTCCTGTCCCGGTGATCTGGGATGGCATTGTGCTCGACAACGCGTTCCGTGCCGATCTCCTGGTCGATGACCTCGTGCTCGTCGAACTCAAGTCCGTCGAGCAGAACGCCCCGATCCACCGCAAGCAACTCCTGACTCACCTGAAGCTCACCGGTTTGCAGCTTGGCCTCCTGGTCAACTTCGGCCAGCCTCTTCTCAAGGACGGCCTGTTCCGTGTGGTCAACGGCCTGCCAGAGTAGTTTTCTTCCCCAGCTCTTACCCCTCACTTCGTTTCTCCGGGTCTGCATTCCAATCTCCACTCTTCATTCGCGGCCTCTTGCACGCCCATCCATTCCCCCTCCCATCTTGTCTTCTCTCTGCGTCTCCGCGCCTCTGCGCGAGTCTCCTCCTCCCTATCCTCCACCATGACCACCACCGCCCCCTCCACCCGCACCGAAAGAGACACCATGGGCCCCATGGAGGTCCCCGCTTCCGCCCTCTACGGCGCCTCCACCCAGCGTGCTGTCCTCAACTTCCCCATGTCCGGCCGCCCCGTCCCCGCCGAGGTCATCAAGGCCTACGGACTGCTCAAGGCCGCCTGCGCCACAGTCAACAACTCCCTTGGTCGCCTCGATGACAAGCGTACCAACGCGATCATCGAAGCCTGCCGCGAGATCCAGGACGGCCTCCCCGCCTTCGGCGGCCTCGCCGCGCACTTCCCGGTCGACATCTTCCAGACCGGCTCCGGCACCTCCACCAACATGAACGCCAACGAGGTCATCGCCAACCTCGTCTGCGTCCGCGGCCACCAGCCCATCGGCCGCTCCAAGGACCCCGAGTGGATCAAGCAGGGCGGTGTCCACCCCAACGACCACGTCAACATGGGGCAGTCCTCCAACGACACCTTCCCCACCGCGATGCACCTCGCCGCGGCGATCAGCATCCACAACGACCTTCTCCCCGCCGTCAAGAAGATCGCCGAATCCCTCGAGCGCAAAGCCGAGCAGTGGGACAAGGTCGTCAAGATCGGCCGCACCCACCTCGCCGATGCCACGCCCATCCGCCTCGGCCAGGAGTTCTCCGGCTACGCCTCGCAGATGCGCCACGCCGAGGAACGCCTACACCGCGCCCTCCACACCCTCTCCGAGCTCGCCCTCGGCGGCACCGCCGTCGGCACGGGCATCAACGCCCACGAGCAGTTCGGCTCGCTCGTCGCCGCCGAGCTCACCCAGCGCACCGGCATCCACTTCCGCGAGGCCGTCAACCACTTCGAGGCTCAGCACGCCAAGGACGCCTTCGTCGAGGCCTCCGCCCACCTCCGCACCATCGCCGTCAGCCTCACCAAGATTGCCAACGACATCCGCTGGCTCGGCTCCGGCCCGCGCTGCGGCATCGGCGAACTCATCCTCCCCGCCGTGCAGCCCGGCTCCTCGATCATGCCCGGCAAGGTCAACCCCGTCATCTGCGAGGCGGTCATCATGGCCGCGTGCCAGGTGATCGGTAACGACACGGCGGTGATGATGGGCGGAGTGGGGGGCATCGGCTCCCTGCTCGACCTCAACGTTGCGATGCCGATGATGGCCGCGAACGTCCTCGACTCGGCGCACTTGCTCGCCCGCTCCTGCCATGTCTTCACCGACAACCTGCTGGACGGCCCCGAGGGCAGCGGGGGGGGTGGGGGCGGTGGGGGGCTTCAGCCCGACCTCGAACGCTGCAAGGGCCTCATCGAAGGCTCGCTGGCCATGTGCACCAGCCTCGTCCCCGTCATCGGCTACGACAAGTCCGCCGCGCTCGCCAAGGACGCTTTTAAGCAGGGCAAAACCGTCCGCCAGCTCGCCTACGAAACCGTCGTCGGCGCCAAGGATGTCAACGGCAAGTCCATCACCCGCGAGGACATCGACACCTACCTCGACCCCTGGTCGATGACACTCCCCGGTGGCGAGGGCAGCGCGGGCGGTTGAGTGCGTCATCGGGTACGCTCTGCACATGGCGCGGAAAGTGCTCGGCGGTCTCGGTCTGCTGGCGGCAAGCGGCGTACTCCTCATCCTCACCGGATGGGCAGTGCTGATGCTGCACTACTCCAACCTGCCCTGGCCCTGGCTGCGGAATGCCGCCGCCGTCGCGTTCGTTCTCTTCGCCCTCGCCGTGTTCGTTCTCGCAGCGAGGCTCCGCCGTCCGCGATGGCAGGCCGCGCTGGTCTTTCTCCTGGCGTGGTGCTCCCTGGTCATCTGGTTCCGTCTCATTCCCCCTTCGCAGGCCCGCGACTGGCAGCTCGATGTCGCGAATCCCCCGCGTGCGACGATCGTCGGCGACACCGTCACCATCGAGAACGTCCGCAACTTTCTCTATCGCTCCGAGACCGACTTCGATGAACGCTGGGAGACCCGCACCTTCGACCTCTCCAAGCTCGACGGCCACGACCTGATGTTCGTCTACTGGGGCTCTCCGGCGATCGCCCACACCATGATCTCCTTCCGCTTCCGTGATGATGCAGCCGAGGGGGGGTACTCGTTCCTGCCGATCTCCATCGAGGTCCGCAAGGAGAAGTCCGAGTCCTACTCCACGATCGCCGGCTTCTTCCGCCAGTTCGAGCTCTACTACGTCATTGCCGATGAACGCGATGTCGTCGGGCTTCGGACCAACCACCGAGGCGAGGATGTCTACATCATGCGCACGCTCTCGACGCCCGATCGCTCCCGCCAGATCCTGCTCGACTATCTCCAGGGCGCGAACGCACTTTCCCGACAGGCCAAGTGGTACAACGCCCTCACCGACAACTGCACCAACGGCATCGTCTACCACGTCCGCGCGATCGGCGACACCGTCCCCATCACCTACGAGCTTGTGTTCAGCGGCTACTCGGACCGGTATGTCTACAGGGCTGGCGGCTTTGACCAGACTCTCCCATTCGATGAACTCAAGGCCCGCTCCCGCATCAACGATTCCGCCGCCGGAAACGACCACGACCCCGCGTTCTCCGCGATCATCCGCCGCGGCCTGCCGGGTTATGCGTCGCCAGCCGGCCCGAACTGATCGAGGCGATCCACCGTTTGCACGCACCGGGTAAACTCGCGCACCCCTCCCCGCGCGGCGGGGACTGGAGGCCGATATGAGCGACCGATCTCTTCTCCCCCTGCTCGGACCCCTCATCGAGGCCGAGCCGCGGCGTGCTGCGCACCTGCTCGAAGCCATGAGCGAGGATTCCGCGCTCCAGGCCCTCCGCGCCCTGCCCACGCCCCTTGCCGCGACCCTGCTCCCCCACCTGCAATCCGCGTACGCCGCCGCGCTGCTCGGCGGCACGGATGATGAGGCCGTCGCCACCGTCGCCAACCGCATCGATCCCAAGCGTGCCGCCTCGATCCTCATGCAGATGTCCCCGGAGGCCATCGAGCGGCTTCTGCCTCATCTGTCCGAATCGCTCCGACGAGAGGTGCAGGAACAACTCAGCTATCCGGTTGACAGCGTCGGCCGCATGATGTCCACCCAGTTCCTCGCGTTCCACGACAGCATGAGCGCGGAGGATGCCGTGAACCGGATCCGCTCGCTCGCCCGGACAGGTATGCCGTCCTCGTACATCTATGTCATCGACGATGATGACATGCTCGTCGGCGTGCTGAACATGCACAGCCTGATGCTCGCCCCCGAGAACGCGCTGCTCAAGTCAATCATGAACCGCGGCATCTTCAGCCTGCACGCGTTCACGGATGCTCAGGAAGCAGGCCGCGAACTCACCAAGCGACGCTACTTTGCCGCGCCCGTCGTCGATGCCGAAGGTCGGATGCTGGGCATCGTCAAGGCCGAGCAGTTGCTCGCCGATGTCCACAAGGACGCGACCGAGGACCTGCTTCGAATGGTCGGCGCCGGCAGCGACGAACGGGCGTTCTCGCCCATCTCGTATTCGCTCCGCAAGCGTCTGCCGTGGCTGCACGTCAATCTCGTCACGGCGTTCATGGCCGCCGCGGTGGTTGCCGGGTTTGAGGGACTCATCGCCGAGATCACCGTGCTCGCGGTGTTCCTGCCGGTCGTTGCCGGCCAGGGCGGCAACGCCGGTGCACAGTCTCTGGCGATCGTGATGCGAGGCATCGTCATGCGTGAAGTGCCGAAGAACCGGCGGTTCCGCCTCGTCGCGAAAGAGACGCTCCTGGGCCTCATGACCGGGCTTGTCACGGGCATCGTCACCGGCCTCATCGCGTGGCTGTGGTACGGCAACATCACCCTCGGCGTTGTCGTGACCGTGGGCATGGTGGTCAATCTGGTCTTTGCGGGCATGGCCGGCGCATCGATCCCCCTGCTCATGAAGGCGATGCGTCTCGATCCCGCGCAGTGCTCGAGCATCATCCTCACCACCGTCACCGATGTCGTCGGCTTCGTTGCTTTCCTCTCTCTCGCTCTGCTCTTCAGGGACTCGCTGATGATGACGTCATGAGCCTTGCGCCCCGTGCCGTGGCCCCCGGGCATCGACATACGCTTGGCCATGTGCGGCCGGTTCACCCATCTCTACAAGTGGCGCGAGCTCCAGCGGCTCATGGCGCTCACCACTCCGCCGCTCGAGTTCACGGACCGGTACAACGTCGCACCCACGCAGACCGCGCCCGTGGTGCGGGACCTGCCGCAAGCACGCGGACGGGAAGCGGTCTTCATGCGGTGGGGGCTGATTCCATCGTGGGCGAAGGATGAGAAGATCGGCAGCTCGCTGATCAACGCCCGGGCGGAGGGGATCGAATCCAAGCCCGCGTTCCGCGCGGCGTTCAAGCAGCGGCGTTGCATCGTGCCGGTGAGCGGGTTTTATGAGTGGCAGAAGCTCGGCACCCGCAAGCAGCCGCACTACATCACGTCTTCCGACAACCAGCCGCTCGCGCTCGCAGGGCTTTGGGAATCCTGGCAGTCCCCCGATCATGGGGCAGTCGAATCGTTCACCGTCATCACCACGACCCCCAATGAGATGATGGCCAAGCTGCACGACCGGATGCCGGTGATCCTGGACCCCGCGGACTTTGGCACCTGGCTCGACCCCGCCTCGCACGACCTGGCCGGCATCGCGGCCTTGCTCAAGCCCTACCCGGCAGAGCTGATGGCGAGCAGACCGGTGTCAACATGGGTCAACTCCCCCCAAAATGAAGGCCCAGAGTGCCTGGCGGTTTTTGAACCCGAACAAAGACTTTTCTAGGATTTCTGGATTTTCAGTCGGTATCTGATAGGATACCGATCATGGCCCTATCAAAAGCAATTTTCGAGCTTCGGGAGAGGATCCGCCTTTCCCCCGGCAAGATCCCGCGCGGAAGCGTGGAGCTCGCCGGGGTCCAGTTGAACCTTGGCGGGGTTCACGAGTGGTTTGGCTCTGCCGCCGCGGGGATGGGACAACCCGATCGCCACTGGCTCCCGCCGATGTGCATATTGGCTGACCTTGCCCGCAGGGCGATTGCCCAGCGGGCCGTGTCGAGCATCTTCTGGATCGGCCGGCGTCTCTGGCCATATCCGCTCCTGCTGGATCAGCACCGTCACGTTCTTGCGCGATCGGTACTGATCGATCCTCCCGACAACGCCACCCGCTTGTGGGCGATCGATGTCGCGCTGCGAACGCCAGTGGGCGGGGTGGCAGGGGGGATGGGGGCGGTAGCCGTCATCGCCGATGCGCAGGGGCTCACGCTCCCGCATACGCGCCGGCTTCAACTCGCCGCGGGCGCGTTTGGCGGGTTGTGCCTGCTTGCACGCCCGCCCGGAGAACTCGATCGACTCTCCGCGGCGAGCACACGATGGCGCATCACACCCGCTGTCTCATCGACCTCCCGGCCGAGATGGACCTTGGCCCTGCTTCGCCACAAGGACCGGCCGGCGCTCACGGATGAGCCGCCATCCTGGATCATGGAGTGGAACCATGCGCAGGGTCTTATCTGTGTGCCTGCCCCACTGGCCTACCCAGCGCGTGGCGCGACGGCACACGCCGGCTGAGCCAAAGCCGATCCTGATCGTCGGCGAGAAGGGAGATCGGCGGCTGGTGATGCACGCCAGCGCGGATGCGCAGCAGGCGGGCGTGATCCGCGGCATGGACCTTGCCCATGCGCGAGCGCTGATCCGGCATCCCGGATTGCTGATCGAGCCGTACCGCCCGGCGCGCGATGCCATCGCGCTCGATCAACTCGCTGTCTGGGCGATGCGCTGGTCGCCCATCGTTGCGGCGGATCAACCCGATGGACTGATGCTGGATATCTCCGGGTGCGGACATTTGTTCGGCGGCGACAGGGGGCTCGCGATCTCGCTCCGGAAGCGGCTAGGAAAACTGGGATTCACGGCCCGCATCGCGGTCGCATCAACACCCGGCGCGGCATGGGGAGCTGCGCGGTTTGGCCCGGCAGCGGGGATCCTCATCCAGCCCGGGCGAGAGCGAGAGGCGATGTCGCCCCTGCCCGTCGAGTCGCTGCGACTCTCCGAGAATGTGGTGGATGCGCTGGGCGAAGTGGGCATCCGCACCGTTGCGCAGTTGCTGGACATCCCGCGTTCATCCCTGCCTGCGCGATACGGCCAGGAAATCATCCGCAGGCTGGATGAGGCACTGGGGCGATCACACGCAGCAGTGCTGGGTGTTCGACAGACGGAGGCTGTTCAGACGCACCTCGAGCTTCCGGGCGGGACAACGCAACTTGAGGCGATCGAACTGGGGGTTCGTCATCTGCTGGAGGAACTGATCCGCATTCTGGAGCGGCAGGAGTCGGGGCTGCGCCGGCTCGATGCGACCTTTCAGCGACTGGACTCCGCACAGATCTGCATCGTGGTGCAGGTGAGCAGGCCCACACGCAGCGGCAAGCACCTGTGGTCGCTTCTGCGCCCGCGGATCGAGCGGATGAACCTGGGGTATGGGGTGACGGGCATTGTGCTGTGCGCGGCCGGTGTTGTCCGCATCGCGCACGCCCAGACCGCGCTCATCGCAGAATCCGAGCATACGTGCGAGCATGATGCCGCGATCGATCAGACGATCGATGCGATCGTCGGCCGACTCGGCGCGAACCGCGTGTGTCGATTCCTGCTGCGGGAGAGTCACCGCCCGGAGTCCGCGGCATGGGCCGCGCCACTGCTGGATTGCCCGCGCGTTGCGCCGGCACACATGACAGAGTCGGACCGCCCTGATCGCCTCGCGTGTGAACGCCCATCCGTCCTGCTCGCCGAGCCGCAGCCGGTGAACATCCTCTCGCTCTCGCCCGATGGTCCGGTGATGTCAATCACTCGGCAAGGACGCTCGCACAGGATCATCAGCAGCATCGGGCCAGAACGCATCGGCGGGGAATGGTGGCGAGCACGCGAGCCGCAGCGCGACTACTTCCGTGTGCAGGATGAAACCGGCCGCTGGATGTGGATCTTCCGCGAAGCCCGCTCGGGCGACGGGCAGAGCGATGCCGCGGCCGCAAAGACCGACTCAAGTGCGTGGTTCATCCACGGGGAATGGGCCTAGGCATGCCGGATACTCCGCAGAGCAAACTGCATCCTCACCCGCATAAACAGCCGCCGCGGGGAATCGCCGCCAGCGATGCCGGTTCGCTCGGGCGATACGCCGAGCTGGATGTCACCAGCAACTTCACATTTCTGACTGGCGGAAGCCACCCCGAGGAACTGGTGCAGCGTGCAGCGCAGCTCGGCCATGCGGCGATCGCCATCACCGACACCAACACGCTCGCGGGGATCGTGCGTGCGCACACCGCGGCAAAGGATGCGGGCATTCGCCTGATCGTCGGTTGCCGCCTTGTGCTGGTGCAGCCGCAAGGGCTGGAACTGCTGGTCTATCCCACCTGCCGCGATGCCTATGCCCGGCTGTGCCGCATGCTCACGATCGGCAAGCGGCGCGCAGAGAAGGGGCATTGCTCGCTGACGCTCGACGATGTCGTTGAGCACAATGCGGAAATGCTGGGAGTGATCGTCCCGCCAGCGAGTCTCGCGGCGATCGATGCAGCTTATCTTGAGCGTGTGCGGACACTGCGAAGAGTGTTCGACTCCGACCGCCTGTCGCTGGCGATATCGATCGGCTATGGCCCGGATGACCGCGAGCGGTGCGCAGCGATCGCAGCGTCTGCTGCAGCCTGCCGCGTGCCGCTCGTAGCCACAAACCGCGTTCTGTACCACGCCGCGGATCGGCGCCCGCTGCAGGATGTGCTGACGTGCATCCGGCTGGGCACAACCGTCGATGCCGCGGGCTACGCGCTTCTGGCCAACGCAGAACGGCACATGAAGCCCGCAAGCGAGATGGCCCGGCTGTTTGCGGAGTATCCGCTGGCAATCGCACGCACCGTCGAGATCGCCGAGCGAGCATGTGGGGTGGGGATGGGGGGGGGCTTCAGCCTGGATGAGCTTCGATACGAGTATCCGCATGAGGTCACGCCGCCGGGCATTACGCCCATGCGGCATCTGCGCGACCTGGCCAGCGCAGGGGCAAAGGCCCGCTACCCGGAGGGCACACCGGCCAAGGTACAGGGCATCATCGATCACGAACTCGAACTGATCGAGGAACTCAAGTACGCGCCGTACTTCCTCACCGTCCACGATCTGGTGACCTTCGCGCGCTCCAAGGGCATTCTCTGCCAGGGCCGCGGGGCAGCGGCCAACTCCGCCGTGTGCTACTGCCTGGGCATCACCTCGGTTGACCCCTCACGCGGCGAGTTGCTGTTCGAGCGGTTCATCAGCCGCGAACGCAACGAGCCCCCGGACATCGACATCGACTTCGAGCACGAACGTCGCGAGGAGGTGCTGCAGTACATCTACACCAAGTATGGCCGCGAGCGAGCAGCGCTGACAGCCGAAGTTATCAGCTATCGCGGCAAGAGTGCGGTACGCGATGTCGGCAAGGCGATGGGGCTGTCGCTCGACTGCATCAACCAGCTTTCCCGCACGCTCGACTGGTGGGACACGGGGGGTGTGAATGCCGCCCGGCTGCGGGAACTGGGCCTCAACCCCGAGGACCGCACCCTGCGCCTGGTGATGCACCTCTGTGGCCAGCTCCTCGGCTTTCCGAGGCACCTGTCCCAGCATGTCGGCGGCTTCGTGATCACAAACTCCCCGTTGTGCGAGCTGGTGCCGATCGAGAACGCGGCAATGCAGGACCGCACGGTCATCGAATGGGACAAGGACGACATCGATGCCATGGGAATGCTGAAGGTCGATTGCCTCGGCCTCGGGATGCTCACGTGCATCCGCAAGTGCTTCGACCTGATCCGGCGGCACCACGGGCGAGATCTGACGCTGGCGACCGTGCCGGCCGAAGACTCCGCCGTCTACGACATGATCTGCAACGCGGACACAATCGGCGTGTTCCAAATCGAGAGCCGCGCGCAGATGGCCATGCTCCCGCGCCTGCGGCCTAGGTGCTTCTATGACCTGGTAATCGAGGTCGCGATCGTCCGCCCCGGGCCGATCCAGGGGAAGATGGTCCACCCCTACATCCGGCGACGCAACGGCGAAGAGCAGGCGACGTATCCCAACAACGCCGTGCGCGAAGTGCTGGGACGGACACTCGGCGTGCCATTGTTTCAGGAGCAGGCGATGAAGCTCGCCATCGTCGCGGCGGGCTTCACAGCCGGTGAGGCCGACCAGCTCCGTCGCGCCATGGCCGCGTGGCGTCGCAAGGGCGATCTCATCTACCGGTTCGGGGAGAAGCTGATCGCCGGAATGCTCGCCAACGGGTTTGACCAGGAGTTTGCCGAACGCTGCTTCGAGCAGATCAAGGGGTTCAGCGAGTACGGTTTCCCTGAGTCACACGCCGCGAGCTTTGCGCTGCTTGTGTACGTCTCATCATGGCAGAAGTGTCACTATCCCGCGGCGTTCGCGGCCGCGCTCATCAACAGCCAGCCGATGGGTTTCTATCAGCCCGCGCAGATCGTTCGCGATGCGCAGAACCACGGCGTAGAGGTTCGTGCTGTCGATATCAACCACAGCGCATGGGACTGCACGCTTGAGGATGGAGGAAGGGCGCTTCGGCTGGGCATGCGGATGGTGCGGGCAATGAGCCAGCCGCACGCCGATGCGATCGTGCGGGAGCGTGAATGTACGGGACCCTTCGCAAGCGTACATGATCTGCACCGGCGATGCCGCATGCCGGTTGCCGCGCTGCGGCGACTGGCGAGGGCGGATGCCCTGGGCTCGCTGGGCCTGGATCGCCAGCGGGCGCTGTGGGCACTTCAGGCCGTGCATGATGAAGAGCTTCCCGTGATCGGCGATGCACCGGGGCCGGACGACCGCGCGGCATCACTGCCGGTCGTGCCGCCGGCGCAGCAGGTCCGGCATGACTATGCGTCTATCGGCCTGTCTCTCAAGGCGCACCCAGTGTCGTTCCTGCGTGATCGGCTCGATGCGATGGGCGTCTCGTGCGCCCGGGAGATTCAGTGCGAGCAGGCAAGTCCATCGGGCAGACCCGTGCAGGTCGCGGGAGTTGTTCTGGTTCGACAGCGGCCCGGCACCGCCTCGGGCATCCTGTTCATGACCATCGAGGATGAGACCGGCATCGCCAACCTGATCGTGCGGCCCAAGGTCTTTGAGCGATACCGCTCCGCCGCGAGGCACAGCACGTTCATCCGCGCAACCGGCAAGGTCGAACGCAACGGCCCTGTTGTGCACGTACAGGTCGCAAGGATCGATGCCCTTGACCCCGAACAGGACTCGCTGTTCGTGCGCAGCAGAGACTTTCACTGACGGATCAACTGCCAGACCCGGGCGAAGCCCGAAGCCCCGCCAAAGCGACATTAACAAGCAAATGGCCCCGGCAGGACTCGAACCTGCGACCAAGGGATTATGAGTCCCCAGCTCTAACCGCTGAGCTACGGGGCCGCGGCGGCACAGTCTAGGCAAAACGAAACGGGGCGCACCGCAGTGGTGC
>JAEYUO010000046.1 GCA_023432465.1 Planctomycetota bacterium | reverse complement strand
CTCCTCCACCGGCCACGCCGGGCGATTCCCCCACTCCCCCCCAAGGCGTCAAGATGGCCCCTTCACCGGAAGTGCCGTCTTGCCATCTTGCCCCGCCTCTCACCCCAGGGCAGGGGGTTGGCGTCGGCAGGGGCATACCGTCACACGATGCCGCGATTCGGTCACCATCGCCCGCCGATCGCTCCCTTCCTCGCCGGGTTCGCGGCCATCTGCTTGCTCTCCGCATCCTGCGCGCAGAAGCCGGTGATGCCCGCCGCCGGGCCGATCTACTCCCGCAGCGCGGTGCGGGCCCCCGCCGGCACGCCCCCGCCCGATGCCCGCTCCCTCGCGGGCGCGGAGTCCCTCCGCTCCCGCACGCTCCTCACGCTCGGCCCGATCGAATACGACGGGCTCATCCTCCCGCTCATCTCCCCTGATGCCCGCTTCATCGCCACCCAGCTCGGCCCCACGCCCGACTGGCGCACCATCCTCGCCGAGCGCGATGCCCCGCAGCCCCCCGGCGAGGTCCGCATCCTCCGCATCGCGCCCGACCAGTCCACGCCCCTGCTCACCACGCACACGCTCCCCCGCGGCATCATCCTCGGCCGCGCGGCCAACGCGCGCGGCTTCCTCATCGAGCAGCCCGCCCCCGCCGCCGACGACGCTTCACGCACACGCCGCATCGGTCTGGCCGAGTGGGAAACCGGCCACATCGACTGGCTCACCGATGACGCGACGGACTGCGCCTTCGGCGTGCTCGGGCCGCGCGGCGAGCTCGCGTTCTCGCAGCGCACACCCGGCGATTCGCAGTGGTCCCTCATCCTCCGCGATGCCGATGGGATCGAGCACATCGCCGCGCTCAGCGGCGCATCGATCGTCTTCCCGCAGATCGTGCGCACATCCCGCGGCCTGATCGTCTTTGCGTTCATTGTGCCCGATGCGCCCGGCGCATCGCTCACGCTGTGCGCCTATGTGCTCGAAAGCGGCGTGCTCTCGCTCGCCGCGGCCGCGCCGCTCGCAACCAGCGCGACACTCTTCGACGCCTTCCAGTGTGTCGCGGGCTCGCAGCCGCTGATCGAGGATGGCGAAGGCGGGCGCGACGCCAGCCTCATCACCTCCAACGCCGCGACCGATTCGGTGGCGGTGGCCACGCTCTCCTGGGCGGGCGCCGGCTCGGGGAAGGCACGCCTGAGCCTCGAGCCTCTTCTCGCGGGAACGTTCGCCGCCACGCTGACCAGGCACACCGGCCGCCGCGGCGTTGTTGCATGCACGCTCGCGGACACTTTTTATCAGCACCTCGGTCAATTGCCCCGAACTTCGGGTCAATCTCCCGCTCCACCCGCTTTGGTGTGGCCCGAACCCGGGGTGATTCGACGAACAAACAGCCCTCAGTGGCCGTACTTTGCGCTCTTTATGGAGTCTTCAAGCACGGATCCGCGATTGCGGGCGGTGCTGATCTCGGGCGAAAGCCCCTCCCCGAGCCCGCAGGAAGGGATTTGGTAGGCATGTCCCATCGCCGTAAAGGCTGTTTGGATAGGGATTTACAGCCGGTTTAGGGGCTGTGCGGGCAATCCTGGGCCAGGATCGCGCAAACTCCGCAGTGATTTCTACGAGAAGGTTGACACCCCCCCCAGCTTGATGTATCTTCCCTGCGTCGTTGTTGTGGCTTTTAGTACTGCCCTCAATCCAAGATTCGAAGGAGATTCCTGTGAAGAAGTTTGCCCTTTCTGCTCTCGCTGTCGCGGCTTTCGCTGGTGCGGCTAACGCCGACATCAACTTCCGCATCGTTGCCATCGAGTCGAACGCTACCGCCAGCTCGCAGGCGGCCCTTGCCAACACCCAGGTTGGCGGGTTCAACACGTTCGGCTCCAGCCTCTTCATCAACAACCGCAATACAACCCAGTCGATCCTGACCTCTCAGGCGGCTCAGCGCCAGGCCGTCGGCCTCGGCAACACGACGGGTTCTGCCGTGATCGATGCCTCTGGCGGCGTCGGCCAGCAGATCATCTTCGTGCTCCAGGCTCAGCACGTCAACGTCGCGGGTGGCCTCGGCTTCGCGACCGTCGGTGGTGCGATCAGCACGACCGAAGCCGCTGCCAACGCCAGCATGACTCGCTACCGCGAGAATGCCCAGAATCAGGAAGGCTTCGACTTCGAGGAAGCTCCGATTAGCTACGTCAACGGCCACTTCCGTCCGTACAACACCCTCGCCAACCTCGGCAGCCCCGATGACCCGAACGCCAACGGCCTCGTTGATGCGTCCGGCGGCTTCTGGAGCGTCAGCCTGATCCAGGGCCTCCAGACCGGCACCAACCCCTCCAACGTCGCCGCGGGCGTGTGGGACAACGTGTACGCCTTTGCGTACACCAACCTGAGCTCCGAGGCTCGCGTCGTGACCTTCAACTTCTCCGACGTCGGCCAGTTCTCCTCCGTCTACAACGGCATCAACCAGGAGCAGGGCCAGCCCAACCCCGTTGACTCCGGCCCCATCGGTGGCGCTTCCTTCACCCTCACCATCGTTCCGGCCCCGGGCGCTGCCGCCCTCCTCGGCCTCGGTGGTCTGGTCGCCGCTCGTCGCCGTCGCGCCTAATCAGCCATCGGCTTCGAAAGCAGTTTGAATCTCGCAGGAGCTTCGGGTGTCCCCCGGAGCTCCTGTTGTTTTTGCCCCGAATGAGTGTGCCGTGTTGCAGTCTCTTATAAACA
>JAEYUO010000030.1 GCA_023432465.1 Planctomycetota bacterium | reverse complement strand
GGCCGCCGGCGCGGGCAGCGCGGTCGCCGCCAGCGGCAGCCGGATCGGCGGCGGCATCCGGCTGCGCGGGAGCGGGCTTGTCGGCGGTTCGCCGGGCGGACCAAGGGAGGGGCTCGCCGGAGGAACGCACCGTGTGGCCATCCATGATGAGCGTGCCGTCGGGCGCGCGATCGACGACGGCGCTGCTCAGGTAGATGCCGGGCTCGCCAAAGGGACCGTGGTCAAACGCGAAGCTCAGGCGGTTGCCGATGAGGCGGACACCGGTGGCCCGCACGGTGGCCTCGTGTGGCTTAGCCGCGGCGGGCGCCGGCGCGACGGCGGGATCGGCTTCCGGTTGCGGCGCGGGCGCGGCCTCCGCGGCGACCGGCGTCAGTTTGCGCACGGTGATGGAGACAGAGGATGAGCCCTCCTCCTGCCGGATGGAGAAGGAGATCGAGGAACCATCGGGCAGCGGCTGGGGGAACTGCACATCCCACTCGCCGTTGATGTTCAGCTCCGGCGGGGTGACGAACTCGGTGCGCTGGCCGTCGATCCAGACCTCGGTGATGCGCGGGTCCTTCTTCTTCGGGGTCTCCTCGCCCTCCTTCGCGTCCTCGGATTTGGCCTTCGCGGCTTCGATGGCCGCGGCATCGGGCTTGTCCTGGAAAAGCGCGCCGTCGGTGATGACAAGGTTGGCGACCTTGCCCGCCTCAACGGTGCCGAGCTGGTCGGCGACATCGAGGAACTGCGCGGGGTTGGTGGTGAGCATGGCCAGGGCGCGCTCGGGCGGGAGGCCGTGCTTGATCGCGCTGGCGAGGCGCGAGGTGAATGCGCGCCGGCCGCCGGCGCGGGTCGAGATCTTGGAGGTGGTGAGGCTGACGCTCATGCCCGCGGCATCGAGGCGGCGCGGATTCGTCGGTCCCTGCTCCCACGCCATCATGGACTCGAGCTCGACTTCCTCCGCGGCATCGAGCGAGCCCAGGCGCGGACGATCGGGGAAGTTCAGGGGGAGGACGATCGGAAGGCCGTCCTTCACGATCGCGCCCAGGCGCTTGAACTCGCTGCCCGAGCCGAGAATCGCGGCGGGGCGCGAGAACTCCTTGGCGATCTTGCCGGCGCGGAGGGCCTCGAGTTCGTCGCCGACATCAAACAGGAGTCGCGGGGCGGCATCGGTGCGGATGAGCTGCTCGAGGCAGGAGGGCGCGAAGGCATCGGCCAATGCGGAAGCGCTCAGGGCGCGGTTGCCGCTGCTCTGGGCCGCGCTGCGGACTTCCTGGATCCAGTCGGCATCACTGAGGGTCTGGCGGATGAGGGCGATGGCGCCCATCTGGGAGTTGGGGTAGCGCGACCAGCGGGACTGGTCTTCGGTCTCGCCGCCCGGAGTGCCGCCGAATCCGCCGCGGCCGCCACCGGAATCGAATCCGACGGTCTGATAGGCGCGGAGCGCGTAGACACGGGCCGGACCGGTGGAGACAGCCCCGGGCTTGGCGAGCGAGACAACGGCGGACTGGCCGCGGATGAGCCCGCCGCGGGGAGAGATGGCGGCGGCGGTGAAGCCCATGGAGCGCAGGGTGTCGGCGTCGCGCTCGTCGATGCCGCGTGCGCCGCGGTCGATGGCGGTGCGCTGCGGGGTGATGCGCGAGTTCCAGTGCGTGCCGGGCGCATCGGCCGGGGGCGCGGGGACATCGACTTCGATGAAGGGATCGATGAAGCCGGCGTAGATGTGCCTGTCGGAGCAGTCGCGGACGTTCGCGCCGGCGGGTGCTGCGCCGCCGGGCGTCACGGAGACGATCCGGCCGTCGCGGATGACCACCGTTGCGCCCGCGAGTGTCTCGCCGGGCTTGACGTGCACCGTGGCGTTGGTCAGCGCCCACCACCCGTCGCCGGGTTCGACCTGCCGCATGCCGTTGTTGGGCGGGGCGAGAGGGCTGCTGGAGGTGGCCGTCGGCTGGGCGGGGGCGAGTGTCGCGGCGGCGGCGGTCAGGATGACGGCAAACGTGGCCGCGATGGTGCGGCAGAGAACAGCGGTCTTCATGCCGCCCAGACTACCTGATTCCTCGGTTTCGCGGCGGAAACTGGGCAGGCAGGGCGGGCGCGGTTGGCCGGAATTGACCAGAAGTCAGGGAAATCGACCGGCTCGGGACGCGACAGGGGACGGACCGTGCCGGGATGAGCCCGATAACACCGATCGTGCTTGCTTTGCGGAGGTGCATCCGGTAAAACGGGTCCGCACGGCTCCGGAAAGGGTCTCTTTTCGGGACGTTGGGGCGGGAGGGTCGGTTTGGGTCTGCTATCGGGGGAACGGTCCACCCGACGCGCGGAGGCGTCGGGAGTGGTTTGAGGCGCACGGCTGTCGCGACACCGGGTCTTCACACTGTCTACGGCGAACTCTCATGCGGCCATTCTTCAAGCGTTGTTCCAAGGCGTGCAGGGATGGGGTCGCGCGCACCGCCGCGCTGGCTTTGGGCAGTGTGCTCGCACTGGGCATCGCGGCGGAGCCCGCGCAGGCGATTGTCAACGGCGAAGAGGTTTCCCCGGCTGTGCAAAGCCTGGATGCGGTGGGTGCGCTCATCGGGACGGCGTGGGGTTCGCCCGCGTGCGCGGGGACGGTCGCGGGTTCGTGCGTGCTGGTCGAGCCCGATCTGATCATCACCGCGGCCCACACGCTGCTGCGATCCGATGGCACGCCGTGGCCGGCAGGGACACGGGACTTCTGGGTGCGGTTTCGGCGGGGCGAGTCGGGCGGGGTGGGCAACACCTTCCCGGGAACAGGGTGCGCCGGGGAGTTTCAGGAGCGGCGGATCGTTTCGATTTCGCGCGTCTTGGGCGCGGACCTGGCGGTGTGCAGGCTGGAATCCGCGCCGGTGCTGATTGCGCCGCTGGCAGTGGAGTATCGGCGCGAGGCGATCGCCGGTGAGCAGATCGTGATCGCGGGGTGGGGGTTCAGCGGGGAGTGCCTTGGGGCCGGGGACCCGTGGCGGCTGCGGTGGTCCGGCGGAACGACGGCCGCGGCTCAGCAGGGGGCTCTCCTGCCCATCAACGAGTGTGTGATGACGCCGTGCGTCACGTGCGTGCGCTCGGGAGGCGGGCAGGCGGGGGATCCGTCGGTCCAGGGGTGGGCGGTGCCGAACCTGCACGACTCGGGCGCGCCGGTGATGGTCGAAGTGAACTGTCCGGATGGCGGGGTCGAGCTGCGCGTGGTGGGGATCGTGATGACCTCGACCTACGCGGTCGGGGTGCAGTCGTGGCATGATCTGGGCGGGCTGCCGCGGCTGGTTTCGCGGGCCGCATGCGGGGAGTGCATCGCCGATCACGATGGGGATGGCGAGACGACGGTGCCGGACCTGTTCGGGTTCATCCGCGACTTCATGGCCAACGCATCGCGCGCGGATGTGGACGGGGTGGCGGGCGTGTCGGTTTCGGACATCTTCAGCTACCTGGGCGCGTGGTTTGGCGGGTGCCCGGGCTGATCGAGGCGGGGCTGCGGGGGGTGGTGGGGGGGTCACCAAAATCGGGTTTGCATGATCTGCGATGCCGAGCGGCGTGCGGGCGGTTCGCTTGACACAGCGGGCGGCGGTCGGTACGCTCATTGTTTGGAGTTTGATTGGATAGCGGGCTGCAACGATCAAGGAGCAGGACATGAACCGGATGCGAGCAGTTTCGGCGGTGTGTGCTTTCGTGGCCGCGGCGACGACGGCAGCGCTCTGGGCGAGTCAACCCGCGGATGCGCATCAGCCGGCGGGCGGTGAGCCGCCGGCGATGAGCCCGGAAGCGATGGAGATGATGCAGGCGTTTGCCGAGGCGGGGAAGCCGGGCGTGCAGCATGAACTGCTGAAGCAGCTGGAGGGAACGTGGGACGCGACGGTGTCGATGTGGATGCCGGGGGAGGCCGAGCCGATGGTCTCGACGGGGACGATGCGGAACACGATGGTCCACGATGGGCGGTACCTCAGCCATGAGTTCCGGGGCGAGTTCGGAGGCGGGGTGTACACGGGCTCGGGGATGTTCGGCTACAATAACACGAGCAAGCGGTGGGAGGGGACATGGGCCGGCAACTCGTCTACGCACATCATGTTCTCGACGGGGACGTTTGACGGGCGGCGGGGCGAGTGGACCATGACCAGCGAGTTTGACCACCCGCAGGGCTATCGCTGCAAGCAGCGGGAAGTGACCCGGATGAGCGGCCCGGATGCGCACATGATGACGACGTATCTGACCGACAAGGACGGGAAGGAGCAGAAAGCGATGGAGATCACCTACAAGCGGGCGGTCGAGAAGAAGGAGTGAGGGGCGGCGGGGGGGCGGGGGGGCGTACCGTTGTCCATGGATGCTGTTCGAATCGGCTGTGTGAAGTACCTGAACACCCTCCCGCTCATCGAGGGGCTGGCATCGTGGCGCGATGCGGAGTTGATCGCCGCGGTTCCGGCGAAGCTGATCGACATGCTGCTGAACCGCGAGGTGGATGTCGCGCTGGCATCGGTGATCGATGCGGCGCGGAATCGGGGCCGGGCAGCGATTCTGCCGGTGGGGATGATCGGGTGCGACGGGCCGACGATGACGGTGCGCGTATTCTCGCGCGTGCCGCTGGAACAGGTGCGGACGGTCGGTGCGGATACGGACAGCCACACGTCGGTCGCGCTGATGCGCGTCATCATGAAGCGGCGCTTTGGCACGGATGTGCGGGTGCTGGACTTTGATGCGCGGGAGCATGTGGTGATCGGCGCGAAGGGCGCTGCGCCCGATGCGCTGCTGCTCATCGGCGACAAGGTCGAGACCGACCCGCCGGGGGCGACGGAGTTTCAGCATCAGCTCGACCTGGGCGAGGCGTGGAAGGAGCTGACCGGGCTGCCGTTTGTCTATGCGATCTGGATGTGCCGCGAGGGCGAGGAGGCGAGCGCGGCGGTGCGGCTGGCCGCGAGCGCGCTGGATCGCGCGCGTCGGCACAACGCGACGCGGATGGACTGGCTGGTGGCAAGCCGGGCGGGGGAGCGCGGCTGGCCGCGGGAAGCCGCGGCGGAGTATCTGGGGCGGAAGCTGCGGTATGAGGTCGGGGATGCGGAGCGCGAGGCGGTGGCGCGGTTTGTGGAGGAGTGCGCTGCGCTGGGGCTGTGCGAGGGCGGGGAGTTGAAGTGGGTGGAGTGAATCCATCGCGCTTCGAGCAGGTTCGGATCGTCCGTGCGCACCGGGGGGAGGATGCGGCGATGTGGGCGGCCGCGATTGGCGATGCGAGTTGGATCAAGTCGTCGTCGCTGCTGAAGCAGGACGGCGCGACGTGGGTGCGGCGGGCTTCGATGATGGGGCGGGATGCCGTGGTGAAGTGCCGCGAGATCGATGGGGTGTGGTCGCGGGTGAAGTGCGCGCTGGGACGGGGAAAGGGAGACCGGCACTGGCGCGGCGCGGCGATGCTTGCCGGGAAGGGCGTGAAGACGGCAAGGGTGTTCGTGCTGGCGCGGGCGGAGGTGGAGGGGCGAGCGTGCGAGCTGCTGGTCATGGAGTGGGTGGAGGGTGTGACGCTGCTGCGGGTGATGGCGAATGTGCACAGCGCGGCGGCAGGCGCGCCGGGCGTGCGGGCGCAGCACGCGATCGCGCGGGCGGTGGGGGAGCAGATCGCGCAGATGGAGGAGCTGTTGAACCGGGATCACAAGCCGTCCAACGTCATCGTCGAGCGGTGGACGGCCTCCGCCGCGCAGGTCGCGGTGATTGACTGTGAGGGTGTGCGGCGGGCGACCATTCCCGGCGCGGCGCGGATGTTCGCATCGCTGGTGATCGAGCCGACGGGGTGCGGCGTGCGGCCGCGGCGGGCGTTGATGATGCGGGCGGTGCGGGCGTTCATCGACCTTGAACTTGGGATCAGCACGCCCGATGCACCCGTTCACTCTCCGCGCACAATCGCCGATGTGCCGCACAGCGAGTATCGCCGGATGCGACGGATGGTGTGGGACGATGCGGCCCGGGCAGTGGCGCATCATGGCGACCCCAGACCGAAGGTGAACCCGCTGGCGAATCCGGGCGGGTGAGGCGGCGGTAGAACGAACATGCGGAGCGGGAGCGTTGCAGGGCGGCTGCTGGTGATGGCGCGGTGGGGCGTCACCGCGCTGGCCATCGCGTGGGGCGGGCTGTGGGTCGCGTCGGTGTGGTGGTGGATGCGGTGGGAGCCGATGCAGGGGCACGCGGTGATGGTGTCGCGCGGGGCGATCGGGCTCGGGCGGCCGGCGAAGCCGCCGGGCGCGCGGATGGGGAACACCATCACGGCAGCGCCCAAGGGCGAACCGATGCGTTGGCGGACGTACCGCACGAGCACGTGGTTTCATGTGACGACGTGGCGGCCGCTCTGGATGCACACGTCGGTGAGCGCGGCGGCTGCGTGTGTGCTGTGGCTGCCCGCGCTGCGACGGCGGCCGCGATGGGCGTGCGCGGCGTGCGGGTATGACCTGCGCGGGCTGGCCGAGGGGGCGGTGTGTCCGGAGTGCGGGGCGAGACGCAGCGCGGGAGGAGCCGTCACTCCCCATTGACTTGTTCGAGTCGCTCCTCGATACCCCGGATCACGGCAGCCATCGCGTCGGCACTTGCCGCGTCGCCCTCGGCGCGCCATCGGGCTTCGAGTTCAACCAGCTGCACGAGCGACTGCGGCGCTTTCACACCCAGGTAGTCCACCGCCTTCACGATCAGAGGTCGGAACTTGGCGTCTTGGCCGCACGCAGCAAAGACCTCCACGCACTCGACCCCCGAGAGCGGTCCCTCAACAAGGCGCAGGAAGATATCGTCATGTTCCGTTGTGCTCAGACTGTTCACAATCGCTTCGGGCAGGGCCTCCACCAACTCGTTGGACACCGGTCCATACATCGCTACCAGCCAGACCGCGAAGTTACGATGCTCGACGTTTTGGCCGGTCAGCCAAGCGTGAAGCGTCAGCCGCAGGCGCGAGTCGTCGGCGTGGCCGAAAGCGAGCACGCTGAGAGCGGATCTGCGGACCTTAAAGTCAGCATCCTGGAGTCCGCTATCCACGAGCGCGCTGACAGCGGGCGTCATCGGCATCTCACGAAGGGAGTTCATGACAGTTGCTCGAACGGCGGGATCATCGGACAGCGCCAACTCTTCCAATCGTGGTACGAGGTTCTCTGTCCGGTTGGCGAGCTGCTCGCTACGGGCAAGGGCGTACACGCCCAGAGTGCGGAGCGGCACATGGCGGTGAACGATGAGCGACTCAGCGGCCGCCCGTGTCCGCGAATCGCCGGGCGCACGCTCGACCATCAGGAGCATTGCGGGTGCATTGCCGCTCGATGCGAGGGCTGCGATGTCAGAAAGGAAGAGGTCAAATGCGCTCGTGCTCCATTCTGCGAACGCCAGACCCTTGGCATTGACCCCTGGGGTTTGGCTTGTGCGCAGTGATCGCCGGACGGCCCAATCCGCTACCCAACTGCGCAGACCTCCGGCGCTCATTGTCCGATCGGCTAGCCCCATCTCGATCCGCCGCGAGAACTCCTGCTCCAAGTGTGCTGAGCCTGTGGGATAGGGCATCAGCGCAAGCAGCACAACGTCGGGAATCGCCCGTGACCAGCCGCCGTCCCGGAGATCGGGGCCATGCGCTGTGCCGATCGCCGCGGTGATCAATAGCCCCGCCAGGACCACGCCGCCCCAGCGTCGGCGTCGCGCGTGCAACTGCTGCTCAACGCGAGCGGAGTAGCCGCATTCCGAACAGGTGAGTGAGGTCACACCTGACATGTCATACCAGCACTTGGGGCAGTGACGCAGTTTGCCGGCGCGATCGCGGAACAGTGCCCACCCAGCGGTGAGGAGCGCAAGCGCGCCGAGAACGACCGCGACCGTCCACATCGCCGCGTCGATTCTGTCGCCGGAGAATCCCGCACCAGCGACGAGATAGAAGACGAGGCTTGGCAGAGCGGCCGTCGCCACAGTCACGATGCCCGCGAGCACGCCGCGCACTACCCGTCTGTGCCGCGGCATACGCCGGTTGGTAGCTGAGAACAGCGCGAGCCGAAGATACAGCCCCAGCCCAGCTGCGACGACCAGCCAGAACACCCACGAGTTGGCGGGCCAGATCAGCATCATCAGACTCTACCACCGCGGACAGACCACGGTTCCCTCACTTCGCGAAACCTACCCTCCCCCATGATCCGCTCCGTCCAACTGATCGTCGGCATGGAGGTCCACATCGAGCTTGCCACGCGCAGCAAGATGTTCAGCCGCGTCGCCAGCCCGGCGCACCCGGAGGTGTATGCCCGCGCGGGGGGCGTCGAACCCAACACGCTGATCGACCCGGTGGTGCTTGCGCTGCCCGGCGCGCTCCCGGTCATGAATCTTGCTGCGGTCGAGCTGTCGATGATGGTCGGGCTGGCGCTGGGGTGCTCGATCGCCCCGCTGAGCAAGTGGGACCGGAAGAGCTACTTCTACGCGGACCTGCCCAAGAACTACCAGATCTCGCAGTACGACCTGCCGCTGTGCTTTGATGGGAGCGTGATGCTGCCGCCGATCGGCGCGGACGGGCGGATCGACTTTGACGGTTTGGCCAAAGGCGGCGAAGGGGGCGGGCGCGACATCGGGATCATCCGCGCGCACCTTGAAGAGGATGCGGGCAAGCTGCTGCACGAGTTGCCGGGCGGGGGCGGCCGCGGGGGCGAGTGGTCGTACGCCGACTACAACCGCGCGGGGACACCGCTGCTGGAGATTGTGACGCAGCCCGATTTCCGCACCGCCGATGAGTGCGTGGTGTTCAGCCAGATGCTGCGGAACATCTGCCGCTTTCTGGGGGCGAGCGAGGGCGTGATGCAGCGCGGGCACATGCGGTTCGAGCCGAACATCAACTGCGTGTTGACACTTGATGACGGCCGAACCGTCAAGACGCCCATCGTCGAGGTCAAGAACCTCAACTCGTTCAAGTCCCTCAAGGGGGCGATCGAGTTTGAGCTGCGCGAGCAGCCGCGACGGTGGGAGAAGGACGGGATCGAGTTTGCATCGGGCACGAAGACGACGCGGGGCTGGGACGATGTGAAGCTCGAGACCTTTGTGCAGCGCGAGAAGGAAGAAGCGCACGATTACCGCTACTTCCCGGACCCGGACCTGCCGCCGGTGATGGTGAGCGACGAGTGGCGCGAGCGGATCGCCGCGAGGGTGCCGGAGCTGCCGCTGAGCCGGGCGAAGCGGTACGTTGCCGACTATGGCCTTGCGGCCAAGGAGGCCGCGGCGATCACCGAGGAGCGAGACGACTGCCTGTTCTACGAGTCGAGTGTTGACGCGGCGGTCGAGCGTGGGGTCGAGAGATCGCGTGCGGGGCGCGTGGCGGCGAACTTCGTGCTGCAGAACGGGCTGAAGCGGGCCAACGAGCGATCACGGGCGATGGCGCACGCGGCGAAGGAAGCGGCGCACGATGCCGGGGACATTGCTCAGAATGCCGGCGGCGGAGCGGAGACGATGCTGGTCAGCGCGCTGGGCATCACGCCGGCGCAGGTCGCGGGGATCATCGCGCTGCGCGAGGCTAGCAAGCTCTCCGCGGCGGGCGCGGATGAGCTCTTTGGCCTGTTGTGCGGGGCGGAGCCGGAGGCCCCCGGCTTCACGTATGAGACACCCGGCCGCGGCGGGAACGAACCAGCGGGCGCGGATGCCGCGGAGGTTGCGCAGCGGCGAGGATTGATCATCGTGATGGATGCGGGCGCGCTGGATGCGTGGTGCGATGCGGCGATCGCCGCGGAACCCGCGAGCGTTACCGCGTTCAAAGAGGGCAAGGCCGCGGCGATGGGTCGGCTGGTGGGCGCGGTGATGAAGCTGGCCGCGGGCAAGGTGGATGCGAAGGCGGCACGCGAGCGGCTGGAGCAGAAGCTGAAATGACAGGCGGCACGTGCTTCAGCACGCGCCGCCCGTGTTCGTTGCGTCGTTTGTCTGCTCGATGCGGATCCGCAGCGGCCCGTGCTTACGGGCATCCGGAGAACCACGCCGCGAGGAAGGCGAAGATGTCCGGCACGGTGACATTGCCATCGTTGTTGAAGTCGGCCGGGCACGCGGTGCAGCCGGCAGCGTCGCATGCAACATCGATGCCGGCGAAAACGCCGCCGAAGGCCGCGCAGTCGGCGGGTGACAGCACGACGCAGCCGCCGTTCGTGGGATTGCAGCACGCGCCGTATGGAGTGGCGGTGGCGATCCGCCACGGGTCCGGATTTCCTAGGACAAGCGATGGGCCGGAGGCTTGCCAATAGGTCACATCGTCTTCCGACGGGGAAGTTCCCCGCAAATCGCTCGCACGATAGATGTCAGTACCGATGTTACACGGGTTAAAGAGATCGTTGGTTCGCTGCCAGTTCAACAGACCGCCCGAGATACTGGGCGACAGGGAATAGTCCGCAAGCCGCAGTTGATTGTCGCTGGACGAACAGGGGAGCGGGCGGGGAAGCAGGATATCGGACGGGGTGATCACGACCGTCCCGTTCAGGCTCAGGGTTGTGCCCTGCGTGGTGGAATCGACTGTGACCGTGTCCGCGCCCTTGGTGAGCGTGAACGTCCAGTGAACGATCTCGGCGGCCTGCAGCAGTGAGTCGTCGGCGGCGGTATCGACCACGGTGATGCTGCCCGAGAGCGTCGCGCCCTGTTGCAGGTTCGGGTAGTCCAGCAAGCGGTACGTTACGTCCGCGCGGGCGGAGGTCACGAGCGCGAGCATGGTGAGCGCGGCGAGAAGACAGGCAGAGGCGTGCGGACGCGGGTGCTTCACGATCGATCTCCGTATAGACCCCCTGCCCCCAGAGGACAATGCCGGCGGACGCGGGCGCGCGGCGGGATCGAGATTGTAATCGGCCCTACGCCCGATGCGAACAAAATGCTCGTTCGTGCGTGCATCGTCCGTGTGAAGCTGGGTAGTTCAGCGGCGGGAAGCACTCAAAGCGCCGCGTGATTTCACGTTCGGCGGCGACAACCGGATGCGACAGGGATTTCCCGCGACTTGGATGGTCTGTCGCCGCCGACTGCTGTCGGACGTTCGTCGCCGGGTGTGGAGCGACGACGGAGCCGGTGCGCAATCACACAAAAAAACGCCGCGACCCTTTCGGATCGCGGCGTCGTGGTGTCGTTGAAGTAGCTTCGGTAGGTTTCGAGGCGGTTTAGCGATCGACGAAGAAGGTCAGCTCGTCATCGCGGACCGGGGTCTTGAGCTGGTCGCAGGTGGTCTCGGAGATCACGAGCTTCTCGCCGGCGGTGGTGGCGCGGACGGTGAGCGTGAAGGCACGCTTCTCGCCCGGCTTCAGGATGCCGGTGACGCCGGTGAAGGTGAGCTTGTTGCCCGCGACGGCCGGGGCCTTCGGGGCGGTGCTGGAGAGGAAGGTCATGCCATCGGGGAGGGTGACGATCACGCTCACGTTGGTCAGATCGACCTGGCCCTGGTTCTCAACCTCGTAGCGGAAGATGTGGTCGTCGCCGACGATGACGACGCCGTCGTCATCGGTCAGCAGGGTGCCGATGTCCGGCGAGCCGGTGACGCCGAAGGTGCACGTCGCGGTGACGGCCTCTGCACAGGTGCAGGCGGCGGTGCCGGAGACGGAGACCTGGCCAGCGCCGGCGGTGCGGAGCTGCATGGAGACCATGCGGGAAGCGCCGGGGGCGATCTCGCCGAGGTTCCAGGTCACGGTGCCCGCGGCGGCGGTGCCGCCGTTGTCAGCCGAGACGAAGGTGGTGCCGGCGGGGATCGGGGCGCGGAAGGTCGTGGCCTTGCAGGCCGCATCGCCCTTGTTGCTGACGGTGAACTTGACGGTCGCGGGGCGGCCGATCAGCAGGCCGGTGGGGCACTCGGCCTTGGCCTCGAGGACGGGCTGGGTGGCCTTGAGGGCGACGGCCGCGCTCTCGGCGGAGAGGTTGCCATCGGCGGTGGCCATGGCCTTGTTGGAGTAGGAGCCGGTCTTGCTGACCTTGACCGGGAAGGTGAAGGAGCGGGTCTGGTTGCTGGCGAGGGTGCCGGCATCAAACTCGACGTTGGACTTGTTGTCGGCGGTCATCATGCCGGTAGGCAGGGGATCGCGGACCTTCACGTTCCGGGCCGCGCCCGAGCCGGTGTTGGTGACATCGATCTTGACGGTCGCCGTGTCGCAGACGGTGATGTCGGCGGGGGTGATGGTCTTGACGATGCGGAGGGCGGGCTGGACGACGTTGATCGTCTGGCAGAGGGCGTTGTTGTACGCGACCTCGCAGCAGTGGGTGATGGTGCCGGCGCCGGGGGCGTTGCCGGTGATGCGGACGGTCTTGCTCTGGCGGCCGGCGAGGTTGCCCAGCTCCCAGGAGTAGATGTTGCCGCTGGTCTTGGGGGCCGGGTCGGCCGAGACGAAGCGGAAGTTGCCCGAGGGCTGATCGGTGAGGAGGACGCTGTTGAGCGACATGTCCGTCAGGTTGGTGACGATGATGTCGTAGGTGAAGTTGGAACCGGCGACGACCTCACCCGGGCTGGTGCGCTCGACCATGATGGCCGAGGTGGCGCGCTCGCCGGTGGGGAGGTACATCACGCTGGAGCCCATGCGGGGCGCGGGGGCGGGGGTGGTTGCCCGCGGCTGCGCGGCGGGCGCTGGGGCGGGGGTGGTCGCACGGGGCGCAGGGGCCGGACGCGCGCTGCCATCGCCGTTATCGGTGGGGTACGTGTACCAGTAGTCCTGGGGGGTCTGCTGGGCCTTCTGCCCGTCGTTGTTGCACGCCGACAGGCCCGACAGAAGGAGCGCGCCGACGCACGCTCTCGTGATCCAACTCTTCATGCTCATGATCCGTTCTCCTTGGTGCTGGCTTTGACTGTTGAGGCCCACGGGGCGACGCCACCACGCCGTACGGGGCCTTTGCTTGACCGGCAAGCCTGCATTGAAGCGGTCATGGCTTTGTGCCGACCGTGCTGGTCAAGTCTCGTTTCTGTTTCCACGAGGAGTGGCCTCCGCGCGTCCGAACCCCTGCGTTTCGAGTACTGCAAGGTAGTCTGAGCGTGCAGGGCGGTCAACAAAGGACGGATTCCACGGCAATCGCGGCCTCTGAAATCGGCCTCTGGTAACGATCTCGCGCGCAAGCAAGAGTGATCGCGAGCGGCCAAAGTTGCGTGTTGCTCTCTCACATTGCGTCGGGTAGTCCCCTTAGTAGGTGGATTAGATCCGTACCTGCATGATTGGTGTTCGTATGTTGCGCATGTTCTGCGCCTGCATCACTCGGGGCGTGTTCGTGCCATCGCATTGCGAACGCGAGTGTGGGACAGTTGTGGGCAGAAAAGAAATTGTGACCCATTCGTGGGACGCTCGACACTTGCCCGCTGGCATGCCAACCGCGGAGGACATTCGCGCGAAGGGTGGCGCCTTGGCGCATCCGGCGGGGCCGGCCCGGACCGGCTTGCCTTGACGGCTGCGCCCAACGATGACCGATGACACTCGCGGGGACGCATCGGCCCATCGTGAAAGTGTCGCCCGGCCGCCAGTCACGCTCCGAGGTCAGCATGAAGTCGCTCTTCTTCCGCACCGTCCATCGTCGCATCGCGCTCGTGCTCATCCCGCTGCTCGCGATCACGGCGATCACGGGCCTGACCTATCGCGTGGGGCGCAACTGGTTCAAGATGTCGGATGAGACGGGGAAGATGGTGCGGTCGATCCACGAGGGTGCGTACCTCGGGGATGCGATCGCGCCGTTCTATGTGCTGCTCACCGGCGGGGGCCTTCTGCTGCTGATCGTGAGCGGCGTGACGATGTGGCGGCGGAGCGACTTTCCGGGCGGCCGCGGGAGTGGGGGTTCTGGCGGCGCACGCTCGCACCCGCCGCGGCGGACTGTGCGGTGGTTCCACCGGATCGCGTCGATCGTGCTCGTGCTGCCGCTGGCGGTGACCGCGCTGACGGGGATCGGGTTCCGGCTTTCGCAGTCGTGGCTGGGCTGGCCCAAGGAGCGGGCGCAGTGGCTGATCGATATCCATCAGGGCACACTGCTCTTCGGCAAGGACTACCGCCTGTACTACGTGCTGTTCACCGGCATCGCGTTGCTGGTAATGATCGCCACCGGGGCAAAGCTGCTCAGGCTGTTCCGCGGGCGCGGCGGCGCAAAGGCCGCGTGATGCCCAAGTCGTGGGCGGCGTGCCGGGGCCCTGAGAAGCGGGGGACCTTGCCGGCGTGTGAAGTAGGTGCGCGGCCAAAAACGCACAAGGCCTGCTCGTGATGAGCAGGCCTTGCGTGCGGTTTGGAAGTGGAGCCGGGGGGAGTTGAACCCCCGTGCCGGGACAGTCAGCAAGATGCGTCTACGCGTGTGTCCGATCCATTGATCTCGGTCGCTGCGGCGACGGTCGGCAATCTCCGCAGAAACCCAGCCCCCAGCTGATTTCTTACTCACGCGCCCGGGGGCGCCACTTGTGAGCCAGCCCAATGTCTTCATTCCGCACCCTATTGGGCGTCGAGTGCGGAACGCGCAGCCTGAATTAGGCCGCGAGAGCGTAGTTGCTGTTGCCAGCTACTGGTTTTGTGTGCGGTTTTACCAGGCCTGCACACACCTGGACGCGCAACACCAAGCCTTCCCTGCCCGGTCGATAGCCGGTTCGGCCCCAGTTGTCAAAGATGTATATATGGTACGCCGGCTCAGGCCGGAAGTTCGCTCGGCCAGCGCAGGTGACGATCGCTGCCGCGCTGTGGCAGCCGGAAGCCTTCATCCTGCCGGTATCACGAGCATCCCGCAAACCACGCCGCGAGGAACGCGAAGATATCCGCGACTTCGCGCGTGCCGTTCCCGTCATAGTCCGCGCGGTCGCCGCTGGCGAACCACTCCGCGAGGAACGCGAAGATGTCCGGCACGCCGAGGCCGTTCTCTTCATCGAAGTTCGCGCGGCAGCACTCCACGAAGTTGTTCGGCGCGCCGCTGGTGCAGGCGGTGGACTCGCCGCGGAACGAGCCCCCGACCGATCCACACTCAGCAAGCGTGCGGACGGTGCACACCGAGCCCTGGCAGCACGCGCCGGCGAGGTCGCTTGCGCACGCGCCCTCGTCGCACGCGGCATCGGCCGTCCATGTGCCGCCGGCGGTTGCGCAGGCCACGCTGGTCAGGACCTGGCACGTATCCCCCGGCAGGCAGCAGCGGCCGACCGGGTCCGTCATGCCAAGCTGGAAGCTCAGGCCCGCGTTGTTCACCCACATCGATGAGCCCGCGGTGATCATGTAGTCCGCGGCGTTGTTTGAGCTCTGTGCGCTGAAGATGCCCTGGAACTGCAACGCGCTGGTGTCGGTGCTGGGCAGGGGGAGCGCAAACGCCGGCGAGAACTGGCCGTTCGGATCGTTGATCGTGCTTCCCGTGTTTGGACCGGCATAGCCACCCCACGCCACCGACCAGTAGATCGTGGCGCCGAGCTCAAATGTGAGCTTGCCCGCGGCGAGATACGACGCCGGGATCGGGGTGGCGATGATCCCGTCCGCCACCGCGGCGGGCGATGTCTGCGCGATGAACGAGGGCGTGCACAGCAGGATGCGCGAGCCCGCAGTGCCGTTCGGCACGCTGCCCGGGAAGGAGTACACAATGATCGGGTTCATGCCGTTCGCGTCCCACGCGCGGAGGCGCGCGCCGGTCGCGAGGTTCTGGCCGTTGCTCCGCATGCGAAGCTGGATCGCCTGCGCGCTCGTGTCGCCGTTGACGCCGCCGATGAGCTGCTCGATCTGCATCAGGTGAACCGACGCCTGTGCCGGAACGACAAACCCGAGCACAGCAGCGACAAGCACGAGCACGAAACGGGTCAACGATCGCATCACCTTCACTCCTCCGCCGCGGCATTCGTGGCGCGACGATCGTCGCGCGTGCCCGGCCTCTCCACCAATGTCGCGCCGCGGGGCCATCCCTGCACGAATGGCCCGCTCAGCCTGCAATAAGTAGAACACGCCCTCCGGGCTGCGCCAAGAAAGAAGTGGTCAAGGACCCGATAAACAGAGTGTTCCTCACAAGGCCCGAACGGCCAGCGACCGGATCGCCTCCGCGATCACGCCAGCCGCTCAGCCGCAACCTCGGCGGGAACGCCCGCAATACGGAGTGTCTTCTCCGGATTCGTCTGCCCCCGCACGACGGACACCGCGCCCGCACGGATGCCGACACGCACGGCGATCAGCGCACAGATCGCCTTGTTCGCGCGGCCGCCTTCCGGCGGCGCACTGATGCGCACCTTCAGGCGATCGCCCAGCGGACCGGCGATCTCATCGCGCTTGGCACCGGGCACCGCCTTGATGTGCAGAAGGCACGCCGGCGCGCCGGGCGTCGCGGCCGGATCGGGCGCGAGGTACGGCGGCAACGCGCGCGGGGAGGGTGCCGTCATGCCGCGGCCTCCTCAAGGTGCGCGAGAAACCCGGGCAGGTCGCGGTAGTGATGAACGATCCGTGTTGCACCCTCAGCGCGGAGTTTGGTTTCATCGGCATCGTGACGGACACCGACAAAGCCGATGCCCAGGTCGCGCGCTGCGCGCAGGTCCCACAGCCCGTCGCCAACATAGACCGTGCGCACGGCGCGTGCGGACAAAGCGGTCGGGTGTAAGTCCGCATGCTGTGACTGCGCGAGCGTCTTCTCCCGCGTGCAGCGGATGATCTGCGCGCGCGATGCCGGCGCGTGTGTGCGCGGGCAGCGATGCGAGAACGTTGCGGGCAGGCCATCGAGCGAGAGGCCCGCCGCGCCAAGCTTGATGGCCGCCGCCTCGGCGGATGTCCCGCTGGAGATGCCGACGCTCCAGCCTCCGCGCGACCGCACGGCATCGAGCATGCGGGCAACGCCATCGATCTGGGTGCAGGGGCTGGTCGCGCCCGCGATGGCCGCCCCGACGGCCCGCCGGAGCTGCGCGAAGAACTCGGCTTTGGCGTCGTCGATCTGCCGCGGCGAAGGGGTGAAGCGCCCGTAGCGCTCGACGATCTCAAGGATCAGCCCGTCATCAGTCGAGTGCGTGTAGTTCGCCCAGTCGGTATCGAAGCCGCGGATGCCCAGCACGCGGTCCATGGCGATGGTGAAGCACTCGTCGTCAACGTGGGTGCTGCGGATGAGTGTGCCGTCGATGTCGAAGATGGCGAGCATGGTGGGAGGGCAATCACCGCAGTGGCGCGGAGCACGCGGTGTTCCATTCTTGGATCTTCATCACGACTTCTCTCTGCGATCTCGGCGTCTCTCGCGGTGATTCATGATCCGCCCGCAGCCTTCACCTTCTCAATCTTCTTCCGCTTCTTCTCCCCCAGCGTCCGCTTCTCGAAGATCGCGCTGGACTGTCCCTCCAGCGCACCCAGCCGGATCGGTCCGCTCTTCATCCGCTCGATCGCGCGCTTCGCGTTCTCTTTGCTGAACTCGGTGCCGATGAAGTTCCGCCCCAGGGCGTGCGCGATCACCCCTGTCGTACCGCTCCCCAGGAACGGGTCCATCACCAGGTCGCCCGGGTTCGAGCACGCGCGCACGACGCGCTCCAGATATACCTCGGGCAACTGGTTGTCGTGGCCGATGCGCCGCTCCTTGTTGTTCCCCTGGATGCGCCCCCAATATTGCCCGTACCACACATCCATCGGCACACGCTTCCCCGCGGGCATGCCGTCGTTCTTCGAGTACGTCCGCGGGTCGTTGTAGATGCTGGCGCGGTCCGACAGCTCCAGAATCTCCCCCGGGTTCCACGTCCGCCCGCCCGCGCCAGTCACCGCCCGTCCGCTCCCCCGCCCCGCCGGCCCCACCCGCGGCGGCGCGGCGTAGCTCTGCTTCGAGAAGTACAGCGCATGCACCTTCGAGTTGATGAACCGCTCCGTGCAGTTCTGGCCGAAGCGGTAATGCCACACGCACCAGTTGACCATGTGCAGCTTGCGCTGCTTCAAGTGGACGACAATCTCCGCCGCCCAGTCGTCGGGGATGTTCACCCAGATCGATCCATGCGGCTTGAGCGCGCCGACGCACAGATCGAGCCACGCATAGGTGAAGTCCAGGTACTCGTTCTCCGGGAGTGCATCGTCCCACTTGTCGTACGCGCGATTCCAGTTGAACGGCGGATCGGCGAACACCAGATCAACCTCGTGGTTGATCACCTCCGGCACCCGCGGCAGGATCTGGCGGCAATCGCCGACATACACCCGCGCCCGGGCCCCGGTTTCCGGGTGTGTCCATTGATCAACCGGCGTGGGCTCACCCGTGGCGGCCGTGCGCCCCGTCAGCTTGCTCCTGGACTTGGGCTTGGGCTCGACCGTGCCTGCCGCGGCAGTGCGGCGAGGCGCGCTGGATGACCGTGTGTCGCCGGGTTGACTCATGGAACTGGGCTCGAGTGGGGTGGGACGGATGGGAAGCGGATGTGGCGCGCGCTGCAGGCGCAACGCATTGTAAGGCGAGTGCTGCCCTGGCGCAAGTCGGCCAGGCAAGGCCTCCGATGGCGGGGATGTTGCGCTGCGCGCGCCAATTCGGGCGCAGTCGGCGGTCGTCCCAAAGAAATTCTGAGATTGTGTAACCCGCGCTCGGGCCGCTGTTTGCGTTGCCGTCCGCGAGATCGATGTTGCGCTGCGCGCGCCAATTCGTAACCAATCCGCCCATGGGTGAGGGGCCCGCACACCGCACGGCCCCGCGCCACGAGACGGAGCCGCACCATGCCCCTGGACCTCACACCTTTCGCCGATGCCGGACTGACCCGGCCGGTTCTCGAGACGCTGATCTCGCGCCACGAGCGCATCACGATGCCGCGGCTTTCCGCGCTGTGGGGGTACTACCGCAACCCCTTGAAGCTCGCCGATGCCGCGGGGCGCGGACCGTCCTCGCGTCCATACACGCTCGCGCAGGAGCAGGGGTTGCCGCCGCGACTGCTCGGGCGTGCGACGGGGCCGGGGAACGGGCTGCCCGATGATCGCTCGTGGAAGCGCAAAGAGGTCGTGATCGAGAACGACATCGCCTGGCGCATCCACACCATGATCGACTTCATGTTCGGCCGGCCGATCGCGTTCGCATCGTCAGCGCGGGATGAGCGCCTTGCACGCCGGATCGAACGCGTGCTGGATGCGGTGTGGGAGGCATCGGGCGGCGCGGCGTTGCTGCAGGACCTGGCCCTCTTGGCGCACGTCTATGGACATGTGGACCTGCTGGTCCGCGCGATGCCCGGCGGCGAGGCTGTGCCTGCCGATGCGGATGGCGAAGCGTCCGGCGAGCTTCTTGATGCCGCGAAGAGCGCGGTGCGTGTCGAGGTGATCGACCCCATCCGGGGCATGCCGCTGCTCTCCACGACCGACTATCGCCGGATGGATGCGTACATCATCCGCTCGCGCCGCGAAGTCCCGGCGACCGATGCGGCAAGCGCGGCCAGTGCGGCGGCATCGGCGTCCGCCGCGGCCGGAGCGATCATGCGGCGGTGGCTCGGCAAGCCGAGCGTTGCATCTGAGCCGGTTCGCACGGTTGTGGTGACCGAGATCATCAGCGCGGCCACGAGAGCGGTGCATGAGTTTGATGAGGGCGATGAACGCGCCGGCGTGCGGCTGCTTGAAGAGGGGCCAGCGCTGGTCGGGGAGCCTCGGAGCGACGAGCACGATGAGACCCGCGGCGGACCGCCCATCGTGCACATCCAGAACATCGCGCAGCCGCTGGCCTACGAGGGCCTGGGCGAGGTGGAGCCGCTGATCCCGCTGCAGGATGAGCTGAACACTCGACTGTCGGATCGCGCCTCGCGCGTCACCATGCAGTCGTTCAAGATGTTTCTGGCCAAGGGCCTCGATGGGCTGGATCGCCTCCCCGTCGGGCCGGGGCAGGTGGTGCTCACCAGCAACCCCGAGGCGACGATCGAGACGTTCGGCGGCGATGCATCGAGCCCGTCCGAGGATGCGCACATCGCCGAGATCCGCGAGGCTCTGGACAAGGTCTCGGGAGTTCCGCCGCTCGCGGCGGGCGTGGTCCGCGCCAAGATCGGCAACCTCTCCAGCGCCAACGCGCTGCGTGTCACGCTCATGGGCCTGCTGAGCCGCACCGCTCGCAAGCGCATCACGTACGGCCGCGGCCTCGTCGAGGCATCGCGACTGGTGCTCGATGCGCTCGACCGTGCCGGGATTCTCCGCACCGATCCGCGCGACCGCGATCTGCGTGTTGTCTGGCCCGACCCGCTGCCGCCCAGCGAGAGCGATGCGCTGATCGCGGCGGAGCGCAAGCTGGCCATCGGCGTGCCGCGGCAGCAGGTGCTGGCGGAACTGGGGTACGGCGCGAGCGACCCAGGCGTGGCATGAGCAGATCTGTCCTGAGTCCCCAGGTCCTGAGTCCTGAGTGTGACTCGGAGCTGGGCGGCACAGGACCCAGGACATCAGGACCCAGGACTTCCTTCAACCCCTTACAGGAGAACCCATGTCCGCTGAAACCACAACCACACACGAAGCTTCTGAAAGCCCCGTCGCGCACGAGGCCATTCTGGCCGCGCTGGAGGAGACGCGCAGCGAGCTGGCAAAGGCCCGGGCGGACTTGCAGTCCACGGTGCGGACGCTCGCGATCGACCGGGCCCTGGCGGATGCGGGCGCAACGAGCATTGCCGCCGCCCGCGCCAGGCTCGGCGAGAGTGCCGAGGGTGAGCCCGCCGCGGCGGTCGCCGCGCTCAAGGCCCGGGAGCCCGCGCTCTTTGCGCCGCGGCCACGCATCGCGCCGGGAGTCAGCACCAGCAGCCCGCGCGAGCGCGATGCAGGAGCGAATGGCCCGGTGCGCACCGCCGCGAACCGCGCGGCGGCGGGCGACCGGCGCGCGCTGCTGGACTACATGCGCCTCGGCCGCGTTCGGGCCTGATCGCCATCGCACTCATCACTCACCACCACTCACCCCTCACCAGTCACCACTCACTCACTTTCACCGATCACCCATAAGGACCCACCCATGCCCTTCACCGGTAAAGCCACGTTCTCCGCAGGAAGCGATCTGCCCGAGCTCGTCGAGGATGTCTCGGATGTGATCAGCCTGGTCAGCCCGTTCGAGACGCCGCTGCTGGATCTGCTCGGCGACCCCAAAGCCGCGGCCACCAGCACCATCCACGAGTGGCTCGAGGATGCGCTCGTATCCCGTCTGACAAACGCTGATTGAAGGGCGCTGCACGTGTCGCGCGGCAGGTAGAGCGTACCCACCTTGCGGTCGGGATCAATTTCGATCTTCGGGATGAATGCGTGAACGGCCGCGCGTGCCTCCATCATCGGCGTGCCGGGCTTGAGCGCCCGCGCGAGGTCGGCGATCCGCTCTCGCGCCCAGGCCCGCAGGCGGTCGGGGTCGATCGACTTCGGGGATGCGGGCTTGTTGGCCACGTCGGCTTCGAGCGTCTCGCGGCGGCGCTTGAGATCAACGAGCGCGGTCCGCAGTTCGCCGACGTCGGCGAGGTCGCTGTCGGAAAGCAGCGCGACCGTCGTCTTGATCCGCTTGTTCACGTCGGCCAGTTCCTTGCTGCGGTCCGGCTGTGCCTTCGCAGCAGCGCCGCGTCCGCAGGCGGCTTTCACGAACTGCTCGATGGCCCGCTCGACCCCGGCCTTGTCGGCCATAACGGTGGCCCGCACTTGGTCCAACACCCAGCGGTCGAGCGCGACGGCCTGGATGTGCGTGGCCTTGCAGACGCCAATGCCCTGGGCCCGGTACCCACCGTCGGCGTAGTACCGGATTTCCCCCGCACTGTTCTTCAGCACGCAGCCCCAGAAGTTGTGCCCGCAGTGCTTGCACCGGACGAGCCCGGACAACAGGTACCGCTGCGTCGGGCGGGCCAGGCCACCGGCGTTGCGGCGCTTGGCCATCTGCTCGTGCGCCTTCCAGAACAGGTCCGGCGGCACGATCGCCTCATGCACGTTCTCGATAACGATCCAGCGGTCCTTGGGGTTGCGCGTCGTCTTGGCCACCTTCTTCGGGATGGCCGACCCGTCGGACGCTACCTCATGGATCTTGCCGAATGTGCGGCGATTCCATGCCAGCGCACCGCGATAGCACGGATTCTGGAGGATCGACTTCACCGCCATCTGGTTCCAGCGGGCGCGCATCGGACCTTCGATGCCCTTGGCGTTGAGCGCGATGAGGATCGACCGGAAGCCCAGCCCCTTGGCGCACATGTCGAAGATGTCGCGCACAACGGCGATGTGCTTCGGGTCGCCGGGGATGAGCCGCACGATGTCCGACTTCATCTTCTTGGGCAGTTTCTCCTTCGGGTCGATGAAGCGCAGGTGGCGACCGTCGGGGCCGAACTCCTGGCGACGGCCATCGGGAAGCGTGCGGACGGTCTTGAGCACCTGCCCGTTCGTCGAAACGTATTGGCGGTCGTAGCCGTAGGGGGAGCGCCCGCCCATGGCGCTGTGCTTCACGGTCACCGTCGAGTGCTGGCCGCGAATGCTGTCGCGCGAGAGTTTCACCGAGTACTGGCGGGCCTGCCACGACTTCACGCCTTGGAGCAGTTCGCCCTCATCGCCGTCGGGGATGCCCTCGGCGGTGAAGTGCGTCTCGACGCCCGCCAGACGGAGGCGGTGAATGTAGTAGCCGGTCTCGTTGGTGCCGCCGCGCGAGAATCGGGACATGTCGTAGCAGAGCACCGCGTCGAAGTCGCGCCCGTTCTCCGCCTCATGGATGAGGCGGGTGAACTGGTCGCGACCCCGAGCGCTGGTGCCGCTGATGGCGTCGTCCACGAACCACCGCAGGATGCGGAATCCGTGATCGCGAGCCCAGCGCTCGACCGCCGCCTTCTGGTCGGGAAGCGACCGTTCCTGCAGGTCGGTCGAGCGCCGGGCATAGCCAACCGCGAAGCGGACGTCGTTGGCGATCATGCCACCTCCGTCGCGGCGAAGAGGCCGCGCTCGACCTTGCTGAAGCGAGCCGCCTTCCCCTTGGCGGCGATCTCCCGGATGATGGCGGCGTAGAGCGTCGCCTCGGGTGTCTTGCCCTTGGGGCTCGACCACAGGCCCTTCGCGCTCGCCGCCTCGATCATCTCCTTGGCGCGCATCGGCTTGCCCGCGTCGGCCAACACTTTGGCGGCGGCGCTGATGGCGCTGAGCCGCTTGTCTGCGGCGTGCTTCGAACCGGCGGTTGCCTTTGCGTTGGCCAGGTTCCGCTTGGTGCGGGCTGCGCCCTCGGCGCGGGCGGCGCTCTTGGACATCTTGCGGGTCGTGTTCTTCTTGGCCATGTTCAGGTCTCCAAATCGCGGGGCGGCGGAATTGCCGCCCGGCGGACACAGGAGGGCGTCATGGGTGGCTAAGTTCAAGTCGAATCGGGCACATTCCGGTGATGTGGGCCATGTGGGGGCAGCCCGCGCCCGGACAGGCGAAACAAAGTCTGTCTATCCCCGTAGCTGTTCCCGCGGGCGTAGCCGGGTGGCCAGGGGCGGCGAAGGAACCGAGCCGGGG
>JAEYUO010000022.1 GCA_023432465.1 Planctomycetota bacterium | reverse complement strand
CAGCGGCGCTCGGGTCGGATACGGGCGGCTCGATCCGTCAGCCCGCGGGCTTCTGTGGGCTCGTCGGCTTCAAGCCGACGTACGGCCGCATCTCGCGGTACGGCCTTGTGGCCTATGCGTCGAGCCTCGATCAGATCGGACCGATGACGCGGAGCGTGGCGGATGCCGCGATGCTCACGCAGATCATGTCCGGCGAGGATGTGAACGATGCGACGAGCACGACGCGGGCGGTGCCCGACCTGCTGGCTGAACTCGAAGTGCCGGTGAGTCGTCTGGTCATCGGCGTACCGAGCTTTGCGCGGTCGGCATCGAACCATCCCGCGGTCGCGGCAGCGCTGGAGCGATCGATCGCGGCGCTCAAGTATGAGGGGGCGGAGATCATCGACATCGATCTGCCGCATGCGGGTCATGGGATCGCGGCGTACTACCTCATCGCCACCGCCGAAGCGTCGAGCAACCTCGCGCGGTTCGATGGTGTGCGATACGGCCGCCGCGCAGAGCTGGGGAAGGATGACGGCCTGCTGGAGCTGTACTGCACCTCGCGCACCGAGGGGCTCGGGCCGGAGGTGCAGAAGCGGATCATGCTCGGGACCTACGCACTCAGCAGCGGGTACTACGACGCGTACTACAACACCGCGGTCAAGGCGCGCCGGCTGATCCGGCAGGACTTTGAGGCGGCGTTTGATGCCACACCGCTCGGCTGCCACGCGCTGCTGCTGCCCAGCTCTCCGGGCCCGGCGTTCAAGCTCGGCGAAAAGAGCGGCGACCCGCTCGCGCTGTACCTGGAGGATGTGTACACCGTCGGCGTGAACCTCGCGGGGTTGCCGGCGATCACGCTCCCCGCGGGGATGGCGCAGATCGAAGGCGGACCGGCCGGTGGCCTGCCCATCGGTATGCAACTCATCGGTCCCGCGTGGCAGGAAGACACGCTGCTCCGCATCGCGCGGATGCTGGAGCGCGGACTGCAAGGCGCTGGGAAGCCGGGATGATGCGCCTCGCGCAGAGCCGCGGCGACGCAGAGAAGCGGCCACAGATCAACGCGAACAACGCGGCTCAGAAAAGGAAGCCGCAGATCAACGCGAATGAACGCAGATCAGAGAAGCGAGAGGAAGTAGCGGGAGAAGAGAGAAAGATCGAATCTGCCACAGATTTGCCCAGATGGACCCAGATCGGAAGGGGATTGGGTTGGGGATAAGGCTCGTGGCGGAGCGAGGCCATGATCGCGTGTGCTTCTCGACGGACTTCAGGAAGCGGTTGGCATCCCCATTTCGGCGTCTTTCATCTGGGTCAATCTGGGATGATCTGGGGCATCTGTGTCAAAGTCTTTGATTCGACTTCCTCCGCTCTGATGGCGACATGACTTGCTCTGCGTCTCCGCGGCTCTGCGCGAGGCTCTGTGTTTCTGTGCTTTGCGCCGATCCGTCTTGATCCGTGGCCACATCTTTCACTTCCCCTCGCGCTTGAGCGCAAACTCCAGCGGCTCGTTCTGCTCGCCGTTCTCGTCGGGCGCGAACTGCACGCTGATGTTCAGTTCATCCGCGGTGGGGCAGTGATACACGATCTTTGACAGCATCGACGCGTGCTCCGCCGCGACAAACACCGCCTTGCGCTCGCCCCGCTCCGTGAGCTTGAGCGTCATGGGCTTGTCCTTGTCTTCCTTGGCGACGAGCTTCGGCGAGTAGTGCCGCAGGCGCAGCACGACATCCTGGCCTTCCGCGGTGATGGTGAGGATCTCGAACATGACGGGCGAACCATCCGGCCGATCCCACCGGAACATGCCCATCATCGCGCCGCCTCGCGGCGCGGACCAGTGCTCTTCCGTCGCGCCTTCCGCATCGACACGCACCCACCGGCCGGAAAGGAACGCGACCGGCGCCATGGCATCCGCGGGCCGGGCCTCTGTTGTTGGACCCGCCACTGCGGGCTGCGCGGGTGCAGCGTCTTGGTGCATGGTTGCGGCCGCGGCGATGACGGTCCCCGCGGCGAGCGCTCCGACGAGTGCGAACGTGTGGCCAAGCATGACATCTGCCTCCGGACGAGACGGACCCTTCCTCACCCCTCCCACCCCACCCCCCACCGCGCACGCGGCCCGAACAACCGTCCATCCGTGTGGTTCTGCGCGGGTGTTCCGTGGGCAGTGTACCGGCGAGCGTGCATCGCTGATCGCGGCGATCAGCGCCCTTCCTTCAGAACAAACGCCCGCGTTGCATACAGCACCTCGATCTTGTCGAGCGCGGGGTCGGCCTCGGGCAGGTCCTGGCCGATCGCCACGAGCAGATCGACCATGCCGTTGTAGTCGGCAAGCGCGATGTACTCGCGTGCGACCCGCGGCGGGCCCTTGGCGGCCGTGTCCCACTTGCCGTCCTGCACCGCCGCGAGATCGGACATGTTGTGGTAGTTGCCCAGCGGCAGGCACAGGCATGTGGCGTCGTAGCCATACGCGCAGAAGACGGTCGCCTCGCACGCGCCGCCGGCCATGAGCTTGCGCTGCCATCGCATCGCCGCCGCGGCCTCGATCTCCTGCTGCGTGCGTGTCGCGGTTGGCTGTGCCGGGCGGTTGGCGATCTGCTCGGCGCGGCGCGCGCAGGCGGCGGTGAGTCGCGGCGTAAAGATGCTCATGCGGTCGCCGACACGCACGATCGGCCCGCCGCCGATGGGAGAGTCCGCAAACGCTCGCGAGTTCTCCAGTGCGATCACGCGCGAGCCCTTGGGCATGGTCTCGAGCTTGCACGCGGCGATCGCCCCGACGAAGCCGATCTCCTCGGCGCGCGTGAAGAGCAGCCGGACATCCTGCACATCCGTCGGCGAGCCCGCCTGCACGATCCCCCGCAGTACGTCATACGCCGAGAGCGCGGCCGCAAGAGCGGCCAGATCGTCGCACGCGTGCGTGTGCACCAGACCCAGGCCGTCGATCTGTGCTTCGGGCAGTTCCCACGTCACGATGTCGCCGATGCTCGCCGGGGCGGGCGAATCGAGCTCCGCCAGGTAGGTCTTGAACACCGGGGGCGCACCGGCCGCGCCCCCTCCCGCGCCTCCCTGCCCGGGGCCGGTAATTGTCGCGCCGAACGCCCCGGCCGCGCTGTGCAGGCGCACGCGCGCTCGCTCGAAGTAGGGGTCCATCACCCCGCCGCGGAACGCAATCTCGATGGTGCCCGGGCCGATCACGCGTTCCACCACGAACGCGGGATGGTCGAGGTGCGCCGTGATGAACACCGGCGAGCCGCGGCCCGCGCCCCACGTCAGGCGTGGGCGGACGACAAGGTTTCCCGCGCTGTCTTCGATGAGCTCCAGTTCGGGCCGCTGGGCGACCCAGCCGCGGATCCACGCGACCACGCGCTCTTCGCGTCCGGCGACGGTGGGGATCTGCGTGATCTCCAGCAGCCACTGCGTGTGGAGCTCGCGGGCTCGGTGTGCCGGTGCGGCGGTGCCGGGGGCGGAGGTGGTGCTCATGCCCGAGGGTACGCGGGCCGGGTGCTGCAAAAACAGCGGCCCCCATCCGAGGATGGGGGCCGCCTGTCGTGTGTCATGGCTGAACCCGGCAACGTTGCCGGGACAGAGTGTTACGGGCACGGACCATTCGGCGTGGCGAACCACACCGCCAGCCAGGCGAAGATCGCCTGCACCGGGGTCGCCGCACCGCCGTAGGTGCGGGCATCGTTATCGAGCGCGAACCAGTCGGCGAGGAAGCAGAAGATGTCCGAGACATCGCGGGTGCCGTTCTGGCACCAGTCGGCATCGCAGAACGCGGGGCCGGCGGGGCAGAGGTCGTTCGGATCATTGACCGCGATACCCCACTCGAAGATGAACCCGGTATCGCCGGCCACCGAGTCGGTGACGGTCAGGGTCCAGGTGCCGGTGGAGTTGATGCCGTTGAAGGCGGAGAGGGGACCAAGGTCGGGCTTCCAGCGGCCGGTGACGTTGGCCATCTGCGCGACGGGGGTGTCGTAGACGAGTTCCGCCGCATCATCGAGGATGAACGGGGCGTTGGTGTTGGTGTCGCCGTAGTTGTTGGCATCGAAGCCGAAGCCCGTGCCGCTGAAACCGGGGCGGTCAATGAGGGTCACCGTCGTGGCCGACTCGACGTGGGTCAGGGTGACGGTCACATCGCCCTGCCAGGTGTGGTCGATCACGATGCCGACATCGAGGTCGGTGATGACTTCGCCGGTGCCGATCACGATCGAGTCCGAAACGCTGCCCGGAGTCGGGTCCACAAAGTCAGGAATGGAAGCGAAGGGGGCCGAGGAGGCGGTGTAGGCGAACGTGCCGGTGCAGTTGGTGTCATCGCCCTGGTACGTGCCGCCCTCGGTCATGCAGTCATCCATGGTGCGGATCACGCATGCGCCCGCGACGCAGCAGGCGCCGGTCGGAACCGGGGGGGTCGTGGGGATGCCGCGCATCGTGTACGCGAGGCTGTTGGCCGGGCCGGTCGCGCCCCAGGCGAAGGCATCGCCGAGGCCGGTGTCCGGATCAAACGGCTCGTAGCGGACGCCGTTGCCGAAGGGGATGGCGGGATAGTTGTCGCCATCGAACCACCAGATGCCCTGGGAGGAGCCGACCGACGGCTGGATGCCGTTGCAGGCCGCGCCGGGGAAGGCGGTGGTGATGCCGGTCTCGAGGTAGTTGCCGCCGACCGCATCAAGGAACGCGATCTCGATACCCCAGTTGTCATCGGAGATCGTGAAATCACCGACATCGAGGGTGAAGATGTACAGGCCGGGGGTCGTGTTCGCCGCCGTGCCCGTGATCACGTACGTCTCGCTGAAGATTTCGACGCTCTGCACGATCGGATCGGCGGGCGTGACGGTGTCGAAGATCGTGACGCGCATCACGATCTCGGGGAGAACATCCTGCGGCCACACAAGCACATCCATCTCAGTGATCAGGCCACCGGTGACGGTGCCCGGGCCGGGGGTGAACGAGCCGTCATCGAAAAGCGCGGCCGGGGACTGCAAGAGCGTGACATCGTTGACAATGCGGCTGAAGCCGGCGCAGTCGCCGATGGCATCGAACAACGTCAGTTCGAGCGGGCCACGCACGACCTGATCGTTCTGCACGTGCTTCTGCCCGATCGCGCGGAGCACGCCCAGGTGCTGCGGCGCAACATCGCTGGCCGCGAACTGCGGGGCCACGGGGGCCTTCGCACGAGCGCCGGTCGCCGAAGCGCCGGCCTGCTTCGCGCCGGGCTCAGCCGACGCGGCTGCGCTCATGGCCATGCCGGCCGCGAGCGCACACATAAGGGACGTAAACTTCATAAGAACCTCTCCTTGTCTGAAGGAACTGAAACCCATGTTCAGATGGGACGGACGAACCACGCGCAACTCAATACGAACTGCGCTGGAGCGCAGTTGCCGAGCCAGACTCCGGTCAGTCACAGAAACTGAACGGACAACCTTGCAGAATACACGAAACTTCCCCGTGACGCCATGAAATCCGCTCCAGTCCGCACGATTCACGGGCGCGTCCGGGGGTTCCCTTGCCCGAACAGGGGGCTATAGGGCCATCCTGACGCCTCGTCTCGGGCGCAGGTTGTTGACTCAACTGGACTTTGGGTAATCGGACTGGGTGGTCCGTTGCCGGTCACGGGCACGGACCAGCGAACCAGCACGCCAGGAACGCGAAGATATCCACAACCTCGTTCGTCCCGTTCAGGTCGAAGTCGGCGTTGCCCGCGAACCACGACGACAGGAACGCGAAGATGTCCGGCACCGTGATCGCCCCATCATCGTTCCAGTCGCACGGGCAGTCGATCGGCGTGCCGTAGAACCGCAGTCGCCAATCGTTGAGGGTGCCGGTGGTCCCTCCCACCCCGTCGGACAGCTTGAGGGTCCACGTTCCGCCGGCGCGCTCGCCGAAGTGCTTCATCGTGGTGAACAGATACCCGTTGTTGTAGGTGTTCGCGTTGTCGCTTCGTGTGTTGGCCAGGAGCGATTCCAGCCCGCCCGGCGCCCGGACCACGACCCGAAGCTGCCCGCACGCGGTGTGGCTTGCATCGAGCACCAGCTCCACACTCTCGATCCGGAAGTGCTGGGGGACCACGACCGTGCGTGTCAGGCCGTTCGCATTGTTATCGGGGATAGCAAGCCCCTCGACGATCTCGCCGGTGTCGTACACGGCTTCCGGGGCGACACTCTCCCATGTCTGCGCAAGCGCCACGGCGGCACCGGCATCGACTGCGCCGAATCCGAACTGCTCGCTGACGTTGAAGCCGGCTCCATTCACCCGCCAGCTCGCATCCGCGGGCTTGCAGTGGCGGGCGGTCCGCACCAGCACATGCTGCACATCGCGCCAGGTGAGATCCGGGTTGGCTTCGAGCATCAGCGCGATCACGCCCGCGGCCAATGGGGAAGATGCGCTCGTGCCGCCGAATGCGTCCGTGTATCCCGAGGTGCCGGTCGACGAATAGATCATCGGGCCGCCGCTCGGCGAGAAGTTGTAGTCGCTCTGCGCAACCGCCAGCAGCGAGGAACCGGGTTCGGAATACGTCGAACGCCTGTCCATCGAATCGATCGCGCCGATGGCGATCGTGTACCGGCTCGACGCGTACGGGTCGTAGTCCACGCGATCGACACCCGTCCCGCCATTGCCGCCCGCCCACACGAAGATCGTGCCCAGCCCGCCGCGACCTGTGGCGACTGCATCCGCGATCGCCGCGGCCTCAACCGAGGTGAGCGAGCGGGCGATGCCGTTGTCGGCCGGTCCCCAGGAGTTGTTCTTGACAAAGTTCAGGTCGTTGCGGAAGCCGAAGGCCGCGGCGTTGGTCGCGGCGGAGCCGATGTACAGCTTTGAGAGGCCTGCGCCGTAGGCCGCGCCGGCACCTCCCATGCCATTGTTCGCAGCCATGCCGATGATGCCGGCGACACTTGTCCCGTGTGACTGCCAGTTGGTGCTGGTCTGGCTCGCCGTCGCGTTGTAGTTCGCGGCGAGGTCCGGGTGCTGGTTGTACCAGCCGTTCTCGATGATCGCGACGGTGACGCCCGCGCCGGTGAACCCCGCCTTCCACGCGGGGGCGAGGTTGGCGTCAAACAGCGTGTTCAGCGTGTTGTGCAGGTACCACTGCTGGCCGAAATCGGGATCGGTCGGCAGGTCGCTCCGCAGCGCATACGGCCGCTGAATGTCCAGATAGGCCTCGTCGATCGCGGGGTCTTTGCGCAACGCTGTCGCGAGATCGATCGCCGCGGCGACGATGCCGCACTCCACCAGCCAGAAGCCGCGGAGCGGGTTGTCGGGCGCGCCCGCAGGGCCGAGCTTCGCCTGATTGGCGGTAAGCGCGGCGACGACGGCCGCGAGCGCATCGCCATCGTCCGCGCGAACCACCACCCGCGACTCAAAGCGATACCCCGTTTCGGGTTCGGGCGCGATGCCGCCGAGAAGCGGCGCGGAGGCGGACCTGTCGAGCGCGGCATCCGAGACACCCTCGCCCAGCGACTTGACAAAGTACGGCTCGATGCCGTTGTGCACGGGCACCTGCACGAGCGGCCATGTGGCGGCCGCGGCCTGATTCCCCGGGACTTCCGCCGGAGGAACGACCGCATCGTCCGCGAGGGCCTGCCCCGAGGCAGCAATGATCGCGGCGCCCACAAGGGCTTGCAGGTGAACACACTTCGGCATCTTCATTCCTTGCTACGGGGGCACACACCTCCGACTGATCAGGACGCACGCACGGACGACGCGCGGCCCGACCCTGTCCAGACAGTCTGCCTCACAAGTACGCTTCGTGCCCCCCGCGGGTGCGGTTTCCTTCCGAACGTGTGCGGGTTGTAGTGGAAAGTTCGCAGAGTTCTCGGACCTTCGGCGGTGTGAGTTCAGGTGCAGGTGCCCGGCCGCGAGAACCAGCACGCCAGAAAGGCGAAGATGTCCGGGACGCCGATTCCGCCGGAGCCGTCGAAGTCCGCCCGGGATTCGGCCGCGAACCACGATGCCAGGTAGGCGAAGATGTCCGGAACGCCGACCGCGCCGCTCGCATCCCAGTCGCACGGGCATGAGGGAATCTGCTTTTCGCCCGCCGCGACCAAAGCGGCGTTCAGCGAGCTTTCCGCGGTCAGGCTCTGGACCTGAAGGTCGAAGTTCAGGTTCCCCTGGCACAATGGTTCTGTGAACGGGAGCGAGAACGGATCGCCGATCGGGCCGGGCTGCTCCTGCGAGAGCTCGAGGCCGTCCAGGGAGACCGAGATGCTCGCGCCGCCTTGACCGTCGAGCGTCACCTCCGCCGCGAATACCACCGGCACGAGTTGGGGAGTCGGAGGGATCTCCTGCTCAAGGAAGGAGGCCCCCAGCGAGACATCAACCTCAACGGGGATTGTGACCGCGAACGTGCTCGGGCCGGTGGGAACGAGCGTGCCGACTGCTTCTACCGAACCTTGCACGGCGGTCAGGGTCGAAATGGCCGCCTGCCCCAGCGGAATCGGGATAGTGATGCCGCCCAAGAGCGTGCACGTGGGGTTCCGGGTGCGGAAGGAGCTCCAGTTGACGTTGGCGGTCACGCTGATCGCGGGTTCATCGCCGCCCAGAAGGTCCAGCGAAAGCCCCGAGAGCCCGGCCTCTCCGGCCTGCTCATCCAGTCGCAGTAGGAACGAGCCCGTCGGATTCGTTGTGCTGTCCCCGGCAATGGCAATCGACACCGTGACCGGTACGGCCACGTTCTCGGTATCGCCGAAGGTCCCGAACAACCCCGGTTTGGTCCTGGTGCCGGTAGGATTGGCGACCGCGTCGTAGACACCGATCAGCGTCCCCGAAGTCGGTGCCAAGACGGACAACGAGCTGCCCAGCGCGCTCGCCTGCGAGTCCAGGTTGAACAGATAGGTGGAATCGGCCCATGCCGCCGCTGCCGCAACGAGACCCGCGACCGCCCCTGCGATCGATCGTAAATTCTTACTCATCATGGCCTTATACACTCGTTGGGTGGTGTAAATCGTTCGCGACGGCGTTGTACTGTACCTCATCCCCGGTGCGCCACCAGCGATTTCCGGGGAGTGAGAGACGAGCCACCAGCCTCTTCGGGCGGATCATGTGCCCGGCATTCGCGACGAAACGTGGCCGGCGCGAAAACCGTTTGCCGATTCGCCGGGCATCGTGCAATATCGACGTATCGGAGTCGTTTGACCATGCGCGACCGAGTTCGGGGGACCGGAAGAAACTGTTGGTTGCACGATCGCGGCGGAATGAACAACTGAAAAAGGAAGCAGCCATGACTTCGTCTCGCGCTCGCCTGGAAACCCTGGTCGGGGGGTGCATCGCCATCGTCGTTTCCCTTATCATCGCGTCGTCGCCCGCGAGTGCACAACCCACACCTGGTGGCGGGGCCTGCTGTGTGCCCTCTCCCAACGGCATGCTCATCTGCGTGTTGACCTCTGAATCGCAGTGCCTGCAGCAGAACGGGCAGTGGCGGGGCGTGGGCACCACGTGCCAGCCCAACCCCTGCAACACCACCACACCCCAAACTGGTGCGTGCTGTGTGACGTCGCCCAACGGCACCTTCTGCGTCATGACGACCCAGACGCAATGCCAGCAGCAGAACGGTCAGTGGCAGGGTGCGGGCGTGGCCTGCACCGCGACGCTGTGCGCACCGCAAACGGGTGCGTGCTGCATCCTTGCAAACGGAGCGGTGACGTGCCAGATTCGCACCCAGAACCAGTGTGCCGCTGTCAACGGTCAGTGGCGGGGTGCGGGCACCGTGTGCACCAGCACGATCTGCCAGCCGCAGAACCCGACCGGGGCGTGCTGCATCGCGAGTCCCGCCGGGATCTCGTGCGTGGTTGTCACGCAGACTCAGTGCGCCAGCCAGCAGGGAATCTGGCGCGGGCCGGGCACCGCGTGCAGCGTGACCATTTGCCAGCCGCAGGACCCCACGGGCGCGTGCTGCATTCTGGCCAACGGAGCGGTCTCCTGCCAGATCCGCACCCAGAGCCAGTGCGCCGGCCTGAACGGGCAGTGGCGCGGGCCGGGCACTGTGTGCGGAAACGGCATCTGCCAGCCGCAGAACCCGACCGGCGCATGCTGCATCCCGACGAACTCAGGCATCGGCGCCTGCCAGATCACCACGCAGGCCGAGTGCGCGAATCTGAACGGCGAATGGCGCGGCCCCGGTGTGCCGTGCAGCCCGATCATCTGCCCGGGCGATGTCGGAGCGTGCTGCATCGCTTCGGATGGCGCGATCACGTGCACCATCCTGCCGCAGGGCGACTGCGCAGCGCACAACGGCGTGTGGCGCGGCCCGGGCACGGCTTGCTCCAACACGATCTGCCAGCCGCCGCGCGGCGCGTGCTGCATCGAGCACAAGGGCGCGATCATCTGTGAGGTGCTCACCGCCGGGCAGTGCCGCGAGCGTGGCGGCCGGTGGCGCGGCCCGGGTTCGGCCTGCAACAACACGATCTGTCAGCCGCCGCCCGCGCGGGGCGCGTGCTGCCTCCCCGCTTCGACTCCGGACGGCCTTGGCGCGTGCATTGTCGTCACCGCCGCCCACTGCGAAGCACGCGGCGGCTCGTATCGAGGGGACAACACGACCTGCGGGCCCAATGTCTGCGCACCCCGGGGCGGTTGCTGCTTCCCTGCTCCAGTCGGACCCGACGGCGTGCCGGGCTTCGCGTGCATGGTTTCCACCGCCGCGGAGTGTGAGGCGATCGGCGGCACCTACTTTGGCAACGGCGTTCCCTGCACCAACAACAACTGCCCGCCGCAGCCGACCGGGGCGTGCTGCATCAGCGGCGGCCCCGCGGGCACGCCCCTGGGCTGCGTTGTCGTGACCGCGGCACAGTGCCAGAATCTTCAGGGCATCTTCCTCGGCGAGGATCGTGCGTGCACGCTTGATGCGTGCCCGAGCCCGGCTGAGTATGGCGCGTGCTGCCTGCCTGAGTCCGATGCGGCGATCCCGCGGTGCATCCGTCTGACGGCCGCTTCCTGCGAAGAAAACGGCGGCACCTTCCAGGGCGCAGGCACCTTCTGCCACGCCGACACCTGCCCGCGCGAATGCCCATGCGACTGGAACAACGACGGCGTTGTGAACCAGGCCGACCTCTACACGTTCCTAAACAGCTACTTCGCCGGGCATGGCGACTTCAACGGCGACGGCACAACGAACGGCCTGGACCTCACCGAGTTCGTCGCCTGCTTCAACAACGTTCCCGAGCCCTGCACGCGGTAGACCGCGAGAGAGACCGGTGACGCACGATCGGGTGATCTGACACACGCACGGGGTCCGCGGCACACGCCGCGGGCCTCGTTTTCGTTCGGCTCGGCGCGGGGATCGATCGCGCCCGGCTATGCCCCGATGATGTTCTTCCGGCCGGCGACACCCTTCATCGCGTTCCGCGTGTCGATGATCAGCTTCGAGTGTCTGGCGATCAGCTTCCAGTCGTAGCTGCTGTGCGCGGTAGCGATGACCACCGCATCGTACTTCTTCAGGCCCGCGGCGCTGAGAGGCACGCTGCTCATGCGGAGATCGTGCCGGCGCATTCGGTGCGTACGGGCGACGTGTGGATCGTTGTAATCCACCCGCGCGCCAAAGCTCTTGAGCTTCTGGATGATCTCGAAGCTCGGGCTCTCGCGGACATCGTCGATGTCCGGCTTGTAGGCCAGGCCGAGCACCAGCACGCGCGAGCCCTTCACCGCGCGGCCGCGGGAGTTGAAGGCTTCGATCAACCGCGTCACGACATAGTCCGGCATCGCGTGGTTGATCTCGCCCGCGAGTTCGATGAACCGTGTGGGCAGCCCGACCTCGCGTGCCTTCCAGGTAAGGTAGAACGGGTCGATCGGGATGCAGTGCCCGCCCAGCCCGGGCCCGGGGTAGAAGGGGGCGAAGCCGAAGGGCTTTGTGCTCGCCGCGGCGATCACATCCCAGACGTCGATGCCCATCGCGGTGAGCAGTACCTTCATCTCGTTGACGAACGCGATGTTGACCGCGCGGTAGGTGTTCTCGAGGATCTTCGCGGCCTCGGCGATCTCCGCTGTCGCAACGGGCACGACGGATTCGAACGCCGCTCCGTACAACGCGCACGCTACCTGCCCGCTGGCCGCATCGATCCCGCCCACGAGCTTGGGGATCGTCTGGGTTGTGTAGTCCGCACGGCCGGGGTCCTCACGTTCCGGGCTTGAGGCGAGATAGAACCCGCGATCCGAGCCGCACTTCAGCCCCGTGGCTTCGAGCCGCGGCAGAACGACGTCGCGGGTGGTCCGGGGAAAGCTGGTGGACTCGAGAACCACGAGTTGCCCCGGCTTGAGGACCTTGGCGATGTCCTCGCTGGTCCTTTCGACATAGGACAGGTCCGGCTCCATGTGCTGGCCGAGGGGCGTCGGCACGCAGATGAGGATCGCATCCGCCCGGCGGAGCCGCTTCAGGTCGCCGGTGGCCTCAAACCTGCCCGAGCGGTTGAGGCAGCGGACAAAGTCGCGGCCGAGGTGGTTCAGGTAGCACGTGTTCTTCGCGAGCGCCTCGATCTTGGCGGGGTCGTTGTCCACGCCGAGCACACGAAACCCGGCATCCACAAACACGCGTGCCAGGGGCAGCCCGACGTATCCCAGTCCGATGATGGCCACGGATGCGGACCGGCTCTTGATCTTGCTGAGAATGCTCATCGGCGGTCCTTCTCGCACCCGCCATCATCGGTTCGGCCGGATCGGGCGGTGCATAGCAAGCAGCGTACGTCGGGGCGGGCGACCACGCCGCGATTGGAGTCCCATCTGACCGACGGGCCGCCCGGCACGAACCCTACAGTTCATCGCCGATGGACGGAACCCGCGACAATCCCGAAGAGTTGGGAACACCCGCCGCGGCAGGTGTCGAGCCCCGCCCCGGCCGGATCACCGGCCAGTCGCGCTTCCGAGCCCGCGCGGGTCGACTCGCCCGGCGGACGTGGGCCGTGGCACGGCATGCGACCCGGCGTGCGCGGAGCACGCTCCGGCGCGAGCCGCACATCGCGGCCAGCACGCTCACCCCGCCCACGACGGTCGAGGCCGGCGGGCGAAGGCCCGCGTGGTCCCGCCTGAGGCGGTGGGGCGCCGGGGGGTTATTCGTTCTGATTGTCGTGGGCACGACGATCGGCCTTGTCGCACTCGCGCTCTCTCAGGAGAAGCCGTCGTGGTGGGAAAGTCTCAACGCGAAGGACCCCGCGGTCATCGAGGTCGCGGAGCGGCTTGAGAACGCCGTCGCCACGATTCTCACGCAGGCAAGACCGTCATCGGAAGAGGGCGATGCCGCCAAGCCGTGGACGGTCCGCATCGCCGCGGCGGACATCAACGCGTGGCTGAACGCACGCCTGCCGACCTGGATGGAGAGCCGCGAGGATGTCGAGTTCCAGTGGCCGGATTCTCTGCAGGAACTGCGGATCGACTTTCAGGATGGCCTGATCCATGTCGGCGCCAAGGTCTCCGCGGCCAAGCGTGTGGAGCCCGACACGCGGAGCGGCAACTACTTCTCCGCGGCGATTGCGCCACAGTTCAAGGGCGATGGTTCGCTGTGGATGCCCGCCCGGTGGGTCGCGCTCGGAAGGCTGCGTGTTCCCGCGAGCTGGATGCTCAGCGAGCCGGAAGAGGTGGCCGCGGCGGACCGCGTGCCCGATGAGATCGCCGACCTCGCCGAAACCAAGCAGGTTCTCAGCGCATTTGCCGGCCGACAAGCGGCGATGACCAACCCCACGATCAAGCTGGGCGACGGGCGGCGGGTTCGCATTCTCGCGATGACCGCCGCGGACGGCAAGCTCGCCATCACCTGCCAGACGATTCTGCGCGAGCCTTCCCGGGCGGACGCGTCTGCTCCGACGGTCGGGAGCCCGCTGGGCGAATGATCGGGGCTCGACTCGGAGTACGCGAGAGATCCCGATCAGGTTTGCTCTCTTTGCGACAAGGACGGATACTGCGGCTGTGACGCCACCGACCCCCATCACCCCTTCGGCCGCCAACACGCCTTCGCGGGGTGTGACGGTCGTGAACCTGCGCGATCCGGGCCCGTCGGAACGGCGCGATGCGGTGCTGCACGCCGCGGACTCACTATCGGGCGGCGGCCTGGTCGTGCTGCCGACCGAGACCGCGTATGTGCTCATCGGCATGGCGCAGCACGCCGGTGCGGTCGCGCGACTGCGCGGCGCGGCGCGGGCTGCGGCGGGGCCGGTCCGCTCGGCAGTGTGGCTCGCCCCCACGGTCGATGGCGAGCTGGGGATCGAGCGGGACATTGTTGCCGACGACCTGGGCGTAGGCCCGTTCACCGCGGCGAGGCACCGCGGCATTGTGCACCGCCTCGCGCCGGGGCCTGTAGTGTTCGTCGCCGAGGCCGGGCCGACCGAACTCGCCGCGACGCTTCATGCCCTTGGTCTGCCCGATGGAGCGGCGGATGACGGCGAACGGATCGCCGTGCGTGTCAGCGGGCAGGCGACCGCCGCGGCCGTGGCGGCCCGCGCTGCGCGCCCGCTCGTGAGCGTCGAGCTTCCCCGCGCGGGCGGCCATGCGGAGACCGCGGAGGAGGCCGTGCAGAGCCTCAAGGACCTGAAGCTCGAGGGCGTCATCGTGCTCGACGATGGGCCGGTACGGATGCGCGCCGGCGCAACGGTGCTGCTGCTCCGGCAGGCTGGCGGGCATGAAGTCCTGCTCGAGGGTGCATATGAAGCCCGCTTCATCGGGAAGCAGGCGGAGCGCACCGTGCTGTTTGTCTGCACCGGGAACACGTGCCGCAGCCCGATGGCCGAGGCGATCGGGGCGCAGCTCGCCGCCCGGAACACCGGTGCAGGGGACGGAGTCCAGTTGCGGTTTGAGTCGGCGGGCGTTGGCGCGGGGCCGGGCGCGCCGATGACGCCGGAGGCGGCGGCGGCGCTCCGATCGCTGGGGTTTGCACCGGGGCAACACGCCTCCCGCCCGCTGAGCAGGAGGCTTCTGGCTGAGGCCGACATTGTGTTTGCGATGACACGCTCGCACGCCGCCGCGGCTCTGGAGCTCGATCCCGGCGCGACGGACAAAGTGCAAACGCTCGACCCAACGGGGCGTGACATTCCCGACCCCATCGGTCAGGGGCCGGAGGTCTACACTGAAACAGCACGCAGACTTGTGGACCTGATCTCCCGCCGTCTCAAGGAGTTGCAGCCATGAAGCTCGCCCTCGGCGCCGACCACCGTGGTGTCAGCGCAAGCAAGCAGTTGGCGGATCGGCTTCGCAGCATGGGCCACGACGTGAAACTCGTCGGGGACATGTCCGGCGACATGTGCGACTATCCCGAGCCCGCGTATCACGTGGGCAGCGCGGTTGCGGATGGTTCATCTGAGCTGGGCATCCTCATCTGCGGCTCGGGGATCGGGATGTGCATCGCGGCGAACAAGATCAAGGGCATCCGCGCTGCGCTGGTGCACGATGAACTGACCGCCGAGATGAGCCGCGGGCACAACAACGCGAATGTCATCTGCCTGTCGGCGGACCTGCTGGGCCAGAAGCTGATCGAGAAGATCGTCGAGGTGTGGCTGAACACCAACTTCGAGGGCGGCCGGCACGAGCGGCGGGTGCGGAAGATCCACGCCATCGAGAAGGGCGAGGACCCGACGAAGCTGAAATGACCTGAGGTGCTGTCGCGATCGTGCGGACCGCGCTCAACACGGGCACGCGCACACGGCGCGGAGGCACGGTTCTGGCTGGGCGAAGCATCTGGCTGGTGGCGGAAATCAGTTGCGCGATGGGTCGGCTTCGTCCTCAGGGTACTGGTGAAACACCAAGACCTCGTGGTCAGTGATCGCCTGGACTGCGTAGTCATCGAACGACGCGGGATCAGCGATGGGGCTGAACTCCATAGTATGTTCACTCGTTACGCACCACCCAGCGGCGAACACTTGGGCGATGGCATCTCGCTTCGCCGCGGCGAGTGAGTCTCGAACCATGTAGGCGTTGACAAATGCGCCGCCGATCCCCTGAGCCTCCTCGCCGGCCGCGGGGGTGGGAATGGCGTGCATTTCGATTCGCCACATTGGCATGCAATGAGTCTACGTCGTGGTCGCATGGATGATGCGGCGGGTCATCGGTGCGTTCCGCGTCTGCGATGACTCGCAAGAACAACGCACCCGAGCATCCCCATCAGGGTTGATGGGGCGGGGACAACAGATGCGATACGAAAGCCGAAGTTGTACGCGGCGATGTTGGGCGTCCAGTCCCCGCCGCGAACCCAAATGGCATCGCTTGTTCCGTAGCCCGGTGCGCCGTTCCATGAACTTCCCTCGATGGTGCGGAACATCTCACCAAGACTGAATGTACGAATATCCTCGGTCCATTCGCTCGTACCACCCGCAACGTCCAGCAGCCCCCACGGGCTCTGGACGTCGGGGTATGCGCCAAGCGGCACGGTGAACGGGCTGCCGAAGCCCGGGAACGAGAACTGGTCCCATCCGTAGTTGGCCTGCGCGAGGGGGCCGTCGGGATTCGGGCCGGGGCCACCGGGGAACGGGTTGACGTTCACACCCGGCGGTCCGCCGGGAATCCATTCGTCTGTCGAGTTGGAGTATTGCCAGTACCCGCCCTGGTTCTCGCCGTGGCGGTGCGGGTCGTAGTGTGCGGCCTTGATCCACTCATCGCGCGTCGGGATGAAGTACCTCGCGCCGGGCGATCGAGTCGGCTGGTCGGCGAAGCCGCCCATGCCGTTGGGGCCGAAGGTGCTCACGTCATACGCGCCGCTCAGGAACGCTTCACGATTCATCGCCCTGTCATTATGGAGCCAGTTGCAGTACATCGCGGCCATGCGCCAACTGATGTTCCCCACCGGCCGCATCTCGTTGCCAGCGGGCACCTGCCACCGCCGCGCGTTGGGATTCGATGAGTTGATGGGCGTCGTGCCCTGCGCGCCCCAGAAGGTCGGCGGCGTGAGCCATGGGAGATTGGCCTCTCCGGCAGGCCGGTCGTACGCGGCGTTGAAGAACTGAACCCACTGACTCGTGTTGACTTCGAAGCGGCCGATGTTGTACTCGTAGTCAACGCTGCCGCGACCGATGGCATCATCACCCGATTGACCATTCCCCATCCACGGGGCGTTGCCGGGGTGGGTGATGCGGACGAAGTCGATGCCGGAGAGGGGGTCGATGTCGGCGGAAGCCGTGCCGCACAGAGATGCGGCGAGAAACAGAGCAAAAACACCCCTCACCGGTCGCTGCGCGACCACCTCTCCCCGTGCAAAGCCACGGGGAGAGGGTGCTGCAAAGGCAGGTCCGATAGAAGTTGAACGACTTGCATGCAACAAGGGCGGTCTCCTCGGGGTGGCCGAGTCAGCCCTCTCATCCACGGGGACGGTATCACCCCGTACGACTGACGCAAGGGAGAGTTTCAGAACTCTCGGGAATCGCGCGAAGCCGCCGGGCGGTCAGCCGGTCCGATGGACCTCGCCGCTCGCCCCAACGAAAAAGCCCCGACCTTGCGGCCGGGGCTCTGGAGTTTTCGAACTGGTCGTCTGGTTCTCTTCGCGATTTAACGCTTGGAGAACTGGAAGCGGCGACGGGCACCGGCCTGGCCGTACTTCTTACGCTCGACCTCGCGTGCATCACGCGTCAGGAAGCCCGCGTTGCGGAGGGCGTCCTCGGTCGAGGGGTCGAAGTCGCGCAGGGCGCGGGAGATTCCGAGGCGAAGGGCCTGGGCCTGGCCCATGAAACCGCCGCCGGAGAGGCGGACGATGACATCCATCTTGCCGAGTGTGCCGGTCGCGGTCAGAGGGGCGACGGCGTCGTTGCGGTCGCGCTCCTCGGCGAAGTACTGCTCGACGGTCTTGTATGCGTCGCTGCCGACCTGGACCTTGACCACGCCGTTGCCGCCCGCGTTGGGGCGGAGGCGGACGCGGGCGACAGCGCGCTTGCGGCGGCCCGTGCCCCACCACCAGCCGTGCTTGGGCTCGGTCGGGGTGCGCACCCGGCGCTTGAGCTGCTCGGGCTTGGCGATCTCGGCCGGGTTCACGGTCGAGAGGCCGGTGATGCTGCCAGGATTGATCGTCGTCATCTGCGTCATGGTTCAGCTCTTTGAAGGCTGGAATGGATCGTACGGAAATCGCCGCGGAAGCTTCCGGGGTGAGGAATCAGATCGGCATGGGGATGGGCTGCTGAGACTGATGGGGGTGCTCGGCGCCGGGGTAGACCTTGAGCTTCTTGAGCATGTGCCGGCTCAGGCGGTTCTTGGGGAGCATGCGGCGGACGGCATCCTCGATCAGCTTCTCGGGCCGGCGATCTCGCACCGAGGCGTACGACTCTTCCTTGAGCCCGCCGGGGTAGCGCGAGTAGCGCTGCTTCATGTTCTGCTCGCCCTTGGAGCCCGTCATCCCGACCTTGGAGCCGTTGATGACGATCACAAAGTCGCCGCAATCGACGTGCGGGGTGTACTCCGGGCGGTGCTTGCCCATGAGCACGGTGGCGACATCGACGGCCAGGCGGCCGAGCGAAACGTCTGTGGCATCCACCAGCCGCCAGTTCTTGGCGGGGACGGTTTGCGGGGTGGCGAAGTAGGTCTGTCGCATCGCGCGAACTCCTGACTCATCTCGCGGCATCGAAAAGCGGTATCGCTTCCGGGCCGTGATAGGGCGGGGGAAACTCGCCGCCTACCGGGCGGGGCGGGCCTGACCTTGGAAGGGCAGGCAGGATTTCAAGGCGTTCCCTTCCCGGCCTTCCGGCCAAGTCGGGACGGAAAGGTTAGCCGGGTGGGCCAACGGGTCAACTTGGGGACCCGGTGCCCCTTTCAGGGGCTTGTGTATGGGCCGAGCCCACCGGCAGGCCGATCATTGACCGATGCAGTTTCCTCCCCCCCACCCTTCCTCGCCGAGTGATGACCGCTTCCCCGGATCCGGCCCCTTGGACTCGGCACCAGCCGAAATAGGGTGGAACGGTCTGGGGCCTGTTGGCGGTGACCCCCATGAGCCCGCGGCGGCGTGGAAGATCATCCTGCGGGCGGTGTTTCTCATCCTGCTGGGGACTGTGGTGGCCATCCAGCGGCCCGCGGCGGCCCCGCCCGACGCCACGGCCAAGGCGGCCGCGGGGCTCTCTGAAACCATGGGCCCCTCGATTGAGGTTTCGCTGTTCAGCAAGATCTACTTCTGCATGAAGCCCTTTGCGGGGATGGACCCGTCCTTTTCCGGCAGCATGCAATCCAACATCGACGCCCTCGGCGGGTTTGAGTCCGAGGGCGATCCGGCGACCACGCTGGGTCCGCCCGTGAAGCCGCAGCCGGCGCATGTGCGAATCCAAGCGGCGATTCTTGCTGCGGAGACGCTGGGGACGGATGCCGCGCTCCGCCGGGTTGCGATGGTTGAGGATGCGCTCGATCCGGAGTCCCCGCTGGTCGGAGACATCGCGCTTCTCCGGAGGATCTATGGCGGCGAGCCCGCGGCCGATGTCGGGGCATCGCTGAGCGATGCGGATCGCGAGGCGTTCATCGAGCGTCATGGCATGTTCGGCCGGCTTGCGTTGACCTTTGGCGATGAGCAGGCGCCGGTGCGGACTGATGCCGCATCCAGAGGGATGATCCTGCTGCTGGTGATGATGCTCTTCGGCGGTGCGGCCATGCTCGCGGGGTGCGTCGGCTTTGCTCTGCTCATCTACTTTGGCGTGCAGCTGGGAATGGGGAAGCTGCGACGGCGATTCGTCGCCCCAACGACGCTGGCGGCGGGCGATGTCGGCCCGACAAGCTGGGGATGGAGCATGGACCCGCAGGGACGGCTCATCTGGCTGGAGACCGTGGCCGTGTTTCTGCTCGGGTTCCTGGTTCTCGGCTTGAGCGGCGACGTGCTGAGCGGCGCGTTCCCGGGCCAGGCGTGGGTGGCCTACTACTCGCTGCTGGGCCAGTGGGCGCTCCTGCTGACGCTCTTCTGGCCGGTCGCTCGCGGCATGCCGTGGTCGCGGTGGCGCAGCGAACTGGGCTGGCATCGCGGCACGGGCGTGGCGAATGAGCTTGGCGCGGGCCTGATGTGCTATCTCGCGAGCCTGCCGATCTACTTCGCCACCGCGTTTGTTGTCGCGATCGCTATCTTCATTGCGAGCCGGTACGGATGGGAGCTGGCACCTGCCCCCGCGGACAACAAGCTGCTGGACCTGGCGATGAGCGGCAATCCGCTGCTGATCATGCTCATCTTCCTGCTGGCCACGCTCTGGGCGCCGATCGTCGAGGAGTCCATTTTTCGCGGCGCGCTGTACCGCCACACGCGGTGGCGCTCCGGGCCGCTGGTCGCCGGGCTGCTCACGGCGTTCGTGTTCGCCATCATGCACGGCTACGCCGTCATCCAGCTCCTGATGGTCGGGCTGCTCGGCGTGGTCTTTGCGATCATGCGTGAATGGCGCGGCTCGCTGATCGGCCCCATGATCGCGCACTTCACGCATAACGCGATTGTGCTGACGTTCGTGATCCTGTTGTTTGGTCAGCTGGGGAGGTGAGGCCTGTACGCCTTGCGAGACGGCCTCGTGTACAGTATACTGTACACACAGGAACCGCACAGATGACGCGATCAACCGACATCACGAGCTTCACCGACATGCGGCAGAACCTTCGCCAGCACCTCAAGCGGGTGAAGCGAACAGGTCGGCCTTTGTACATCACTACGAACGGCCAGACCGAGGCGGTGGTGCTCAGCCCGAAGGCCTTTGACACGCTCCTCGATAAGGCGGACCTTGCCGAGAGCCTCTCCGTCCTGGATCGAAGCGCTGACGACATCAGGGCCGGCCGTGTTCGGCCTCTCAAGCAGGCCGCGCGGGAGATCGCGAAGGAACTTGGGCTCAAGCTGCAGCGATGAAGTACCGCGTCGTGGTGACCGACACCGTGCGGGCGCTCATTCGCGAGCAGGCGTCCTACATCGCTCATCACGAGGAGCTTCCGCAACGCGCGGCCGAGTGGCTCGTTGCGGTGATTGATGCGGCGGAGTCTCTGGCCACACGTCCCCGGCGCTTTGGATTCGCCGAAGAGCACGGAGCGAGACCGTATGAAATTCGTCGGATCGTCGTTGGCGGCTGCCTCTTGTTGTTCTCTGTTGCCGATGAAAGTCGGATCGTCTTTGTGATCGGCTTCAGACATGGGAGGCAGCGGCCCAAAGTGGGCCGCCTTCCAACGATTCTGCCTGAGCGGTGAGTCTTACCACTCCAGCCCCAGAACCGCCGCGCACGTATCCCACCGATAGTCGGTCAGCAGCACGCGCAGCTTTCGTTCCGTCGAACGCATGCCCACATAGCACTTGAACCGCCGGTGCGGCGGCATCGGCACGCGCGGGCAGTCGGGGGCGAAGTCTCGCGGGTGCAGGTAGATCACCGTCGGTCGCCCCGCGGCGGCTTCCTGCTCCACACCACGGCGGATCATCCATCGCGGCCAGAGCCGCAGATATCCGCCACCGGAGTAGCAGAGCTTCGCGGGGCCGTAGTGCGCGATCGACATCGGCAGTTCCGGCATCGATCGGCCCTTGGGCGTGGTGATTGTGTGCACGCCGCGGGTGCAGGCGTAGCCGCCGTGGCCGCGGGGCGCGGGGAAGAGGCTGGCGTCGTACACGACGCCGTTGTCGAGCAGCACATCAAAGGCCCATTCCGTCCCGGGTGTAATCGAAAACGATGGCGCGCGGAAGCCGCGGATCTTTGCGCCCGGCGCTGCGGCCGTAATCGCCGCGATCGATTCCTTGATGTCCTGGTCGAAGGTCTCGGGCGTGAGCTCATACACCTTGCGGTGCCAGAAGGAGTGCGTGGCGAGCTCGTGCCCGGCATCGGCGATTCGTTTCACGAGCGCGGGGTGCTTCGCGGCGATCCACCCCAGCATGAAGAACGTGCCGCGAGCCTTGTGGTCATCGCAGATCTTCAGGATCAGGTCGGTGTATCGCTCGACAAGCGATGACTGCGCTGAGAGTGCGGGCCACTGCGACGGATCTTCAACCGCCTTCACTTCGACGATGTGGAACCAGTCCTCGATGTCGAAGGAGAGGGCATGGATGATGTCCTTGGCCACTCGCCGCCCCTCAGAAGAACCGGTGTCCGCCGGCCTTGAACCGATCCACATCCGCCTTGGTCGGCATCGAGAAGTGCGTCAGCTCCTCCGCCGGGTTCGGCATCGTGGGCGGTTCGACGCCGCGGGCCGCCGCGTCCTCGACGATGCGCACGCACTCGATGATGCACTCGGCGGCGAGATCCTTGCCGCGGGCCATGATGTCTTCCAGCGTGTCGCGTGAGTGGATGCGGTAGCGCTTCTGCACGACGATCGGCCCGTTGTCGAGCTTGGCATCGACAAAGTGCACGCTCACGCCGCCTTCCTTCTCACCGTTGGCGAGTGTCCAGAAGCTGGGCATCAGGCCGCGATACTTGGGCAGGAGCGCGCCGTGGCAGTTCACGATGCCGTACTTCATCTGGTCCCGCAGCGGCTTGCGGTACATCTGCGTGCCGGAGATGGAGACGATAAAGCTCACGCCCAGGTCGGCGAGCAGCTTGCGGAACTCCTCGCTGTTGACATCGATGGTGCGGTGCACGGGCACACCGTACTTTCGCGCTACAGCTTCCACGGTGTAGCAGCGGCGCGTCGAGCCGAGCCAGCCGTTGACGACCTTCGCCTTGACCTTGTTCCAGATGTAATGCCGCAGCTTCCACTGGAAGTACCACGGGCCGTACATCTTCAAGAGGTCCATCGCGGTCTGAAAGACCGTTCGCTTCCCCTGCGTGTTGGACTGGATGTTGATCCCCGCGGTCGAATCACCAAACTCGCGCAGGTACTTGTCCAGCACCTTGGGCAGGTAGAACGGGTCATCCTGGATGAAGACGTACTTGGTGATCATGGGGAGAGGTGGCGGCTCAGGCGGCGCGTTCCGTCGCGGCGTGCTGGGCGTGTGCGGCGTGGGGGGCGGCATCCACGCCGGCGAGGCCGCGTTCGACCACATCGCAGAAGCGGCCGCACAGGACGCTCTTGCTCAGTTCTCGATCGATCAACTCGCGTGCCCGCGTGCCCATGGCTTCAAGATCGGCCCGCGGCGTCGCCGCGATCTCCTGGATGGTCTTCACCGCCGCATCCACATCGCCATGGCTGATCTGCCAGCCGAGCCGGTGCTCGCGGACGAGGTCCGACACGTGGCACGGATCGGGGCCGAGCAGCAGGATGGGCCGCGACACCGCCATCGCGCCGTACACCTTGCACGGGTGCACGACCCCGACGACATCGTTGCCGACACTCACGAGGTGGACATCCGCGGCGGAGAGCGAGTACTTGATCGTGTCGAGCGGTTGATACGGCAGGCTGATGATGTTCCGGGGCGTGTGCTGGGCGATCGCGCTGTCGACTTCCTTCTTGCCGACGCCGCCACCGATGAACATGAACACGATGTCGGTGCGGTCTTGCAGCTTCAGCGCAGCATCCACCACCGTCTTGACCGGCGTCGAGAAGCCGTGGTTGCCGCTGTACATCACGACGAACTTGCCATCGAGCCCGTGCTGCTTGCGGAACGGGTTGTCCTCGTGCGCGACGATCCCCAAGTGGTCATCGTGCGGCCATGGCGGCATGACCGCCAGCTTGTGGCTCACATCCAGCTTGCGGTTCAGGCGTGTCGCCATGAACCGGTCGAGCGCGACGACATCCGCCGAGCGCTTGAGAATCATGCGGTTGAACGCATCGTACAGCTTCACCGGCAGGGCATCGGCCTTGAGCTTGCCGAGTTCGATCATCTGATCCGGGTTGAGGTCCATGACCCAGTACTTGATCGGCACGCGACGGAAGAACGCGATGACCATCGCCGCGGCGGCGCACATCGGCGGCGACGTGCTCACCATGATGGCTTCGAGCCTTGGCATGAACAGGCCGCGGACGATGCACTGCAGCATGAACAGGACGCCGCCGAGCAGCCGGCGCGGGATCGACTTCTTCCCGAAGCTTGAGAACGGCAAGCGCCGGATCTCGACGCCGTCGCGTGTCTCGCTTGGCGCATACTGCACGCTCGGGTCGTCGTAGCCGCGCGCGGAGGTCAGCACGACCACGCGGTGCCCGCGGTGCACCAGTTCCGCCGCGGCATCGGCCACGTGCTGCCCCACGCTCGCGGGGTCCGGGACGTAGACCTGGCTCAGGACAAGGATGGTGCCCGGGCTGGTTGATATGGGCGTCGTCGCGGCCATGCGTTGCTCGCCGAAGCGGTTGGTCGTGGAGTGATCAGCGGGCGCGTGCGGCCGCGCGGCGCTTCCCTGCGCGCGCCTTTCCGGCGGAGGCGGACTTGGCAACCTTCTTCTTGCCCGTTGCGCCTGCGCGGGCCTTGCTCTTGGCGGGCTTGGTCTTTGTCTTCGACGCACCCCGCGACGATGTCGGCCGAGCGCCGGTGCCGTACTTGGCCATGTACTCGTCGTAGATCCAGCGGTAGGTCTTCTCCATGCCGTCGCGGAGGCGCG
>JAEYUO010000061.1 GCA_023432465.1 Planctomycetota bacterium | reverse complement strand
GGGCGCGGCCCTCCACCCCCACCACACCCCCGCCCCCCCCCCCCCCCCCCCCCCCCCCCACCTTTGGCGGCACCTCCCCCTTTGGGGAGGTTGGGAGAGGAGAGGGCGCGGCATCGGGGCGGGCGTGGGGTGCGAATACTGGTGTATGGGCACGATTGCACGACCGCCGACGTTTGGGTCTCCGCCGGGTGTTGGCTCGGGAGGGGGTGGAGGGGGTGAAGGAGCGGTGGCTGGCCCTGCGGTCCGGCCGCGGCGGTATGTGGTGGGGATATCGGGTGCATCGGGCGCGGCGTATGCGATGCGGCTGCTGGAGCAGTTGCTGCTGAGCGGCGCGGAGGTGCACCTGGTGGTGAGCGACTATGGGCGTCGGTTGTTGTTCGATGAGGCGGGGGTGACGCACGTGGAGTTTGCGTCGATGTGTCCGGGGATTGCGGATTCGGCGGCCGCGGCGAGGCTGGTGGTGCATCCGAACAAGGATGTGGGCGCGACGATCGCGTCGGGGAGCTTTCTGCATGACGGGATGGTGGTGATCCCGTGTTCGAGCACGAGCCTCGGGGCGATCGCGACGGGGTCGGGGTCGAACCTGCTGACGCGGGCGGCGATGGTGACGTTGAAGGAGCGGCGGCCGCTGATCGTGTGTCATCGCGAGACGCCGCTGAGCCTGATTGACATCGAGAACATGCGGACGCTGACGCTGGCCGGGGCGATCGTGTGTCCGACGAACCCGGGGTTCTACTTGAACCCGAAGAGCGTTGAGGAGATCGTGGACTTCATGGTGGGGAAGGTGCTCGATCTGTTGAAGGTGGAGCACGGGTTGAAGACGCGGTGGGAGGCGGCGGAGCAGAGCAGCAGATCGGCAGATCAGCAGAGCAGCAGATAGGACGGGCGATCTCGGAAGTGGGACACGGAGGCGCACGGTGTCGCACGGAGGGGGAGAAGGCGGGGAGGGACGCGCGCGGGTTCAGGCAGCGGTCTTGCGTGCGCGGGGTTTGGCCGCAGATGCGGATGAGGACTTGTCAAGGTCCTTCAGCACTCGACGAAGCCCGGCGGCGACAAGCTTGGCGCGGCTGACGCCTGCCTTCTTTGCGGCCTTGTCTGTGCGTGCAAGCAGGTCTCGCTCGATGCTGACCGAGACGACCTTTGCGCCTTTGCCGACCTTGGGCCTGCCGCGGCCGCGTTTGATGGCTTCCCACTCAGCACGCTCGCGGGCGGTCAACGGCTTGAACTTGTCGGAGACGAACTCGTCGTCGAGATCCGCGGTGAGGGCCTCGAGTTCTGCGGCCGTCATTTCAGTGGACGGCTTGAGTTTGGATCGTTTGCTCATGATCGTCGCCTTCGTAGCTTTTTCTTCTCACGCTCGGTCAGCGGCCTGGAATGGATGATGAAGAGCGTTCCCTCGGGATCCACGAGATACACCACTTGGAGAAAACGTCCACCATCTGACTGCGCTTGCACGAGCCAGCGGCCATCAAGATCCTTTCGGGGGTATGGTGGCCGCGCGTTGCCAACCGCTTCCTCCGCCTCTTCCGGCTCGACGCCGTGGCTGTGGACCTTGTCGATGTTCCAGTCGATCCAGCGAAACTCCATTGACACCCCTCACGAATTGATTATAGAAGAAAAAAGCAGCCCGGGCAACCGGTCTTGGGCCGGGGGATTGGCAGAATACCGGGAACAGACGCAAGGTTGGCGTGGTATCGTCTGGCATGCGTGGGGCATGGACATCACTCTTGAGGCTGCTCGCGCTGGGCGTGTTTCTGGCAGCGGTGGTGATGGCCGCGACGGCAGCGCGGGCGGATGGCAAAGTGTTCGCGGTTGAGATCGCGGATGTATCGGGGGCACAGATCCCGGATCAGGCCGCGATGATCTGCTGGGACCCGGCGACGAAGCTGCAGACGCTGGCGATCGAGACGCGGTTTATCGGCAAGGGCACGGAGTTTGGGTGGGTGGTGCCGCTGCCGTCGCGGCCGGAGGTGAAGCCGGGGACGAAGGGGATGTTCCCGAGCCTGCGAGGGATGTTCGCGCCCGTGGTGCAGACGCGGGGGCTGGGTGCCGCTCCGATCATCATCGCGCTGATCGTCGTTGTGCTGATCTTCCTGTACGCGCCCACCTGGAAGGGCGCTGCCGGGCTGTTGCTGGTGCTGCTGTTTCTGGCGATGGTGATGCTGCCGGCGCTTGGCACCGCTCGCGCCGGTGGATCCGGCAGCCCTATCGCCGAACCAGACTTCATCGACCGCCGCATCGTCGGCGACTTCGAGGTGACGACGCTCGAATCGCCAGAGGGCAAGGTCGTGGTCGATTGGCTGCGGTCGCACCAGTTCCATGTTCCCGCCGCGGCGGAGAGCGTGATCGATCAGTACGCGAAGGAGAAGTGGTCGTTCGTCGCGACGCGGCTGGTGCGGGAGAGCGATACGGCTGAGCCATCAACGGCGCATCCGCTGGTGTTTACGTTCACGACCGATGCGCCGGTGTATCCGATGCGGCTGACGGGCGCGGATGCGAAGCGCGACCTGAGTGTAGAGCTGTTTGTGTTTGGGCCATCGCGGGCAATGGCGATGGGTCTTGCTGTGCAGAGCGCGGGCGATCTTGTGGTCAGCGAGGCACCGAGGTGGCGTGCGTGGCGACGGGCCTCATCGACCCATGTTCACGCCGCGCACAGCGCGATCACACCGTTGGTCGGTGATGCGAAGTTCGCAACGCGGCTCACCGGCACGCTGCGTCCGAGCCAGATGACCCGGGATGTTGACATTGCGCGGACACGTGGCGGCGCGACGGGTCGGTCGGCGCAGACTCGGGCGACCGCGGCGGGGATCGGGGTTGATCTCGGGCTCACGGCCATGTTCATTGTGCTGTGCATCGTCGGCCACTATGAGAAGAAGCGAAACCTGCCGCGGTTCACCGCGTTGCGGTGGGGCGTGATCGCGGCGGTGTGCGTCGGAGTGGTGAGTTTTGCCGCGTTGCCGAAGGTGACGACGCATAGCGGCCGCGACGGCTGGCGGGCGCATCGGGATCTTGTTCGTGAGCTTGAGGAACGTATTCGCCTTGACTTGAGTCCGGTTGAGTCTGTCCCGCTCGCCGCGGCGAGCGAAGCGCTCGATGAGGTGCTTGCGCGGAGGCTCGCTGCGGGAGAGCCGTTGCAGGCTCGCGGCGATGAACCGGGCCAAGCGGACCTACGGGTCATGGACGGCATGGTCTATCTGGTCGCGGTGAGCGCGGCGGGCGCGGAGCAGTGGGAGGGGATCTGGCGGACCGACGAGCCGGACACCGAGTGAGGGGGCAGATCGGTGCTTCATGGCACCATCTGATCGGGCTGATCGGTTTCGATGAGGCGCACGATCTGCTCGGCAAGGTAAACGCGTTTGTACTTACCGCCCGTGACTTCTGTCAGGATGCCGGCGGCAACCAATCGATCGATGAGCCCCTGTGCCGCGGGCTGGGAAACATCGAGCAACTGCTTGACGCCGGCGACAGTGACCGCTTGTTGTGCGAAAAGGTGATCCGCGAGTTTCGGCAAGTTCTGCGAGTTTCCGGCAGCTTCGGCACGATGGCGGTACTCGGTCCGAAGCCGGTCAAGCGCTCGCACACGCTTCATCCCGTCGGCGCATTCCACTTCGACCGCGCGGCAGAAGTACTCGATCCAGCTTGACCAGTCGTTGTGTGTGCTCACGCGCAGCAGCAGGTCGTAGTACTCCTGGCGGGTGCGCTCGAAGTACGGGCTGATGTAGGGGAGCGGGAACTCCAGCCAGCCGCTTTTCTGGCCGGTGATCGTGATGAGAAGGCGGCCCATGCGCCCGTTGCCGTCGGCGAATGGGTGGATGCATTCGAACTGATAGTGGCTCATCGCAAGCTCGATGAGGGGGTCGTACCTTGTGCGAGGTTTGCGGTCGGTGGGGTTGAGGAACTGTTCGTAGTCGCGGAGGCACTCTTCAAGGATCGGCCCGGGTGGGGGCGGCACGAATCGCGCATTCTTGAAGCCTGACCGTTCGTTCCCGATGTAGACCTGCCCGCGGCGGAACTCTCCGGGGCTCTTGTCTTCGCCGCGGACACCCGCCATGAGGCGTGCGTGCATCTCTCGGATCAGGCGCAGGCAGAGCGGGTCGGTCGATGCGATTCCGTGCTCCAGCGCGACGAGATTGCTGTGAACCTCGCGTACTTCATCGCGGTCTGTGTCTTGGGCTGCGTCGAACAGCGCGAGTTCTCGCGCGGATGCGATCGTGTTCTCGATCCTTGAAGAGTGCTCCACCTCGCGGCGCATGAAGACGCGGAGCAGAACCTTGGGATCGGGAAGCACGCGGATCGCGCCCGCCAGCAGATGCAACTGGGCGGTTGCCTTGCTGATCGGATCAAGCAGTCTGCCCAGTGTTGCGGGATCCAAAGCTGGGGGCAGCGGGGCGGGAACGAATGCAATCCCCGATTCTTCCATCAACCGCCCGTCGCGCAGGACGGACGCACGGGCCGGGACATGGCGGCCGGGAAAACCCGGTTGAAAGACGGAGGGTTCCATTCAAAACCATATTTGCCTTTGCAGGCGTGAAATATACGAAAACAGCAAAAAACTTTTATTCTCTCAGGGAGATCAAAGGAAGTGCTTTGATTCGTGAAGCGGTACCCTCGTTGTGGTGGCGTGAAGTCGGTGGGAATGTCCGTCCACAAGCCAAACGAAACGAAATCTGGTATTCTCGGAACTACTCGATGCCCGGGGATGGTGGGGGGCGCGATCGGTCTGGGTATGGCGGCCACGGATGCCGTGCGAGCGAGTGCTGGAGGAACGGTGAAGGCGGCGGCAGAATTGGCCGCCGCGGCGGTCGTGGCAGCGGTGTGTGTGGAGGTGGGGGTCGGAGGTTCGGCCTCACGGGAAGGAGGCGCGGCGATGTTTCACGTGTTCTTTGGCGACAATGCACCGTGGTTCACCGGCCCGGCTCTGCTGGGGACGGCGTTTTTGCTGCTGCGGTTCTTGCTGCTGTCGATGGGCGGGGGCGCGGATGTTGATGACGGGCAGGATGTGGGGTTGGATCATCATGCGCACGGGACGGACGGCCTGAAGCTGTTCTCGGTGCAGACGGTGATCGCGTTCGGCATGGGGTTTGGGTGGGCTGGGCTGATCGGGTATCGCGGGCTTGAGTGGGGGATCCCGGCATCGATCGGGATCGGCGCGGTGGGCGGGTTCTTCATGATGTGGCTGATGGCGTTCCTGCTGCGTGCGGCGATGGAGCTGCAGTCGTCGGGGAATGTGAACGTGCAGTCGGCGATCGGGCTGGAGGGGACGGTGTATGTGACGGTGCCGGCCACGGGGAAGGGGACGGGGCAGATCACGCTGGTGATCGGGGATCAGCAGCGGACGTACAACGCGGTTTCGGCGGATGAAGAGCTGCCGCGGAATGCGCGGGTGCGTGTGTTGTCGGTGAACGGGGACAACTCGGTGACGGTGGTGAAGGTGTAGGGGACTGAATGCGTGAACTTGCACACATTCCGTTGACACTGGCCGCGGAGATTGATTCGTCTGCTGTGCTGTTGGCAGTTGTACTCGGGTTGGTTCCCGTTGTTGGATTGACAGCGATTCTGTATGCCTGCTACCGGCGGTGCCCGGCGAACAAGATCATCGTGGTTTACGGGAAGATAGGCGGAGGGAAACTGTTTCGGTGTGTCGTGGGGGGCGGCACGTTTATCTGGCCGTTGATTCAAGACTACGAGCTTCTGAGCAGGGATCCGATTCGAGTTCAGATGGTGCTTGACGAGCTCCCTACTCAGGATAGTGGCGCGGTGACGTTTAAGGCCGAGATGACCTGCCTGATCACTTCGGATCCTCAGGGGCTTGATCAGGCGGCTAAGCACTTGATTGGTTTGAGTGAGGAACAGCTGAAGGATGTTGTGCAGGACATCGCCATGGGCGCGTTCGCAACGGTGACGGGGGACGTGAGCCTGGAGCTTGTGCGGAATAATCGACTTGGGTTTATGGACAGGTTGAACGTTGGATTGAGCGCGGAGCTGAAGAAGATCGGCATTGAAGTCTCGCGATTGTCCCTGAGCGGCGTTGAGTCTCGATTGAACGGTGTGCCGGGCGAGTCATGAGCCGGCGTGGAAGACTTGTGGACCCGTGGGGGTCGGAGGTTTGGAAGCGATGATTGGACATCTGCTCTTGAACGTTGCCTCACCGGCGGCCCTCGCCCAGCAGTCCGGCTCGGACCTGACGGGGCTGCTGACGATTCTGTTCGCCGGGGCGGTGGTCCTGGTGATCCTGGTGGTCCTGGCATGGGTGGCGACGCGGTATCGCCGGTGCCCGTCGAACCGGATCCTGGTGGTGTATGGTCGCGTCGGCACGGGCCGCGCGGCCAAGTGCATCCATGGCGGCGGCGCGTTTGTGTGGCCGCTGATCCAGGACTATGCGTATATGTCGCTGGAGCCGATGGTGATCGACATCCCGCTGGAGGGCGCGCTGTCGCTGAACAACATCCGTGTGAACGTGCCGGCGACGTTCACGGTGGGTATCTCGGTCGATCCGGTGCTGATGAACAACGCGGCCAAGCGGCTGCTGAGCCTGAACGCGGCGCAGATGCGGGAGCAGGCGCAGGACATCATCCTGGGCCAGCTTCGACTGGTGATCGCGACGCTGACGATCGAGGAGATCAACAAGGACCGCGAGAAGTTCATGACACTGATCAACGAGAACGTTGATCAGGAGATCAACAAAGTCGGACTGTCGCTGATCAACGTGAACATCCGGGACATCACCGACGAGTCGGGGTACATCCAGGCGATCGGCAAGCGTGCCGCGGCGGAAGCCATCAACCGTGCGAAGGTCGAAGTCGCGCAGCAGGACCGCGACGGCGCGGTCGGCGAGGCGATGGCGGTGCGCGAGCGGACGGTGCAGGTTGCCAACGAAGCGGCCGCGGCAGCGCAGGGGCAGAAGAACGCCGAGCAGACCAAGCGTGTGGCGGTCGCGGCGTACGAGGCGCAGGCGATCGCGGGCGAAGTGCAGGCCAAGCGGGACATGGAGGTGGCGGCGGCGCAGCGCGAGGCCGAGACGGTCGCGGCGAAGAAGAAGGCCGAGCAGGAGCAGCGCATCCGCGTGGCGGAGGCGGAAGCCAGCGCGACGACGGGCGAGAACTCGTCATCGGCGACGATCGCCGAGTCGAACGCGAAGCTGGCGGAGGTCCGGGCGGATGCGAAGCGCCGATCGGATGTCGCGACGGCGAAGGCGACGGAGGCGATTCTGCTTGCGCAGCGGGATCAGGAGCTTGCGCGGCTGGCGAAGGATGAGATCGCGCCGCAGGAGGTCGAGAAGAAGCGGGTCGAGATCGCGGCGATGGCGGAAGCGGAGAAGCGGCGCATCGAGGCGCAGGGCGAGGCGGATGCGATCCTGGCGAAGTTCACCGCGGAGGCCGAGGGCACGCGGAAGGTGCTGGAGGCGAAGGCGGAGGGGTATCGCCGGCTGATCGAGGCGTGCGGAAGCCAGCCGCAGGTCGGGCCGACGCTGCTGCTGATCGAGCAGTTGCCGCTGCTGGTGGCCGAGCAGGTGAAGGCGATCCAGAACCTGAAGATCGACAAGATCACGGTGTGGGACTCGGGGATGAACGCGGGCGGTCGCTCGACCACGGCGGACTTCCTGTCGGGGTTTGTCGGGTCGCTGCCGCGGCTGCACGAGCTGGCGCAGCAGGCGGGGATCGAGCTTCCGCACGCGCTGGGGCGTGTGACGGAGGACCGGGCCAAGCCGGTGGATTCGGGCGAGGCGAACGGGCAGGTGGATGGCAAGGCGGGGGGCGCGGGCAGGAGCTAAACTCCCCGACGCCAAAGGGGAACTTCATGCACCGTTCGCACGTCATCGCTTCTGTCATTCTGCTTGCACTGGGCGCGATCTTCGCGTCGGGCTGCGTGGGCCACAACGTCATCAACCCCGTCGCCGATGGCGAGCGCGGGTTCAGCAACCCGAACTCCGATCCGATTCCGCCGCTGATGATCGAGTCGATCCGATGGGTGGCGACGCGGTACCCGCCGGAGGAGACGGCGGAGTGGTCGGCGGGGGGTGCGCCGCTGCCGGATTCGGGGATCGGCACGCCGGGGCCGCGGTTTGCGGTCAACCTGCCGGAGGGTGTGAACCGGGATGTGTACCGGCGGGTGTGCGAGTTGGTGGGCTTTGGCGCGGTGCCGATGCAGGAGGGGAACGAGTCGCTGCCGACGTATCACATCTCGCGCATCTGGGTGTCTGGAGATGAGGCGAAGGTGGATGTGATCCGCCCGATCAAGGGGCTGAACGCGGGCCCGGAGGGGCGGCCGATCACGCAGCCGATCACCGTCCGCCTGCGCGGCGGGCTGAAGCCGTGGCACGTGACGAGCCACAACGTGTGGTCGTTCAACTCGCTGCCGACACCGCCGCTGTACTACATGCCTGATCGGTAAGCCGCAGGCAGGGCGCGGAAGAACAACGTGAGCCGCGGCCGGCAGGCTGGCGGCTCTTTTCTTGCGCCGGACTTGGGACGGGCATCAGGAGATGGCTTCGACGCGGGAGTTGCGGTCGAGGTTCAGGACGACGGTCTCGCCATCATCCTTGCGGAGTTCGAGGCGGTCGAGCCAGAGCTTGTTGTCCTGGGCGTGGGCGTACCACGAGCCGGTCTTCTGCTGCTCGAACTTCACCACGGTGCCCTCGATGGTGGTGGTGAAGGCATCGCGCTGTCGCTGCACCTGCTGGGTGATGCGGACGCGCTGGCCGGGGGTGTACAGGACCTGCTCGGTGCTCATGGGGGGAGAGTGTACGCGGTGTTCGGGCTCGCCGGAAGCGGGCTGCTTGCCGGTTCACGTGCCGGGCCAATGCCGCTTCGGTACGCTCAGGTGTCACGGGGCATTGTTAGGTCGTCGGGCTGCGGGAGCTGCCGTCCATGGCGTGCGCTCAGGATGTGAACAGTCTGGTCCGCATCACGAATCACAAACAGCAGCAGGAAGCCGTCGATGCTTAATGCCCGCACATCCTCTGCGTGGTGCGCAGACTCCGGGGCGCTCGGGAAACGCCTGGGCATTGATTCGAGGCTTTCGGCGGCGTCGAACACACGCTCCAGCCAGCGGGCTGCGTTCAGGGGCGCTGATGACTTAACGGCGATGAACTCGACCTGCTCGGAGATTTTGTCGAGGGCCTGGGCGGTGATGATGACGCGGTAGGTCATCGATCAATTCGGATCCCATGCTTCTTGGCGATGGCCTGAATCCCCTCACGGAAACCCGAAGTTCGGCCATGCTTGACATCATCGAGACCGCGATCGATTGCCGCGAGGTTCTCGGCGAGCTCGGCACGCTCGGTGAGTTCGTCGAACGCCTTCGGACTCAGCACGACGGCATCGGGTTCGCCATTGCTGGTGACAAACAGCGGGCGACCGGATCGTCTGAGGCGATCGAATCGGTCACGCATGTTCTGGCGCAGTTCCGAGAATGTCGTAATGTCAGTGGATCGTGTCATTGCCCGCTCCAATCGGTCATGTACAAGCTCTTGTACAATCATTCCATACGAATCGGGTGCCGTCAACCCCTGTCACGGCAATGGTCGCGAGGGTGGCGACCGAGAGCCAGTCCATAGGCCGCGGCGAGTCGGGGGCGAGGATTCGGATGGCGGGGCCGATGGGGGACCAGGTTGCGGGGTCGGTCGGGCCGAAGAGGGCGAGGGTGGGGATGCCGAGCTGGGCGGCGAGGTGTGTCGGGCCGGTGTCGGTGCCGATGAAGAGGCGGGCGGCTGCGGTGAGGGCGGCGAGATCGTCGAGCGAGTCGATGAAGCAGCCGTTGAGAGTGGAGAACGCGGCGAGATCGGCGGGGGTGAGGCGGTCGCGCTCGGCCTCGCCGGCGATCGCGATGACATCGGTGTCGGGCGTGCGGAGCGTGGGGATGAGTCCGGCCCAGCGGTCGAGTGGCCAGCGTTTGTCGGGTGAGCCCGCGCCGATGTGGCAGAGAATGGGGCCGCGGGGGTTGATGCGGGGCGCGATGCGGGCGAGGTCGTGGATGCGCTCGCGCTGCCAGAGTTCCTGGCGCGAGCGCGAGGCGGGCGGGCCGACGGTGTGGATCGCGGCGCGGGGGAAGGCCTGTGCGGCGGCGGCGAGCCATGCGCGGCCGGCGGGAGTGGCATCGTCGCACAGGAAGGAGAGGATGCGGTCGGGCGAGGGGATGCGCCAGTCGTGCGCGGGCGCATCATCGGGTGGAGCGATCGGCCCGGCCCACCAGCGCGAGAGGGGGGGCTGGTCGATCCCGCCGGGGAGGGGCGAGATGCGGCCGGGTGCGGCATCGATCCAGCGTGCGGCGAGGTCGGCCTTGCTGCTGTGCGTGACGGCGATGATGTGGGCCCCGCTGCGGGCGAGCGCGCGGAGGAGGGGCCAGAGGAGGACCCAGTCGCCGAGCGCGCCGGCGTGCATGATCCAGACGGTCGGTGTGGACTCGTGGGTGTTCACAGAAGCTGCTTCATGGCGGCGCGTTCGGCGCGGGAGACGGCGTGTGGGGTGAGAGAGAGCTCGCGGGCGACTTCCGGCACGGTGCGCGGGGGGCGTGCATCCCAACCGAGGCGTGCGATAAGGACATCGCGGGCGCGGCCGCGGATGGTCTCGATGCGTTCGCGGGCATCGGCGGGTGGATCGAGCCACGCGGACCATGGGGTGAGCGATGCCCAGAGGTGATCGAGGCGCGCGGAGGAGGGCGCAGCGCGGGCGAGTGCGCGGGCGGGGTGGGGTGCGATGTCCGCGGGGTGTTCCTCGGCCCACTTTGCGGCTGCGCGATTGAGCGCGAGCCCCGCGGGCGCGGCGAGGCGTCCGCCCTTGAAGGGATCATGACGGTCGGCGGCATCGAAGAGTGCGTGGGCGAGCGTGGAAACGAGCTCGACGGCGGTTGCGCCGGGGAAGGCGGAGAGGGGCCGCGCGAGCTGGGTATCGACGGTTCGGAGGAGGAGCGCGAACTGGGAGCGGACAAGTTCGGCCTTGATGCGAGCAGCCCAGCGGAGATGGGTTTCGACCCAGTCGATGCCACGGCGGGCGGGGGAGGTATCGAGGATGGCGGGGGCGGGACCGAGTGTGGAGATGGCGCGGGCCGCCTGGAATCGGAGGAGCGCGTAGGCCGCGCCGAGAGCACGCTCACGCGCGGCGGCGGGTTCGGTCGCGCCGGCCTGTTCGATGAGCTCGGCGAGTGTGTGGGGCAGGGGGCGGCCGAGTCCTTGGGTCGCGGCCGGGGAAGAGAGGAGCGGCGCGGCGGCGGCGGGGGTGGTGAAGTCCGGCCGGGCGGGCGCGGTGAGGTTGAGTTCGCGGAGGCGGCGGGCGCGTTCGGAGGCGACCATTCGGTAGACGCTTGCGCGGCTGCGGCGGGAGGACTTGGCGAGCGCGGCGGCGGGCTCGCCGCGGCGGAACGCGCGGACGGTTTCGGATTTGCCGGACGCTGGTGGGCGGGCGCGGAGGGTGAAGAGGGGATGTTCCGCGGCGGCATCGGCATCGAGGATGGCGCGGCGGATGGCGGTGGCGCTGCGTTTGAAGCGCGGGGCGAGTCGCTGCACGATTCGGGAGAGCGAGAAATGGAGGAGGCGGTGATAGCGGGCGGCGCGGCGGTGGAGGCGCTCGGCGAGGTCAGGATCGATGCGCGAGAACGCGCCGGCTTTGGCGAGTGTCTGATGGTGGGTGGTCTCGAAGGCTTCGACGGTGCGAAGATCGAAGAGAGTTCGTTGGGGGGCAGCGCGCGTGCCGGGGGGGCGGGCGATGCGGACGCGGCGCGAGAAGAGGCCGAGCGCTCGGTAGCGGTCGAGCGTCTGGCGGGAGATGCTCCAGCGGGTGCAGAGGTCCGGCGCGGTGATCCAGCGCGCGGGATCGGCTTCGCGGAGGCTGGCTTCGGATTCATGCCCGGCGGCGCTGAGGAGCTGGATGAGCGCGCCGAGGTCGTGGAGCAGGTCCGTGCCGCGGATGGTGCCGGAGAGCTCGGGCCCGGGTTGATCGCTGCGGTAGCCGGTGATTCGGAAGACGACCCACTCGGCGGGCCACTGGCGCTGGGGCTCGTACTCGGTGAGGAGCTGGAGGGCGAGTTCTTCTGCGCGGCCGAGTTGGCGGTGAGAGGCGTCGGCGGGTTGGAAGCGGAGTTGCCGCGCAAGCTCTCGCAGCGCCGGGGAACGGGGCTCGGGGAGTCGCGGCATGCGGGGAAGGGTATCGAGGGAGAGTCAGATGCCCGCGCCGTCGCCGAGCCAGTCGAGGTTTGGCGGGGCGGGCTTGCCGGTCGCGGGGATGCGGGGAGCGGGCGATGCGGGAGCGGCGGGCGCTGCTGCGGCGCGCGGCTTGGCGGCGGCGTTGGGGCGGAGGGTGAGGTCGGCGCGGGTCTGCTGGACAACGTGGCCGGGCGGGACGGAAGAGGTGACAAAGACGCCGCCGGCGATGACACAATCGTCGCCGATGACGGTGTCTCCGCCGAGGATGACCGCGCCGGCGTAGATGTTTACGCGGTCGCCGATGGTGGGGTGGCGTTTGATGCCGCGGATCGCGCGGCCGCGTTCATCCTTGGGGAAGGAGCGTGCGCCGAGGGTGACGCCCTGATAGACCTTGACCTGGCGTCCGATGATGCTGGTCTCGCCGATGACGGTGCCGGAGCCGTGATCGACGAAGAAGGACTCGCCGATCTTTGCGCCGGGGTGGATGTCGATGCCGGTGCGGGAGTGGGCCTGCTCGGCGATCAGACGCGGGAGGAGGGGGACGCCCATGGCGTAGAGCTCGTGGGCGATTCGGTGGGCGAAGATGGCATCCATGCCGGGGTAGCAGAGGATGACTTCATCGGTGTGCTCGGCGGCGGGGTCGCCGTCGAAGGCGGCCTGGACGTCGAGGGCGATGAGTTCGCGTACCTGGAGGAGGCGGTCAAAGAAAGTGTGGACGACGGCGCGCGGAAAATCCCTTGTAGTGGGGATTGGTTCGCCAGCGCGCTGGGGGTATCGGAGAACCCCCGAAACTTCGTCATGGAGGATGGCGGCGGCGGAGGCAACGAGGGAGCGGGTGTGGTCGGGGAGCGTGGCGTCGTCGACGGGTTCGGGGTCGAAGAAGCCGGGGAAGACGAGGAGGCGAATGGTCTCGACGAAGCCGCGGATTCGGGCCAGATCGGCGATTCGGAGGCCCGCGGCGGGGTTGTCGCTGGTTGGGGG
>JAEYUO010000051.1 GCA_023432465.1 Planctomycetota bacterium | reverse complement strand
GTGGCGGGGGGGGGTGGTGTCACGGAAACGGGTGCGATGGGGATGATCGAGGCGGCCGCGGCCGCGGAGTTCGGCATGGCCGCAGTATATGGGCTGAACGGAGGGCTCCGCCGGATTCCGCGGCACCGCCGCCATGGCCACACATGGGCCGGTAACCCTTTTGAGGAGGCGATGGTCGATCGCGTGCCCCGACCCATCCGCGCGGATCAGCGGTCCTGAGATCGAAGCAGCTCGAAGATCTCCGCCGCCGAACCGGCGGAATAGATCTGCTCGCGGAACTGCTCCATCGTCATCAGCCGCGAGATGTGCGCCAGAGCCTGGATGTGGTCGCTGGTCTTGTCGGGCGGGCTTGCGAGCAGGATGATCAGCCGGACGGGCTTGGAGTCGATCGCCTGGAAATCCATCGGCGCGGCGGGCTTGCCGATCGCCACGGCGATGTTCTCGACGCCCGCGCTCTTGCCGTGCGGAATCGCCAGGCCTTGCCCGATGCCGGTTGTACGCGTTTGCTCGCGCGCCCAGACTGCTTCCTTGAGTCCCTTGGCGTCCTTCACGCGGCCGGTTGCGGCCAGCAGGTCCACCAGTTCGCCGATAACGCCCTGCTTATCCGCAGACGCCAGCGGGGCCTTGATGCTTTCAAGGGAGATGATGTCGAGTAGTTTCATACTCGGATTCGGCTCTCTACGAGGGGTGCGGTCCGGGTTGGGTGTGAGTGTACCCACGTCGCGTTGGTGCGGAACAGCCTGGGCCGCCTGACATGTCACCGGCTTTGCCCCGGTTCCAGAAGAACAGAGTAAGCCCCGTCGGTATAGGCAGTTGCGGGACTTCCCGGTGCCCCGCTGGGCCGGACTTTTCGTTCCCGGCTGGGCACGAACTTGTGCCACTTCTCCGCCCACTTTGCCTGCTGCTGGTTCTCCTCGGGCTCCAGCGAGCATGTCGCGTACAGGATCCGCCCTCCCGGGGCGAGCAACGTGAGCGAATCGGCGATGATCTGACGCTGGATATCGAGCAGCGAGTCAAGGTGTGCCGCATCCGCGCGATACCGCGCCTCGGGTCGGCGCGCAAGCACTCCCGTGTTGGAACACGGGACATCGAGCACGATGAGATCCGCCTTGCCGACATGCCCGCGCGTCGTCGCACGCATCCCGGCAACGGTCACCCGCCCGTGCCCTGCAAAGGTCTTGCGCAGCGCCTCCAGTCGGCGGTCATCGGTATCGGTCGCGCCGATCTGCGCATCGGGGAAGAGCTGAGCGAGTTGCCGTGTCTTTGTGCCGCGCCCGGCACACAGGTCCAGGATCACCCTCGGCTTCAGTCCGGCAAGGCTCTCGATCGCGCCGGCGGACGAATCATCCTGCGCCCAAATGTCGTGGCGCGAGGCGAGCTGCTCGTGCAGCATCGTGTAGTTGCCGGTGAACACGGCACGCCCCGGCCGATCGTGGGGCACCGAGTTCGGGACGATCGTTGCCCTGTGCGCCACGTTCAGGATCACCGGCGGCTCGATGAGCCCGTGGAGCGCCAGGGCGCGGGCAACACGATCGCCCTCGCGGTCGGCCCAGCGGTCCAGCAGCCACCGCGGGATGCTCGTCGCGATGCTCAGCCGGTCGCCCGGATCCTCCGGCAGCACATCCCCCGCGAGCCGTCGCCACGAGCCGTCGGACATCGGCAACCGGTCCGCCGGCAGCGTGTGCGTCTCGCCGGGCGTTCCCGGGAAGTACCGATCTTCTTCCGGCGCGAGCAGCACGAGCTTCCGCAGCACCGCGTTCACCAGCGCGCCCGCGCCGGGCCGGACCACCAGCTTGGCCCATTCCACCGCATGGTTGATCGCCCCGTGCGCCGGCACCCGATCCAGAAGCACGATCTGCGCTGCCCCGGCCAGCAGCACGCCCTTGACACGCGCCTCAAGCTCGTCAAAGGGCTGGGTCAGACACGCCTGCAGCAGAAACCGGAGCGTCAGCCATCGCCTCACGGCGTGATCGTGGATCGCGTGGGCGAGCGCAAGATCAAGCGGGCTCAGCACATCCTTGGTTGCGGCACGCTCCCGCGCCTCCTCCATCGCGTGGAAGTCGAGTTCCGGGAACAGCCGCGCCTGACGTGCCAGCGTCCGCACCGCGAGATGCCTCGCGGCATCGCCGAGCGGAGGAGCATGGACTTTTGCATGGTGATGCACGCAGCGAGGATAGCGCGCACCGGGCAGCTTTCGCACCCGGTTGCTCCGGGCCTGATACGGTTTTGAACATGCCCCGGCCTCTCGATGAGAACCCCGTCCCCGGCGATCGCCCCGTCGCCGGGGGCTTGCGCCCTGCGGGCGGCCTGCTGGCCGGCATGCGGATCCGCAAGAAGCTCATCGTCCTGCACACGCTCTTTTCGCTGGTTCTGGCGGCCATTCTGTGGCTCGCCCTCCAGCCCGCGGTCCGGCAGGTTGTCGAGAAGGCCGAGGAGCACGAGGCCCGGGCGACGCTGCAGTTGCTCCTGGCCGCCGGCGTTCTCAATGGGGATGAGGCCAGCCTGCGAAAACTCGTCGATGCCGTGTCGCCCGATGTTGTCGTCCGCTGGGGCACCGCCGAGCAGCTCGCCATCCCCACCGAGGTGGAGTCCATCCTCCGTTCCGGCGATGATCCGATCGGCTTCATTGATGCCGACGGCCGGCCCTCGGCCGCCGTGGTGCTCGCGGGGGGGGGCTATCTCGCGACCAGCGTCCGCCAGGGCACCTCGCGGGACGCGGTTGCGAGGCTGTACATCCTTCTGACCGCGGCGCTGCTCGCCGTGTACGGCCTCGTCGCCGCCGCTCTGGAGATCTTTGTTCTTCCACGCCATGTCTATAGGCCGATCCGTGCGATTCTCGATGCCGACCACGCCGTTGCCGAGGGACAACGCGACATCGAACTCGTGCCGGATGAGGCGATGCCATCGGATGAACTCGGCGAGATCATGCGTTCCCGGAACCGGTCGATCACCGCGCTGCGAAGGCACGAGGCGGACCTCGCCGAAGCGCTGCAGCGCATCGAGGAAGTCGCGACCGATCTGAGGCGCAAGAACCACCTGCTCGAGACCGCCCGCCAGAACCTCGCCGATGCCGATCGTCTCGCCAGCCTGGGCATGATGTCCGCGGGCCTCGCCCATGAACTCAACACCCCGCTTGCCGTCATCAAGGGTCTTGCCGAGAAGCTGAACATCGAAGTCGCTCCCGGCAACGACCGCCGCTCACTCTCCGCAGTCGAGGCGGCCCTGCTGCTCCGCGTCGTCGGAAGGCTGGAACGTCTCAGCGAGAGCCTGCTGGACTTTGCCCGCGCCCGTCCGCCCACTTCGAGGCTCACACCCCTGCGGCCGCTCATCGACGAAGCCGCCACCATGGTCCGGCTTGATCGTGATGCCTTCCCCGCCACCATCGCCAACCACGTCTCGGACGATGTGAGCGCCTGGTGCGATGGGGATCGCATCGTGCAGGTCCTGGTCAATCTTCTCCGGAATGCCATCGACGCGGCAGGGGGAAGCAGGGGGGGCGCGGGCAGCCGCGGCTCAAGTGGCCGCACCGCGACCATCGAGGTGGCCGCGGAAGAAGCCGTGCGCGATGGACGCCGCTGGGTCTCCCTCACCATCGCGGACGATGGGCCCGGGATCGACCCCGAGGTCATGCCGCGGCTCTTCCAGCCGTTCGCCACGACCCGGCTCGACTCCCGCGGCACGGGTCTGGGCCTCGCCACGGCGGAGGGCATCATCCGCGAGCACGGGGGAGTGCTCCTGGCCAGGAACAAGCTCCACATCGATGGCCGCATCGCGGGGGCGGTCTTCGAGATCGTTCTGCCCGCCGAGGGCTGTTGAGCCCGGCGACTGTTCCGCCTGCCCGGCGAGAGCGGAAGCCCCTCCCTACAGTCTCGGATGCCCCTGATTCACCCCACCGCGACGGTCTCGAAGGAGACTGAACTCGCGGACGATGTGCAGATCGGACCGTACTGCGTGCTGCTCGGCAAGGTCCGGCTTGGCCGGGGTGTTCGGCTGATCGGCAACAACTATGTCAATGGACCGACAACCATCGGCGACAGCACGATCCTGTGGCCGTTCGCGTGCATCGGGTTTGAGCCGCAGGACTACAAGTTCGGCCCCGGCGCTGCGACTGCGGGCGTGGTGATCGGCGCGGGCTGTCTGATCCGCGAGCACGCCACGGTGCACGCCGCGACAAGCGTTGACAAGCCGACGGTTGTCGGCGACAAGTGCTTCCTCATGGTCAACACGCACGTCGCGCATGATGCCCGCGTGGGCAACAGCGTGGTGTTCGTGAACGGTGCGGGCATCGCCGGGCACGGCGAGATCGGCGACAACGTCACGCTCGGCGGCAACGCGGTCATCCACCAGTTCTGCCGCATCGGCCGGTTCGTCATGATGTCCGGCGATTGCGCGGTCTCGCTCGATGTCCCGCCCTTCTGCATGGTCAACGAGCGCAACCGCATCGGAGGCATCAATCAGGTCGGTCTGCGCCGCTCGGGTATGCCCCGCGAGCAGATCACCGAGCTTCGCCGTGCGTTCCGCGATGTTCTCCGCACGCCCATGCCGCGCAAAGAGGCCATCGCGATCCTCCGCGAGCGCGGCGCCGGGTGCGGTCCCGTCAACGAGCTGGCCGATTTCATCGAGTCCAGCAAACGCGGAATCTGCCCGGGAATGGGCAAGCCCGCCCGCGGCGGCCGGAACAACTCCCGCTCCGAAGAGCTCGAAGCCATCGGCGAGGAATAGCGGCCGCCCGGGTTCCGCATCCTCAATCACCCCTTGTCCCCGGTTTCACCGGACTTCACGGATACGCTCAGCACCATGGGCTTCACGGAAGACGCATTCCTCCGTTCACTCAACGGCATGGCGCTCCGCGTCCTGGCCAGTGGCTCAGGCGGGAACTGCTCTGTGCTGGTTGTCGGCCGGGGCGGGATGCGGCGAGTCTGCCTGATCGATCTGGGTCTCTCGCCGCGGCGGACCGCGCGGCTGCTTGCAGAGAGCGGCCTCACCTTCAGCGACGTTGATGATGCGATCCTGACGCACGCGGACTCGGATCATTACTACTCCACTTGGGCGCGGATGCTGCCGCGGCATGTCCGTCTCCGCGTGCATTCGCGCCACCTCCCCAGCATCGCTGCCTCGGGCGTGGCCGCATCCCAGCTCGCGCCGTTCGATGAGCCGTTCGTCATCCAGCCTGACCTGGGCGGGGCGATCGTCTCGCCCGTGGTGACCGCGCACGATGTACTCGGCTCCGTGGCATATAGGTTCGATCTCGACATCGATGAGCGCACCGCCTCGCTCGGCTATGCGACCGATCTCGGCCACGTGACCGATCGACTCGTGAGCCACATGCGCGGCGTCGATGTCCTGGCCATCGAGTCCAACTACTGCCCGCGCATGCAGGCCGAGTCCGATCGCCCCGACTTTCTCAAGCGCCGCATCACCGGCGGAGCGGGCCACCTGAGCAACCAGCAGTGCCGCGATGCAATCCAGGGCATCGGCCCGGCCGGTCATGTCGTCCTGCTGCATCTGTCGCGGGAGTGCAACCTGCCCGAACTCGCCGCCGGCGAGCACGCCGGCGCGGCGTACGCCCTGACCGTCTCGACTCAGCACGAGCCGACAGGCTGGGTGTCGGTCGTGCCTCGCCCGGCCACGCCGCGTCCGGTCATCCGGCACATTCAGGCCGGGCTCTTTGAAGCCGCGCACCAGATCGGGGCGAGGTCGTGAGCGGGCTCAGCCAGGCGGCCGCCTCCGGCCTGCCCGGGGCACGCCCGCGAGGGGCGATCAGCGTCGCCATATCGAGGCTTGTTCGGCAGGTCCGGCGATCGATGCATCGCGTTCAGTCCGCGCTCGGGATCCGCCGCGGAGTGAAGGCCCGCGGGGCGTACTTCAAGGAGCTCTCCGCCGACTCGCTTCAGCGTGCGCTCTCGAAGAAGGGCCGCGGCTGGAAGGACTATCGCGTCACCTTCCCCGACGGCTCCAAGCTGGTCATTCGCTGCACACCGCGGCGGATCTTCGATGACCTCATGGGACCACTGGGTTTCGATGCCGGGCACGGCGTGCTCGCGCCCCTCCTGGAGATCATCCGCCCCGGCTCGCGGCTCCTGCTCCTGAACGCAGGCACGGGCGCGGCGGGGGCATGGCTCGGCAGGGCGGTCGGCTCGTCGGGCGCGGTGGTCGCGCTGGAAGAGGATGAGCAATCCGTCGCGTTTGCGGTGAAGCGATACCCGCGTCCCAATGTCTCCTTTGAGCGAGGAGGTGTCGGAGAGCTCGCCGGCGAGGTCGATGCAGCGTTCGAGGGCGCGGTGGTCGTCCGTCCGATCTCCCCCGAAGGAGCTGATCTTGTTCTTGCAGAGACCTGGCGGGTCGTTGGCCCCGGCGGCTGGCTGCTGGTCGCCTGTCCTCCTGGCAGCGGGGCGAGCGTGGCCGCCACACTCAGGTCACTCCCCGCGGGCGATGCCGCCGGCATCCGCACGGATGTCACCGGCGGGCCCGACCTGGTGTTCGCCACCAAGCTCGTCGAGCCCGCATCTTCTGGCCGCGATGCCGGGAAGGCGCATGGCCAACGCGACCATCCCGATGAGGATCCCGGCGAGCAGGTCTCCTGACCATGCGTGCGACGAACGCCGCGCCCCGGCGCGGTACCCTATGGACCTTGAACGCGCCTGCACCCCAGACCCCGCCCGCGGAACCCCGCCGCCCCGACCTTGATGAACGGCGGGAGTATGCCGCGCGTGGCCGTCAGGAGGAGTTCATCGTCCCTCTGCTCCGCAGCGCGATCGAGCCGGCGATCACATGTGCGGCTTCGCAGATCGGGCCCAGGCCGGGTGCTCCCGGCTTGCGGGCGATTGATGTCGGCTGTGGAGGGCAGCCATTCCGCGGGCTGATTGAATCCTCGGGCTTCGCGTACCACGCCATCGACACCCAGGCCCAGCCCGGCATCACGCTCGATGCGGTCTGCGCGATCGATCAACCCCTGCCCGATGAACTGCTGAGCATCACCCGCGGCGGGTTCGATCTTGTGCTGTGCACCGAAGTTCTTGAACACGTGCTCGACTGGCCCGCGGCGTGGGCGAACCTGCACCGGCTGCTTGCACCGGGTGGCCGTCTCATCATCACCTGCCCGTTCATCTATCCCCTGCACGAAGAGCCGTACGACTTCTGGCGCGCGACGCCGCACGCGCTCCGCCGGTTCGCCGAGCGATTCGGTTTCTCCATCGTCGAGCAACGCTCTCTGGGCGACGGCTTCGATGCCCTCGGCACGGTCAACGCCGCTTCAACGCCCGACCCCGCCTCGCGGGGGATCATCGCTCGTCTTCAGGCCACCTGTGCCCGAAAGGGCCGCAAGCTGCTGCATCGTCTGCTCAAGAGCCCCCGCATCCGCTCCGCCCTTTCCTCGCGCAGCAAACTCTACGTCGCCAACTTCATCGTGCTGACACGGGATGGTGGCGAGCACCTATGAGACTGCTCTTCTTCTCCAGCATGAAGGGCTCTCCCTGGGGCGGCAGCGAGGAGCTCTGGGCCGCCGCGGCAAGGCTTGCCGTGGTCGAAGGTCACGATGTCTGTGCCTGTGTCTTCGAATGGCCGGGGCCGCCGCACCCGAAGCTGGCTGCGCTGCGGGCCGCTGGCATCCGCCTCATCCGTCGCCCGCTGAAGCGCACGCGTGTGCTCGATCTTCTCCGCGCTCCCGGCTGGCTTCAGGAGATCGACGCCTTCGCGCCCCAGGCGGTCTGTCTCAGTCAGGGCGGTGCGTACGAAGCCGCGGGCCGCAAGAGCGTCCACCCGTTCATCCGCCGGATGCTCGCGATCGGCCTGCCGCTGATCAACATTGTGCAGTACAACGACGATGACGATGACCTTCGCCCCGCCGCGCGGAACCTCGCCATCGCCATCAACCACCACGCCGCTCTCAACGCGTTTGTCGCGAAGCGCAACATCGCCCAGGCCGAGCGCGCCCTGCGGGCCTCGGTCCCTCGCGCACGCGTTCTCCGCAATCCTGTCAATCTGCGCGACACCTCGCCCCTGCCCTGGCCCGGCGGGGACTCGCCCGCGCACTTCGCGGTTGTTGCGCGTCTCCAGGCATCGACCAAGGGGCACGACTTGCTGTTCGATGCCCTCGACCAGCCGCAGTGGCGCGATCGAGACTGGCGACTCAGCATCTTCGGCGAGGGCCCGGATGCCGACGCCTTCAAAGCCCAGGCTTCGCGCACGGAACTCACCGGACGTGTCACCTTCCACGGCCACGCTCCGGACATCCGCGACATCTGGGCGACCCGCCACATCCTGATTCTCCCATCCCGCGCGGAGGGCACGCCCCTGGCCATGGTGGAGGCCATGCTCCTGGGCCGTCCCTGCATCGTGACCGATGTCGGCGGCTGCACCGACTGGGTCCGCGAGGGAGTCGAAGGCTGGATCGCCCCACGCCCCAACGCGACAGACATCGCCGATGCGCTCGAGCGTGCGTGGTCCGCGCGTGCATCGTGGCCCCGATTCGGCGAGGCCGCCCGCGACCGCGCGATGGCGCTCCACGACCCCGACCCCGGTCGCACACTCCTCACGCACATGCTGGATGCCGCAAACGCGCGTTCTACGTAGCGGCCGCGGTCGTGACCCGCGGCGGCCCCGCAGACACCGCCGCATCGTGCGCACGCAGGATCTCATCCGCCGCGGCCGATGCCGCGTGTGTCCCCTCAAATCTCTTGCACAGCCGCCGAAGCTCCGCCTTCTGATCCTCCGCATACCCCGTCCGCCGCATGAACTTGATGACCTCCAGCGCAAGGTCCTCCCCGTCGTTGCGCATGTAGGGAATGAGCTCCGGCACGATCCGCTTGCCCATGATCAGGTTCGGCAGCGTGTAGTGCTCGGTCTCGACCAGCCACCGCGCCAGCAGGTGATACGTCACCTTGTTCGGGCAATAGAACGATGCCATGGGCTTCTGCTGTCGCGCGATCTGCAGCGTCACCGTTCCGCTCACCACCAGCGCGAAGTCGCACCAGCGGATCGCCGCATCCGTGTCGCCGACCGACATCGCCAGACGCTCGGGCCATCCGCCGAGCGCATCCGCCCGAGCCCGCAGCCCCTCCGCGACCCGCGGCGTCGTGGCCGCGACGACTCCCGCGATCGCCGGAAAGTCCCTCAGCAGCCGCTGGAACGCATCCAGCAAGCGGGGAAACGCCGATCGAAGCTCCGCCGGACGCGAGCCGGGCATCAGCGCGATCCGCGGCGAGGGCGGCGGCCCCGACGCCGGATCAAACGCCTTTGCCCGCTCGTCAAGCTCCGCGAGCGTGGCCTCCTCCAGCGGCACATCGAACAGCGGATGCCCGATGAACCGCGCCGGCACACCGCGCTGCAGGAACCAGTCTTCTTCGAAGGGCAGCAGGCACAGCACCTTGTTCGTCAGTCGCCGCAGCTTCTTCACGCGCCACGCGCCCCACGCCCACATCTGCGGCGCCACCAGGTGGATCACGGTCATCCCCGCCGGCCGTGTCAGCTTGCAGATCGGAAAGTTCGCCGCCGGAGAATCCACCGGCACGTGCACCCGCGCAAGCCCCTTCCCCAGCCAGGTGCGGATGTCCCGCTGAAGCGCAAAGTGCTCGGCAATCTTGGCAGGGCCAGGCAGCCCCATGACCGCCTTCTGGCCCGTTCGCCCGATGAGCGTCGCGCCCGCGGCCTCCATGTTCGACCCGCCCCAGGCATAGATTGGCAGTTCGGGCCGACGCCGACGGATCTCCGCGATCGCACTCGACGCGTGATCATCGCCGCTTGGCTCGAACGCCGTGAACAGGATTCCATCGCTGCGAGGGCCGTGTGGTGAATGGGACACGGCCACAGCGTAGGTAAACGTGCCGCAAACCGGCGACCGGGGGCACCTGTTCGGGTCTCGGCGGTACACTCCTGCCGTGAACGACGCTCCGCACCCCCCCAACCTGACGTCCAACACCGGGCGGCCGCCCCCGCTGTCCATCGTCTCGCTCGATGACGATGCCGATTTCAGGGAGTATGTCCAGACCCTGCTCGCCAGCGAAGACGGCGGCGGCCACAACGTCCGTGTCGCGGCTACGCCCGAGGAGTGCTACGCCCTCATCGAGTCCTCGATGCCCGATGTGCTCCTGCTGGATATCAAGATGGGCCGCGAGAGCGGCGAGGCTGTCCTCGAAGAGCTCCGTAAACGCTGGCCGAAGCTCTGCGTGATCGTCGTCACCGGCTATCCGTCCCTGGACTCCATGCGCAAAACCTTCAAGCGCGATGTCTTCGATTACCTCGCCAAGCCCTTCTCGATCGACGAGATTAACCGCACGCTGGCGCAGGCCGCGGCGTCCCTGGGCCTTGGCATGCGCCCGCAGGACCGCCTCCGCCAGGAACTCGGCCGCCAGATCCGTCTCGCCCGCACGGAGAAAGCCTGGACCCTGAAGGACCTCTCCGAGGCCTCGGGCGTCAGCGTGTCGCAGCTCTCATCGATCGAACGCGGCAGCCACCTCCCCAGCCTTGAGTCGCTCATGGAAGTCGCCGGTGCACTCGACCACAAAGTCTCCGCGTGGTTCGGCGCGGCGGGTCTCTGACTTTGTTGCCCCGGTACTGCGTGCCGGGTTCCTTCACTCGGCAGGCACAGTCTTCTCCGCCGCCTCCCTCGCATCGCGACGCTGACGCTTGCGGATCAGCCGGATGTTCCGCGCATAGATCACCACCCCCGACGTCTGCCCCAGCACGCCGACGATGTCCTGCCGCCACGCAAAGTACGCAAAGAGCGTGACCCCGCCGAGCAGCGACAGCCACCAGAAGACCTCCGGCACCACCGAGCGCTTCTCCTTCTCGCTCACCAGCCACTGAATGAACATCCGGCCGAAGAACGCGCCCTGCCCCAGAAACCCGATGCACACCCACACCACCCCGCCCCACGAGGTGATGTTCAGCGCGCGAAACACCAGGTTTCCCGCATTCGCCGTCACTCGGTCATAACCCTCCGCCCCGAACATCTCGACGAACTTGTCCCTCCCGAATACTTCGCTAGGTTGACCATCCTTGGGCAGAAGCCGGAAGTTGCAATCCCCGGTCGCCGGGTCGCGAACCGTCTCAAGCTCCCCGCGAAGCCCCGCGAAGTTGTACTTGCTCGTCATGCCCCCATCGCGAAGCTGGTGCTGAACGCTCGGGCCCCACACCACCCACACCCCAAGCAGCAGCAGGGCGATCATCGCCGCGACCGGTTCCCACTTCAAACGCCGGCTCCTTCGCGGCTGCGATTCTCGACCCGAACCTGCGCCGCGGTCCCGGTCGCACCCGCGCTCGCGCCCCGCACCTCCGCGTTGTCGGTCGGTCGCCGCCGATTGCGCATGTACCGCACCGCGAGCAGATCAATCAGCCCCGGCCGCGCGCGCTGCACGATCCCCATCCCATACTTCGTCTCCCCCGCGTGCCGCTGACGGTGGTTCACCTTCATCTCCACCACCGTGTACCCCAGGTGCCGCGCCGTCACCGGGATGAACCGGTGCATCCCGCGGAACTCCAGCGGCAGCTTCACCGCGATCTCTCGCTTCATCACCCGCAGCGAGCACCCCGTGTCCCGGATGCTGTCCCCGAGCAGCCACAGCCGGAACTTCCGACCGACGATCGACCCGACCCGCCGCACCACGTTGTCCTTCCGCGCGTGCGACCGATCCCCCTGCACCATGTCCGCGTTCTTCTCCCGCATAAGCGACAGCATCGCCGGAAGGTCGGCCGGGTCGTTCTGCAGGTCCGCATCCAGCGTCGCCACAAGCCTGCCCCGCGCAGCGCGGAATCCCGCATGAAACGCCGCCGATTGCCCGCACCCCTTGCCCGGCGGAGTCCTGGTCATCGCCACGCACCGCAGCCACGGCCGCGTCGCCGCAAGCTCAAGCGTCTTGGCGCGGGTCGAGTCCGTTGACCCGTCGTCAACAATGACAAACTCAAACCCGATCCCCAAGGGCAGAATCGCCGCGCCGACTTCATTCACCAGATTGGCGACATTGCCCTCTTCATTGTGCGCCGGCGCGACCACCGTCAGCTCGATGCCGTCGATCGCGGCGTCATTCGGCTGGTTGTGAGTCATGGGCGAGGCCGGGGGAGGGGGCATGGCCGGATTCTAGCGGCAAGCCGTCCGCGGCGGGAACGGAGCGGACACGGTCCCCGCCGCGGAATAGAGTTCAGCCAGATGCACACCCACGGCGTAAAGATCAATGCAGGCGATGCCACGAACCCGATCCGCTATATCTGCGAGGACCCGCGGGCGGTCACCGGCACCGACCAGGCCGAGCACACCGTCAACGGCGCCAAGGGCCACAACCTGCTCGAGCTCGCGCTCGGCGCCGAGATCAACATCGAACACTCCTGCGGCGGGGTCTGCGCATGCTCCACGTGCCATGTCTACATCGAAAGGGGCATGGAACTGCTGAGCGAATCGACCGAAGCCGAGGATGACCGCGTGGAAGAAGCCCCGGACATCCGCCGCAACAGCCGCCTCGCGTGCCAGTGCGAAATCCTCAAGCCCGGCGAGATCGTGGTCCGCATCCCCGCGTGGAATCGCAACGCGGTCAAGGAAATCCCGCACTGACCGCGCAGGCTGCGCCTTCTGCCGGAATCCTCGAATTCACTCAGGCCCCTCTGCGCCCAACTTGGGCCGCTGTGTGGTTGCCCTAGCCCAAACTCCCCTTCTCTTCATCCGTCCCCATCCGAGCCAATCCGAAGGCCGCCTTCGCGGATCTGCATTCATCTGCGTTGCTCTGCGGCGGCTGCTTTCCCGCCTTCACTGCGTCCCCTGCTGCAACGCAACCAGCACCAGCGCATCGTACAGCGCGTGCGTCCCGACCACGATCCCAAAGCCCCGCAGCACGTACACGTTCCCCAGGTATGCCCCGGCGAGCGTGATGAATCCCAGCCTGTGCCAGTCGGGGCCGCCCGAGGCCAGCCGCGGATCGTGATACACCGCAAACGCCACCGCCGTGCTGACCACCGCGATGGTGCACGCGATCCAGTTCTTCGCGCCCAGCAGGTCGCGGATGACAAAGTGCACCAGCGCGATGCCGACCAGACGGAACAGCATCTCCTCGTACAGCCCCGCGCCCACCGAGATGGTCAGTCTCGCCTGCCACGACTCGGCCATCAGGTCCGCGCCGCCGGCCTGGGCGAGTTGAACCTCGGGCACCAGCCCCGCAAACGCCCCCATACGCCGATACGCCGCGCTGAGCACCAGCAGCGGGATCGTCCACGCGATCGACTCCGCCAGCATCCCCAGCAGCGTCGATGTCCGCACCCGCCACGCATCGCGCGACATGATGTGCCACACCAGCAGCACCGTCACCAGCGCGATCCCGGGCACAAACAGACCCGCCACCCCCAGCGTCTGAAAGAAATCCCCCAGCAGCTTCTGGGCCTCGATCGTCTTCCGAGTCCCCGCTTCCGGGTTTGTCAGATACAGCACCGATCCAAGCTCATACAGCAGCACCAGCGGCAGCAGGAACACCAGCACCGGCAGCGGCCGGCCCGAGGCCGCCCAGTATCCCTCCGCGCTCTCCCGCAGCGATGGCGCGCGATCACCTTCCCGCGGCTCTTCCCGCCGCTCCGCGCTCACCTTCGGCTTGGGCTTCGCTCTCGCCAACGCCCATAGCGTAGCGACAAATGACCCGTGCGTGCGTCGTCCGCTGCCCGATCACATCCAACGAAAAAGGCCCGCGATCCACTCCGGATGCGGGCCTCTCGGTTCTGCTCTGATTAGCTCGATCACTTCTTCGACGAAGCGCCGGCCTTTTCCTTCAGCCGCTTGTTCAGCCGGCTCTTCCGCCTCGCGGCGTTGTTCTTGTGGATCACGCCCTTGGCCGCGCTCCGGTCGATCAGCTTCTGCAAGGCGGTGAACGAGGCCTTCGCCTCGGGCACCTGGCCGTGCGTCAGCTTGCTGAGGAAATCACGGATCGCCACGCGGAGGCTGCGAAGACGCCAGCGGTTGCGGGCGTTGCGCTTGGCGTTCTGACGGATGCGCTTCTTGGCCGAGAGCGAGTGAGCCATAGGTAAACTGGTCGCTTTCCTGAAGTTCCGGGCCGACTTCCCAGCCCGAAGGGGTCCAAATACGGGTCGAAAGTATTGGCTCGCCACCGCACCGGATCAAGCCGCCGCCCCATCCGGCAACCTCCCGCCCTGCTCCCCGTCGCCCCACACCCCGTTTCCACCACTCCCCGATGCCCTCGCCCTTGCCAAAGTCCAACCATACGCTTAGGCTTGCAGCCCCGTATGGGCGGGCGTAGCTCAATTGGATAGAGCACCTGACTACGGATCAGGAGGTTGTGGGTTCGACTCCCGCCGCCCGTATTTTCTCCCCCGCCCCCCCGGCCCCCAAGCGCCAAACGTGCCGCCGCGGCCTGTTTCCGACCCTCGTGTTACGATGGGCCGATGCGATGGCGTTGTGCAATCCGAAAGTCGGCGAAGTGGGGAGGGACTGTCGTAGCGATCGCGCTGTTGATCGTCTGGATCGCGACCATTTGGTGGGGCGCGGTTCGAACGAGACAGAACTCAAGGCTCGTGGTGGCTATGGGCCGAATGGAGTTTCTCTACATGCCGGTCAATTGGCCTATACCGCCGGATGCGGACCGATGGTCCATGTACGGTCCAGGATGCGAGCATCGTTCGATGGGGCGCTTCAACTGGTGGTTCAAATATGCGAAGAACCCGAGTGATTGGTACGTCGCGTTGCCGATCTGGTCGCTTTCGCTGATATTCGCATGCGTTGCAGCTGTGGGCTGGCGATTTGATTCGGTCTCACGCCGCCGTGCCGGGGTCGGTGCTTGTCCATCATGTGGCTACAGCCTGACTGGCCTCACCGCCGGTTCAAAGTGTCCCGAGTGCGGCACAGAGTCCGCCGCGGCCTGACTCGTGCGTCCTCTGCGTCTCTCGCGGCGAGCGTTTTCCCGACTCCCCACAGATCCATGTCCATCTGTGGCCGCCTTTTCTGATCCGCGTTCATCCGCGTTCATCTGCGGCCACTTCTTCTCCGCGTCCTCCGCGCCTCGTGCGGTGAACTCCTCAGATCATTTCATCGACCGCAACAACTCAATCAACCACGCGTGCGACTTCGCGCCCATCCGGTAGCACCCAAGCTCGAACTTCTCATTGGGCGAGTGCACGCGGTCATCATCCAGCCCGAAGCCCATGAACACCGTCTCCAGCCCGCAGATCGCCTTGAGCTGACCCGCCACCGGGATCGATCCGCCGCTGCGGATGAGCGACGGCGCCTTGCCGCATGCTTTCTCGACCGCCGCGGCGGCCGCGCGGAGATACGGCGAATCCGTCTGCACCGTTGCCGGGTCTCCGCCCGAGTGCAGGTGGAACTCCCACGTGCAACCCGGCGGCGTGCGGTCCTTGCACCACGCAAAGAACGCCTCGCTGACGCGATCCGGGTTCTGATCCGCCACCAGACGGAAGCTCACCTTCGCCGCGGCCCACGCCGGGATCACTGTCTTGGCCCCCGCGCCCGTGTACCCGCCATAGATCCCGTTGATCTCCGCCGTCGGTCGCGCCCACTCGCGCTCCATCGCCGTATACCCCGCCTCGCCGATGTCCGCCTCCGGCGGCAGCCCGATCTTCTTCAGCGCATCCGCGGCCGAGAACGGCAGCTCTGCCCACGCCGCCCGCTCATCCGCCCCCAGTTTCCGCACCGAGTCATAAAACCCCGGGATTGTGACCCTCCGGTCCTTGTCCCAGAGCTGCGCCAGCACCTTCACCAGTTCGTTGTTGGGGTTCGGGCACCGCCCGCCCCACAGCCCCGAGTGCAGGTCCTGATTCGGCCCGTGCAGCTTGATCTCGGTGTAGGTCAGGCCGCGAACGCCGTATGTGATCGCCGGTTGCTCGCGCGACAGCATCCCCGTATCCGAGATCAGGCACACATCACACTTCTTGAACCGCTCCGCGTTCTGCCGCAGATAGCGATCCAGATTCACCGATCCCGATTCCTCTTCTCCCTCCAGCAGCACCGTGAACCGCGTGTTCCCCGCCACGGCTCCGCCCGCCTCCTTCCACGCGCGCAGCGCCTCCAGGAACATCATCACCTGGCCCTTGTCATCGCACGCGCCGCGCGCCACGATCCGCTCCCCACCCTCGCCCGTCTTCACCACCGGCTCAAACGGGCCCGACTCCCACAACGCAAGCGGATCAACCGGCTGCACGTCGTAGTGCCCATAGAACAGCACGTGCGGCCCCGCCGCGCCCTCCGCGCCCGGCGATGGGGGGGTCGTCGCCAGCACAATCGGGTGCCCCGTCCCCGCCGGGTCCCCAGTCTCGTGGATCTCCACGCTCAGCCCGCTCCCACGCAGGTGCTCCGCCGCCCACTCCGCCGCCTTTCGCACATCGCCCTTGTATGCCGGGTCCGTGCTGATGCTCGGAATCTTCAGCCAGTCTATCAGCCGCCTAACCGACTGCTTCTCGTTGGTCTCAAGCCACTTCAGGACGTCGGTGATCGCTGGCATTGCACAAGGCTCCCTTTGTTCGCCGCGGCGGCATCTCCGGCACGGATGCAAGTCTACGAGTCCGCGCAATGAAAAGCCCCCGTCCGGAGACGGGGGCTCGTGGGAATCTCAAGGTGTCGATCCCGATCAGAGACCGGGCTCAGGCATCACGGCGTGCAGGGGCCGTTCGGCGTGGCGAACCACACCGCCAGCCATGCGAAGATCGCCTGCACCGGGGTGCCGGCGCCGCCGTACGTGCGGGCATCCGGATCAAGCGCGAACCAGTCCGCCAGGAAGCAGAAGATGTCCGCAACCGACTTCGTGCCATCCTGGCACCAGTCCGCATCGCAGAACGCCGGGCCGCAATCCACGCCCGTGCACGAACCGCTGAACGAATCGACCGTGCCGCCCTGGAAGAGGCACGCGCCCAGCGGAAGGACCTGGCAGGTGTTGTTGATGCAGCAGGCGACGTTGAGATCATCGCAGTCCTGCTGGATGCACGCCTCGCCATCACCCAGGTACGAGCCGCCCATGCTCGCGCAGTTCGCGGCCGTCTGAACCGAGCAGGTGCCATCCGTCAGGCAGCACGCGCCCGTCGCCGGGCCGCCCGCGCAGACATTGAACGCCGAGGAGGTGTTCCGCGGCGCGGGAGCAAACGGGAAGAAGTCCACCGCGTTCTGGTCGGTGTCCTGGCAGCCATCTTCCAGACGGAAGAGCGCAAACGCATTGCTGCCCGACGGAGCGCCAAACAGCCCCCCCTGGCACGAGGTACCCGTGCCGAACGCAACAAGGTCAACGACCGTCGCATCAGCGCAGTTGGACCCGATCAGGGTCGTGCTGCTCACCAGCGCAACCTTGCCCGACGATGCGGAAAGGTTGATCCCGCCTGCGACATCCTCGGCAACCGGCAGCGGATCGCCGCACGGCATCATCCCGCACGAGCTCCCCGCCGCGCCGCGCACCAGCAGGTACTGGCCGGGCTCCAGGATCACCGCGGGCAGATCAGTCTTGTTGGAAAAGCCGCCGGCGGTCGAGGCGTACTGCACGGACCAGCCGGTGACATCCACCTGCGACTGGCCGCGATTGAAGATCTCGATGAAATCGTGCGTGTACGTTGCGCCGGTGTTGCCGCCGCCGCCATACACCTGGCTGATGACGACGTTGGAGTTCACCGGGGTGCACTCGATGAACTGAACCTCAGCCATGCCCGAGATCGGGCGGGCGCTCGCATCAAGGCCGGTCCACGTGATCGTCCGCACACCCACGGGGTACGGCCCGACGGCGAACTCGTACGACCACGCGACGTCATCGGCAACCCGGTCGCCGTTGGTCGCATCGTTGAACAACTGCTGCGTGGCCGAGCCGCCGAGCAGGCTCAGGTCAGCCGTGATCGAACCCGGGAGGAACTCCGCGTTCAGGCCCGAGGCCGGAACCGCGAACACCACCACGCGGGCCAGCCCGCCGGTCGTGCACAGAGCCTGCGGTTCGATCAGACCGGTCGAGGACGGGTTGCAGCGATCGACCAGCACATCGACCGCGAAGTTCGAGTTGCGGCCCTGTGCATCGCTGACGGTCAGGGTGAGCGTCTTCAGCCCGGCCGAAGTGCCCGCGCCGACAGTCTGCGTGAACGAGAACGAGTTGCCGCCAAGATCCATGAACGATTGCGAGGCGGAACCGCCCAGCGAGGACAGGTTGCCCACAACCGTGATCCCCGTGCTCGCGGGATCGGTGCCGGGCGTGACAAACGCCGTGATCTCCACATTCGCGCCGTTGCACACGGTGAACGGATTCGGCGAGCCAAAGCCCGTCGGCGGCGTGCCGCCGCAGGGGCCGTACGACGTTGCGGAGTTCCGCGGCGTCGGCGCGGCAATCTGGAAGTCAGCGGAGTTGTCGTTCGTGTCCTGGCACCCGCCATTCAGGCGGATCGCCGCGTTCGTGTTCGACATGTTCGGCGTGGAGAAACCCTCCGCGCACGTGGCGGTTCCGCCAACGCCGACAAGGTCCAGGATTTCGGGGCCGGTTGGGCAGGTCCCGCTCAGTGCTGTCGTGTTGGAGACAAGTGCACCCTTCCCGTTCGAGCCACCCATCGTGATGGTGCCCGTCGCATCCGGCGTCGGCAGCGGTGTAGTCCCGCCAGCCCCTTGTGCCTGCTGGATCAGATAGTACTGACCCGGCTGCAGCGTGAAGTTCGTCAGCGGCGTGACGTTCCAAGTCGACGAAGTCGCAGACGACCACTGCACCGACCACCCATCCAGAGCCTGCGGCGTCGTGCCGATGTTCTTCAACTCAATGAAGTCATGCGTGAACGTCGCGCCGGAGTTTCCGCCGCCGCCGTACACCTGGCTGATCACGACCTGTCCGTCCGCCGCGCCGGCGATACACATCGCCGCGGCGAACGCGCCTGCCAACTGCTTGAACATCCGCATGGTGTCTGTCTCCTTGATGCCTGTAAATGGACTCTGAGCTGTTTGTCTGGGTGGGGGCGGCCCGCACCGGATCTTCGAAGGGTCAGCCGACGTGGCACGCCCGGCACGAATCGGTTCCTTCCCGGCAAACTCTGCGCGTTTGGACCGCCGCGCGGAGATACATCGTGAGCCTTCAAGCCGTCTTGGCAAAAGCACTGGCAGCGAAATCGGACGGTTTCGTCCCGGGCGGGGGGGTCTCTCTCAACCGGACAGGACTACAGGATAGTCCGCAGGCAAAACCGGGCAAGGAAGGAACGTCAAAGCTTTGTGAAGCCTTGACAATCGCCCCGAAACACCCCATTTTGACACCGCTCCCGACCCCCGGCAATCAGGCCCCCGACCCCCTGAACCGCCAAACTCAGGGAAGCACCTGGCCCGCATCGTGGAAGCTCTGAGACTCCGGGGTGGCGCTCCCCACGGTGAAAATGCTCCCGCCCGGATACCAGGGCGTTGCATCCTTCCAGGCCTGCTGGGCGGACAAGTCGCCCGCGTGGCCGTCGAAGTACACCGCGTTGATCCGCTGATTGGGGTGCCGGAACGACAGCTTGATGTTGATCGGGTTCCCAGGGTGGCCGCGGCCATACGCCGTCGATTGCTGGAAAATCGGCCCCGAATCCGTGAACGATCCATAGATGCTCGGGTTGGGCGAGACATCAAAGTCCAGTCTCGGCGGATCGAAGTAGCGGGTCCCATCCGCCGCGAAGATCTTGTTTGACGGTTGCGTTCCGACCTTGTCAAGCCGCGGCAGGTAGTTCGCCGTCACCGAGACGGGCGTGGAGAAGCTGTACTTCAGGATTGTGCCCTGAAAGCGATACCTCGCGGCCACGGTCGCATTGGCGTAGTAGTGGAACGATGCCGGCGAGAGGTGGCTGATCTGACCGAACCCCTCCTGCTGGAAGAGCGCCTGGAAGTCCGCGCTGTCGCTGGAACTGCCAAACAGGGTGTCATTCTCGACGCGCGCGGCAGAGCAGCCGTACCGCTCGAACAACTGCTTGGTGCGCTGCGCACGATTGATCGAAAGCCCGGCCGAGTCGCCGAACATCGGGCTCATCCAGTCGTGCGTCGTGGTCGGGGTCGATGCCGTCTTGTCCCCGAGGTAAATGTTCGCGTTCGCGGGCACTTGGCCGTCCGCGCCGCTGGTGTTCGGGCCCGGGATGTAGTCCTTCCACTCGATGGCGTACGTATTCACCGCGACGCCCATCTGCCGCTCGATCGACTTGCACACCAGCGAGCGGGCCGCATCGCGTGCCTGCTTCAACGCGGGAAGCAGGATGCCCACGAGCAGCGCGATGATCGCGATCACGACCAGCAGTTCGATCAACGTAAACCCGTGAAAGCGTGTCCGGGCCGGTGAGATCTTCGTGCTGCGGCGGGCGTTCATGGCGCGTTGCTCCATTGGGACCGGCAGAAAGCCGGAGGCGTCATTTCGTCTCGTATCGCCGCGGCTTGCCCGGCGGATTGACCAGGTCTCCGCTGCTTGTGTCCACAGCCTTGACCTGCACTTCCCTGTCCAGTTGCTTGATCGTATCGAGGTCTCGGCGCGACACGAACCACGTGCCGTCATCATCCTGGCTCACGCCAACCAGCGAAACCCTTCCGGTCTCCGGATGCCGGGCCGGAAGCACCAGCCGGTACTTCGAGGAGTCAACCTCAAAGATGTCCCCGGATTCCACATCCACCAGGAAGTACCGCCTGTCCAGACCGACGGTGTCCCCACTCATCGCAAACCACACCACCGACCCCAGGCCCACCGCCAGCCCGATCACGATCAGGGCGATCTGCCATGGCTTGGCCTTCATCGCGGCATCCTCCGCAGCCTCCCGCCACACGGCGGCAGGGGAACAGCACTTCAACGACCGATTCAACCAAGCTCCGGTGCAGATCCACCAAAGCGGGCCCAAGTGTACACGCTCGGAATCGCACCGTGTGCGCCCACCCGGTCCGGATCGGTCGGTTTCGACCTCCGTCCGCTCGCCGCTCCGGCCGGGATATCCTGTCGTTACTTGTCGGTTGTGTGCAGATCGACAACCACCGGGTAGTGATCCGAGGCGTATCCCTCGGGCGGGGGGGTGGTGCGCCAATCGACACCCTCTGGCCGCGCCGGCATCCCCAGGATGAACCGCGTCTCGCGCACCAGTTCCTTCGCGGCGCCCGGGCTCAGCAGGATGTGATCAATAGCGCGGCCGGATTCGTGCGTGATCCACTTGCTCTGGCGGCGGACGCGATCCGAGAACGTGTCCACGAATCCGCCTTCCAGGTAGTACTGGAACGGGTTCTGCGCTGCCTCACAGTTCATGTCCCCGACGATCGCGATGTTGTAGTTCGGGTCCTTCGCCAGCAGCTCCTTCGCCAGTTCGACCGTCTTGGCCGCTTCGCGCTCGCGCCAATATCCGTTGTCGCGCCCGCTCTTCTGGTGCACCACAAACAGCGTCAACTCGTACGGCTTCTCGCCCGCCGCGGCCTCGGCGGGCACAGTCACCGTCACCCGAAGCGGCGACCGCCGGAACTCGATCGGCTGACCGCGGAAGTCGCTCTTGTTGGGGTGCACCCCGCCCAGCGGGGCATCCGGCCATACCTGCGCATCCTTCAAGGGATACTTGCTCAGAACCGAGTTCTCGATGCCGCGGCTGTCGCCCGAATCCAGCGACACCACATGGTCATACCCCATGTCCTTCAGAAACTCATCGCGCCACCACAGCAAAGCCTGGAGCGACTCGACTTCCTGCAGCGCGATCACATCCGGCTGCGCACGACGGATCGCATCCGCCGCGGCCCGTCGGTGCTCCTCCGGCTTGGTCATGTCCTTGTCGTCTTGCGCGCCGCTGAGCAGCGGGTCATCCTGATCGTCGAACAAGTTCTCAACGTTGTACGACATGAGCCGCAAGGTGCCCGCCGGCTTGGCCGGTGCGATCGCCGTGCCGAACCGGTACCCCGTCGGCGCTTCGACCGCTGCGGGTTCCGCAGGGGCGACAGCAGCGGGGGGGGTTGGGGG
>JAEYUO010000035.1 GCA_023432465.1 Planctomycetota bacterium | reverse complement strand
GGCGAGGGCGGCGAGTTCCTGCTGGGCGCGTTCGAGGTCCGCGTTCTTGCCGGCGATCTGCCGACGCACACGAGTGGCATCATCGGCGACCCCTGCCTGCGCGGCGAGTCGGTCCTGCATCTCGCGGAAGTCCGCGGGGGACATCCACTTCTCGCCGATCGCGCTGGCGTAGTAGGCGGGGCGGCGGACGTACTCGGCGTACTCAGTCGCGGTGCGGGCGCGCTCCTTCAGCTGGGCCGCGCCGTCGAAGGGCTGGGCGAGATCTTCGCGGAGTGAGAAACGTCCGGGGATAGGAGCGATGGTCGTCAGTCCGGACCAGGTGCCATCGGGGGAGAGTTCCTCACGCTCCATGAAGACATCGAGGATCTGAATGGAGCCATCCCACCAATGGCGGGGCATGGCGCGGATGGGGCCCTCAGCGCCATCTGGATCGAGGGTCAGCACATCGAGGAGAGCCGTGCCATCGAAGGTTGCTTCGACGGAGACGCCGGCCTTGTCGAAGGGCATGGCGGGGGGGAGAACCGCGGCCACGGCGGGGTCGCGTTCGGCCTCGAACGGCGCGACGAGGGTGAGATGCGCGGAGCCGAAGGGAGAGGTCGGCGCGAGAACGGTGAGCGCGGCGATGGGCGCGACGTTGTGCACCGCATCGCCGCCGACATCGCCAATCTTCGCGGCCTCACCGATCGCGATGGCGAGCGTGCGCGAGGGGGCGAGGGGGCCGCGGTAGGTGTCGTTGAACTTGACAATCTCCTCGGTCGCCGAGCCCGCGCCCTCGAACTCGGGCGGGCGGGTGGAGTCGAGGTTGGCCTGGACGCGCCGGGCATCCTCGGCGACCGCGCCCCAGGCTTCGCTCAGGGGCACCTCGCGCGTGCCGACCTTGATCGCGGCGGGGCTGGCAAGGAACTGCCACGCGAGGATGATGAGCATGGCGAGGAAGATGATCGCAGCGAAGATCTTCTCGACGTGTTGCTCGAAGAAACTGATGCCTTTGAGTTTCATAGCTGATTCCCTCGTGCGAGGGTGCGTGTGGAACCGGGAACGTTGGAGGCCATGGGTGGGGGTTCAGCGATCAACCGGGGTCTTCCTCGCCACCGCCGCGGCGGCCGCGACCGGGGCGGAGGTCCGCATCGTCGTTGCCGGGCGTGGGCCGGCGCGGGGGCGGAGCGGCGGCGGGCGCGGCGTTGGGATCGAGCTCGCCCTCCGCGGCATCGGCGATGAGGCCCAGGCCCTTGCGGACGGTGAGGGGCATGAGATCGGTGCGCCACTCGCGGAGCCAGATGGTTTCGATCTGCAGCACGGCGCGGACGATCGGGTCGTCGGTGCCGTAGTAGTACCCGCTCTTGAGTTCCTCGATCGGGTCCACGCGGAAGAGGTCCATGTCGAGGACGGTCATGAAGTTGACCCGGGCCAGGGCATCGAAGAGCTCGGGCAGTCGGAGTGAGGAGACGACGACTTCGAGCGTGACGTTGCGCACGTCGTACCACTTGTTGTTGGAACCGGGCCCGCTGAAGCGGCCGGTGATGGAGCGGCCGAAGTCCACCGGCGCTTTGTCGGTGCCGACATCGGCGACAGCCGACGCGGCGGCCTGGCCCTCGCTGCCCAGGTAGGAAGCGGGATCGGCGGCGATTCGGATGACCCGCTTGACGACGGAGCCGGGGACGCCGGTTCCGGAGGAGGCCTTGTTGGCCTCGGCGATGGCGCGGCACATGTCCTCGTGGATCCAGTATCGCTCCTGCCAGTCCCAGCACTGGGCCACGCTGGGCTTGGCGATGGGCGGCGCGGCGGGCACACCCGCAAAGACGTATGGTCCGGCGTAGACGCTGATCTCCGCGGCGCGGCGCTGATACTCGCGGATGCGGAGGCTGCGCAGCGACTCGGCGAGCAACTGCTTCTCTTCGTCGGTGGGTTCCTTGCCGGTCTGGTTGCGGATGCGCTCGATCTCGGCGAGCTGGAAGTCCGTGAGGATGGCGCCGATGATCGCGGGCTCCTGCGGCTCGCCCGCGTTCATCAGGCGGAGGAGATCGGGGTGAGCCCGGATGTAGGCCGCGGCGAACTGCCGGAGCTTGGTCTCTGCGCCGAACTCGGCGGGGTCGGGGAAGAGGTCGGCGACGAGGAGGCGGTGATCGGCCTTGTTGAAGGCGAGGGCCGTGTCGGAGACGGTGCCGGTGCGGGAGCGGATCTTCTCCCACTCGGTGCGGTACCACTCGGTGAAGACCTTGTTGGGCTCGATGGACTTCACGAGCATCTTGTCGCCGACGACGTTGATGAGGTGGTACTGCACCTTGGAGCTGGAGATGTCCTGCATGTCGGACTGCACCTTCTTCTGAAGGTCGTCGCGGACTTTGGTGCGCATGCCATCGGCGAAGTACCACGCGGTCGGGATGACGGCGAGGGAGATGACCGTGAGGAGGACGATCACCCAGTTGGCCTTGAACCAGCCGGACAGATTGCTCATGAAGGATTCTCCTCGGCGGGGGTGTCGCGCCGGAGGATGACCTCCCAGCGGACTCTGAGTCGGTTGAGGGTCTGGCCGGGTTTGGCCAGGGGTTCGGCATCGGTGAGCGGCGCGAGACGATCGACATCCTCGCGGCCCTGCGTCGAGGGGCCCGTCGGAGAGGACGGGCCTTCATCCGGCGCGCTGGAGAGTCGGGTGTTGGCCAGTCCGTCGAACTCGTTCACGGGAGCGCGGCTGTCGAGCGGAGAGACCGGCGTGCGTCCGGGCACGGTGGGGCGCGTGGCCAGAGAATCGCGACCGGAGGGCGGCGCCGACAAGTCGGTCGCGGAGGGCGCGAGGCGGCGCGACTCGACGAGGGTCACGCTGACCTTGCCGACATCGATGGTGTAGGGGACACCTGCACGATCGGCGTTGTCGTAGAGCCACTTCTTGATCGTCTCGGTGGCGAACTCGACCGCCGCGACATCGTCCTTGTGGGTGGTGCTGAGCTCAAGCTCGCCGGAGACGCGCTGCTCGCCGCTTCCCGGGGTCACCATGGAGGGATCGGGCTCGGCGCCGTACGGATCGGCCTGTGCGCCCGCGGGCGGGATGTACGCGGTCTGGTACTCGCCGAAGCGGACATTGGGGAAGTCGGCATCCTTCCGCTGCTCGGCTGCGCGTTCGATCGCGGACTTGAGCATCTGGCCGAGATCGTCGGCGATGTGCGGGTAGATCTCGCGGCTGGCGAGAAGACCCGCGACGTTGGCCGCGCGGTAGTCGGGGGCGAAGGTGTCGGAGACGGTCTTCCATTCGGCCTTGAGGGTGCGGGCACTGCGGATCGTCTCGTCGATGACGGGCAGGCGCGGAGAAGAGGCGACGGCGGCATCATCCAGGAAGGGGCGGATGAAGCTGACCGCGCCGGCGGCGAGCGCGATGCCCGCGGCTATGCCGAACCACTTGACCTTCTTCTTCCACATTGCCTCGCGGACAACCGTGACAGGCACGAGGTTGGCCATGATGCCGTGCTCGAACCCCAGGCCCTGGAGAGAGAGGCCGTAGGCGGTGGCGAGGTTCATGGTGCCGGCCTGGAACTCGGATTGCGCCGGGCCATCGACGGAGATGCGGTTGAACTGTTCGAGGCGGACGACCTCCATCTGGAGCTGCTGCGAGAGATACTTGCGCAGGCCTGGGAGGTTGAAGGTCGAGCCGAGGCCGATGAGACGCGTGAGGTTCGCATCGCGGTGGCTGGACTGGTAGTAGCCGATGGAGCGCTGGACATCCTGCGCGAGGTCGGAGAACACGGGGCGCATGGCCTGGAGGATGTGGCGGGCGTGCTTGCTCTGCTCGGCCTGGGCCTTGAGGGCCTCGGCCTTGGCGTAGCTGAGCTTGAAGGCGGAGACGAGGGCCTCGGTGAAGTTGTGGCCGCCGATGGGAAAGGTGCGGATCCAGACGCGTCCGGGCTCGCAGATGATGAGGTCGGTGCTGGTGGTGCCGACATCGAGGATGACGGTGCCGGGCGTCTGCGGGCCGAACTGCATGTCCCAGGAGATGGCGTTGTACGCCGCGAGGGGCCCGAGGGTGATGAAGTCGGGGGAGATGCCGACATCGGCCCAGAGGGCGAGTCGCTCCATCACGCGGTCGCGCGTGATCGCGAAGATGCCGACTTCGACATCGGGGTTGTCGGGGCTCTGGAATGTCTGGTAGTCCCACTCGACATCATCGATAGGGAAGGGGATCTGCTGGACGGCCTCGAACTTGACGATGTCGGGAATCTTCTTGGGCTCGACGGGCGGGAGCTTGGCGAATCGCGCAAAGGCGGAGTGACCCGGCACAGAGATCGCGACGGGCGCATCGGTGAGATCGAAGCGCGTGACCAACTCGCCGAGCGCGACGCGCGTGGCGTCGGCCTGATCGAGGTCGGGCGTCGTCAGCACCTTCTTGTGCGGGATCACGGCGAACTCGACGACGTTCACCTCATCGCCGGAGCGCTCAAGCTTGATGGCCTTGACAGCGCCGGCCCCCATCTCGATGCCCCAACACATATTGGACGATGCCATACGCATCTCCGTGGGAGAAACCTGGTCCGGCCCAACGCCGGAACATCCGGCGGGGCGCGATCAACAGACGAAATCAACGGGCCTCAGCCTCGTCTCTTCCATACGACCGCCCTCCGAACCGTGTTCCGGATCGCTCCGGTCGGGCTCGGGGGGCGGTAGCTTAGCGGATTGCGCCAGAGTCGTCGTGCGGCGTTTCCGACGGGTCGCGATCGTCCGCGGAGTGCCGCGAGACAAATCGGTCCATGAGCAGGGAGGCGATGGGGAGGCATGCGAGGATGAGGCAAAGCACCCACCACAACTGGCGGTCCATTTGGAGGGGTGTCAAAGCAGGTGGGAATGACCACACAATCAGGTGGTACCCAAAGATCGCGAGGCACAGACCGATAACAGCGCGTGTGGCGCGTGATTGGCCATCTCCTCCTTGTTTAGGGGGAGTCCTTGCCACGAAGATCCCCGTAAAGGCAAGGCATGCCCCGACCGCCATCATCAGGATGAGCAGCGGGTTGGTGGGCATGGCCGCGGATCCATGGCAACAGGAACGGGGGACACTACCATGGCGCGATGCTGACGCGACTGCGTGGAGTGCTGGAATCGATCGAGGAGAACCGGGCGACGGTCGTGCCAGACGGTATGCCGGGGCTGGCGTACGAGGTCCTGCTGCCGGCATATCTGGCGGATGCGTGGCTGGGGCGGGGCGGGGGCGGGCCTGCGGGGGCGATGATCGGTCGGGAAGTGACGCTGCATACGACGGAGTATCTGGAGAGCCAGGGGCAGGGCGCGAGCTTTGTTCCGCGGGTGCTGGGTTTTTCGAGCGCGGCGGAGCGGGCGTTCTTTGAGTTGCTCACGAGCGTGAAGGGGCTTGGCGCGAAGCGCGGGCTGCGGGTGATGGCGGTTGAACCGGGGGTGATCGCGCGGGCGATTGCTGAGCGGAACGGGCGGATGCTCCAGACGCTGCCGGAGATCGGGCCGAAGCTGGCTGAGACGATCGTGCATGAGTTGAAGAGCAAGTGCGATGCGTACATCGGGCTTGGGATCACGAGCGGGGCGTCACCAGTCGTGTCGACGGCCGTGGCGGCGGAGCCGAAGCCCGCGAAGCGAGGCACGAAGACTGCCGGCACGCGGAATGGCGAGAATCCCGCCGCGGAAGGGGCGGTGTCGCGTGTCGTGCCGATCCGCCAGACTGTGGATGCTCTCGTGGCGCTTGGGGAATCTCCGATCGATGCGGAGCGGATGGTGGCGAGGGCGATTGACCGGCTTCGCGGGGGCGGGGATGAGCCGCCGGGCGAGGTATCGGTGCTGATCGCCGCGGCGTATGCGGCGCGGTAGACCCCTGGCAGTGTGGGGAAGGACGGGGGAGCGTCCAGAAGCGCCACGATTCGCTCTGGCGAGCTCATCGTGGGTGTGCGAGCCGTTATCATGCGGCCATGCGGTACGCGATGATCATGGCGGGCGGAGCGGGGACGCGGCTGTGGCCCATGAGCCGGAACGCCCGGCCGAAGCAGTTGCTTCCGCTCATTCATGAGCCGGGGGCGAAGAAGCCGCTGTCGCTGCTGGAGATCGCTGCGCGGCGGCTTGACGGGCTGGTGCCACCGGAGCGGCGGTTCATCTGCACGGGGGAGAGCTTCCGCTCGCAGATTCGAGAAGCCCTCCCGGAGTTCACCGACGATCGGATCCTCGGCGAGCCGACCGGGCGCGACACGGTGAACGCGGTCGGGTTTGGCGCGGCGGTGTTCGAGAAGCTCGACAAGAACGCGGTGTTCTGCGTGCTGACGGCGGATCACCTGATCCGTCCGGAGAGCGTGTTCCGCGAGCGGGCGGAGCTGGCGTTCCGCATGGTGGAGCAGGACCCGAGCCGGCTGGTGACGTTTGCGATCAAGCCGACGTACGCGGCGACGGGCTTTGGGTATGTCGAGCGGGGGACAGCGATCAATGGGATCGTTGATGACAAAAAGAAGCCGATCGGCAAGGGCCTTGCCTTCCGTGTGACGCGGTTTGTCGAGAAGCCGGATGCGCCGCGGGCGCAGGCGTACTTCGAGTCGGGGCACTTTGCCTGGAACTCGGGGATGTTCGTGTTCCACGCGCGGACATTCATGGACTGCCTCAAGCGGTTCAAGCCCGAGAGCCATGAGGGCCTGAAGAAGATTCAGGCGGCGTGGGGCACGCCGGGGCAGCGCGAGGTGATCGACGCGGTGTATCCGACACTGCCGCGGATCAGTGTTGATTATGCGGTGATGGAGCCGGCCTCGCGCGATGAACAGGTGTCGGTGTGCACGGTGCTGACGGATGTCGATTGGCTGGATGTGGGATCGTGGCCGAGCTTCGGCCAGACGCTTGAGCCTGATGCCGACGGCAACCGCATTGCCGGAAACACCAGGGCGGTTCTGCTCGATGGCGAAAACAACCTCATCGTGAGCGATGACCCCGCCCACACCATCGCCGTGCTGGGCGTCAGCGACCTCATCGTCGTGCATACCAAGGACTCCACACTCGTCATGCCGCGCGAGAAAGCCGAGCAGCTCAAGAAGCTGCACGCGATGGTGGAGGAGGGGTTGAGGTAGCAGCAAAGCAGCAAAGCAGCAAAGCAGCAAAGCAGCAAAGCAGCAAAGCAGCAAAGCAGCTGAACGATATTGAGGCGGCGATGGTGGTCACGGCAACGGGCCTCGCAGGAAGCCCGATGCCTCATACCCTGTGCCGTGCGGTACATGGCGATCGACATCGGGGACAAGCGGACGGGGCTGGCCGTCGGGGACGATGAGACGCGGATCGTCTCGCCGCTGGAGGTCGTCGAGTCCCCCACCGCTGAGCGCGGCGGGGAGGCGTGGCTGGACGCGATGGCCGCGGCGATCGCGGCACAGTTCGGGCCGTATGCGCAAGCGGAGCTGGTGGTGGGACTGCCGTTCAACATGGATGGGACGGAGGGACCGCGGGCAAGGATCGTGCGGGAGCTGGCGGCGCGGCTGGGGGAGCGGACGGGGCGCGCCATCCGGTTTCAGGATGAGCGGCTGACGTCGGCGGATGCGGACTGGGCCATGTCGGGGAGCGGGCTGACGCACGGACAGAAGAAGAAGCTTCGGGATGCGCTGGCGGCGGCGGCGATCCTGCGGGACTTTCTGGCGGGTCGCGGGGACGGAAGGAAAGATGCCGCGAATCCCTGACAGAGGGGGAACGGCTGGTGGAGGCAGGTCCACTTTCCGTGAGGGGTCGCCTACACTCCCGCCCCTATGGGCAAGACCCGCGAGATCAAGAAACGCATCAAGGCCGTCGGCAATATCCGCCGCATCACCAACACGATGCGGATGATCGCCACGAGCAAGTTCTCCCGCGCTCAGCAGCGTGCGACGGCATCGAAGCCGTTCACCGAGGGCGTGTTCGAGCTGGTGAAGCAGATCGGCCAGGCGGCGGGGGAGAGCGCAAGCCACCCGCTGCTTTCCGGTCCGGTCGGCGGGACTCCGGCCACAGCGCGGGAGCTGACCCTGGTGATCACTTCCGACCGCGGGCTGTGCGGGCCGTACAACGGCTCGATCCTGCGCGCGGCGATGACTCACTTCCGCAACAGCGCAACGGCGAAGGCAGGGGAGATCGACATCGTGGGCCGGAAGGGCGCGGGCTTCTTCAAGTTCGCGAACGTCGAGGTGTCGAAGCAGCACACGTTCGGCGACAAGCCGGAGTATGACACGATCGCCGCGCTTGCGCAGAGCTACATGGACCGGTTTGTCGCGGGGGAGATCAGCAAGGTCACGGTGGTGTACATGCGGTTCATCTCCGCGGGCCGCCAGAAGCCCGAGACGATGCAACTGCTCCCGCTCCGCCCGCCCGCCTCGACGCAGAGCGCCGAAGCCGGCGAGAGCAAGGTGAGCGTGGAGTATGAGTTCAGCCCGAAGGCGGAGGTCCTGCTTGGAAACCTGCTACCGGCGGCGGTGAAGGCGACGCTGTTCCAGGCGTTCAGCGATGCGATCGTCAGCGAGCACGTCGCGCGCATGGTGGCGATGAAGTCTGCGACGGATAACGCGGGGAAGATGGGCAAGGCCCTGACCCGGAAGTTCAACCGAGCGCGTCAGGCACAGATCACGACGGAGCTGACCGAGATCATCTCGGGCGCCGCCGCGCTGGGCTGAATCGCACAATGCACTGATTTCAAGGAGCCGGCCGGACCATCAGGTCCAGCCGGTTTTCAATTGTGCATGCGCGGCGCATGGCGGCGAGGACTTCCTCGGGCTTCATGGCGCGATAGACCTCGGGGCCATCTGCGATCTGCTCGGGATCGAGCCCGCCGCTGGCGCTGCGGCTGAGGATGGCGGCCCAGTATCGCGGATCGCGTTCGTAGGCGGAGGCGACGCGCGCGAGCAGCTCGGTGGAGCGTGCGAGCTCGGCCGCGGGGAGGCCGTGGTCCATGAGTTCGCACATCGAAGCCTGCATGAGCTGCTTGACGGGCTCGGCATCGCCGGGGGCGACGCGGGCGGCGACGACGGTGACGGAGCGGCCCGCGAAGGGGCTGGGCATGTAGGTCCAGCTCACGTGCGGATCACCGCCGAGCTTGAGTTCACGCAGACGGTCCTCCAGGCGATGAGCGAGGACACGCGCACCGGCGCGGAGGCGGCGGACTTCCTGAACCTCGGAGGGGTCGGGGGAGAGGAAGCCGGCCAGGACGTGGGTGTCCTGGATCTTGGCCTGGCCCTTGCAACCGACATCGCGAGCGAATGGCCCCTCCTGCTTGCCGACGCACCGATTCTGGGCGAGGACGGCGGGGGAAGCGCGAGGGCGATCGGGGAGGTCGCCGAAGATCTCCGCCGCGAGGTGGAGCGCAGCGTTCATTTCCACATCGCCGACGATCGCGACCTCGCAGGGACGGGTGAGGGCGTGGCGGGTGATCCACCCGGCGACCTGCTCGGGCGTGAAGGCGGCCATGCGCTTGGTGCAGGCGAGCTTGTTGCGGCAGTCGCCGATGGGCGTGACAAGCTCAAGCAGAGGCTCGGTGACCGCCCACTTTGCATCCGCCTGGGTGCGCTCGATGCTGGCGCACGAAGCGGTGCGTGCGACTTCGAGCAGGTCCGGGGAGACGACGGGCGCGGTGAGCGCCTTCGCCGCGAGGGCCAGACCGGTGCGGACGTTTGCCGCGGACCCGTGGATGCGGATCATCAGGGCGTCGGACATGACCCCGCCCTCGAGCGAAAGTTCCGCGGCGTTGAGCCGGGCGGCGATGTCGGCCGCGGCGAGGTCTTGGGTTGCAGGGCGATCGAGATAGGAGGCGCAGAGCAAGGAGAGGCCACGGGTTTCGCCGCACTCGAGCAGCTCGCCACCCGCGAAGCTGATCATGACTTCCACCTGGCCGGGCTGGACCTCCATCCGGCGGAAGTGGACACGGACACCGTTGGCCAACCATGCCGAGACGACCCCGCTGCGGCGATAGGCGTGCAACTCGACAATTCGAGATTCGGCGGGCGTGACGGCCGGCGGCGCGTCAAGATGGGCAAGGGGCTCCACCGCAATGGGAGCTGCGGATGTGTGAACACCGGCCGCGGCAGCGGCGGACAGGGCTAGGGAGTAGAAAAAGCAGCGTCCGATCATGGGTATTCGATCGGTTCTATCCCTGCTTGGACTGATGGTTGCAGACGGAGGGAAAGCGGAGGCAACAGCTGCGCGGACTGATCGGGCCGGGCGGAAGGGGCAGGCAGGATGAAGGTCCGAAAGAGGATTATCCGACGCCGAGGGGGGCGCGGAGGATGCGGCAATCCCCTTTGCAGTCGTTTGCGGGCTCGAAATCTCCGGCGAGGATGCCCCGGACGGCGGCGTGGATGACCTTCTCGACTTTGTCGAGGCGGAGGCTGGCAAAGGGGATCACCCCTCGCTCGCCGGAAGACAGGAGCCAGTACTCGCCGACGACGTCGGAGAGGGAGAGATCGGGCAGAAGGTGGGGCAGGGCGAGGGCGTAGATGCCGAACTGCAGGTCATCGAGGGGGGGGTGGGTGAGCTTTTTCCAGGCCTGACCGGACTTGTAATCCACAACTCTGAAGCCGGAGCGACCATCGGCCAGCGTGGTCTGGTCGATGCGGTCGATCTTGGCGCTGAAGTGGTGCGTGGTCGCCGGAGAACCAGAGTCGTCGGCGGGGACGGTGTATTGCCAGTTGATGTTCTTCTCGAGTTCGAGGACCTGGGAGCTGGGGTCGTGCAGCTTCTGGTGAGCGACGGTGAGCTGGGCAAGGGCCTGGTCGAACTCGTTGCGGTCGAGATCGACTCCCGGCGGCCACGCGGCCATGAACTCTTCGCGTCCGAATCGGAGCAATGTTCCGAGCGAGGGCGGTTCGAGCCCGACGGACTCGGCATCGCGGACGGCGCGGTAGAAGCTCTCGAGCGCGGAGTGCACCACTGTCCCGAGAACGGTCTGCTTGCGCTGGGTTTCGGGAAGACCCTTGACAAAGCGGAGCCAGTAGCAGCGCGGGCAACGGGTGTAGGCGTCGATGGCGGTGTAGCTGAGCTCCAGCGGCGGGCGCGGCGCATCGACGGGCGGGTTGTCGGCCCGGCTGACGATGCGGAGCAGTGTGGCGGCGTACTTGGCGAGGTCGGGGTCGCGGTCGATCCAATCGGGGGCAGCACGCGTTGCGGCGATGTGGGAGACGATCGCGAGCTTGGCGGCGGCGGAGCCGAGGCGGGCGGAGGCCGCGGCGACATCGTCGGCGGCGGCATCGGGCCTGTCGGCAAACTCCAGGGCCTCCGCGGCGGCGAGGCGCACGGCGAGGCGGGCGCGATCAATGACATCGCCGCCGAGGTCGTTGTGGCTGGAAGCGACCGCGCTCAGGAGGTCATCGCGTCCAAGCTTCGCCGCGGCCTTCTGGCGGAGATCGGCGATGTCCAGCACGTGCACGAGGGCCTTGCCGTTGGGATCGCGGGTGAGCTCTTCGAAGTAATGTGTGGACTTGCTGGGGTTCTTGTTGCGCTTGGAGAGCAGGAACAGGCGGCGCTGCGCACGGGTGGCGGCGACGTAGAAGATGCGCCGTTCTTCCGCAGCGCGGCGATCGGCATCGGGGGAGTCTCCGGCCTGGCTCAGCAACCCGGCGGGGAGAGGGTCGGGATCATTGCGACCGGCTTTGCCGTAGCCATGAACCGGCGTGACGCGCGGCACGAAGACGGTGTCCCACTCCAGGCCCTTGGCCTTGTGTGCGGAGATGACCGTAACGGCGGGCGAGTCATCGCCTTCGTCTTCGTCGTCATCGTTGGGACTGGTGCGGTCGTCGATGCCACCGACTTGTCGCAGGGAACGGTCCTCGTCATCGAGGTCCTGCCAATAGCGCCAGAACTCTCGCAGATCTCCGGGCTGGTCGAGCTTTGCGTGCGACAGACGAGCAAGGCGGACAAGGGCGATGAGCGCATTGATGCGTCGGGCGCGCTGTCGCGCGGGGAGAAGGTCGCCATGCGCCGCATCGGTGAGCGTGATGATCTGTTCGATCGCTTGGGGGGCCGGGACGGTGGAGGTGAGATCGGCGAGACGTCGGTGCAGCGCGACCAGCCGCTGGACCGCGGGACCGATGACGGCATCGTCCGCGGCGGCGGCGGAGACCCACTGCAGGAACGAGGGCTCTTCGGAATCCTCGCCGCGCATCATGCGCTCGCCGCGGAAGCGCTTCTCGTACTCCATCGCGGCCAGGGGTTCGGCGGCAAGGGGCGGACGCGTGAGGATGCGGCGGACGGGCCAGGTCTCGCGCGGGTTTACGAGGAGGGTGATCCAGGCGAGGACATCCTGCACGCCGGAGTCTTCGCCGAGGGGGTCGCCGTAGCTGCCGCGCGCGGGGATGCCTTCAAGCTCGAGGTCCGCGACAACTCGCGTGATATCGCTGTTGTTGCGGCAGACGACGGCGTATTTGCTCCAAGGGAGATTGGGAATGGAGCCGGCGGCGCGGTCGAGCAGGATGCTCGTGGCGATGGCGGCACCGCCGTCGGAATCCTGGGTGAGCTCGATGCAGGTGACGCCCGCGCCGGGCTCCGGCGGCCGGGCGGCGAGGGACGAAGCGCGGGCAACGAGTTTGTCGGGGGCGAAGCGGTGCTCGGCGAGGGAGATGACGCGGTTGGCGGCGGCGATGATGGGCGTCTGGCTGCGGTAGTTCTCGGTGAGGAGGATGCGGCGGGAGCCGGGCCAGATGCGGTCGAAGCGTTCGAAGGCCTGGTCATCAGCGCCGCGGAAGCCGTAGATGGCCTGGTCGTCGTCTCCGACGATGCACAGGTCCGGTCCGGGAGGATGGTCGCTGCCCTGGGCGGGGCTGACGGGCGGGAAGAGCAGACGGAGGAACTCGATCTGCCCGGCGTTGACGTCCTGGAACTCATCGACGAGCGCGTGACGGAACTCGGCGCGGACGAGGGCGGCAACGCGGGGGACCTCCCGCAGCGCGCGGATCGAGAGCATGATGAGGTCTTCGAAGCCGAGCCAGCCCCGGCGACGGCACTCGGCCTGGAACCATGTGTAGGCGAGGGAGATGTCCCGAAACTCATCGAGCCGGGCGGCCTCGGCCGCGAGCTCGGGTTCATCGACGACGGCACCGGTTGAATCCTGCCCCTGGTCGAGGCGGGCTCGCCAGGTTTCGAGGAATGCGGTGCAGGTCTCGGGCTCGATCGCGCGGTTGGCAAGGGCACGCATCGCGTGCTGCACCAGCTCGGCGAGGGTGTCGATCCCCTTGGCGCGGCGCGAGGCGAAGAGCCCCTGCGTCGTGATTGCCTCGCGCACGAGGCGGAGTCGCTGAGCGGAATCCAGAATGGCGGCATCGCGGCGGATCGGCGGGAGGCCGAGGTCGGATGCGAAGCGCCGGACGAGCGAGAGCCCCAGGGCGTGGAAGGTCTGCGCGCGCACGCGGGTAGCGAGCGTCGAGCCGACGAGTTCCGCCAGTCGCTCCCGCAGCTGGCCAGCGGCCTTGTTGGTGAACGTGACCGCGAGGATCGACTCGGGGTCAGCGCCATCCGCGATGATGCGGGCGATCCGGTGGATGATGACGCGGGTCTTGCCGGTTCCGGGCCCGGCAAGGACGATGAGCGGACCGGTGGCACCGTCTGCGCCGCCGTGGAGCACGGCATCGCGCTGGGCGGCGTTGAGCCCTTCGACGAGTTTGTCGGCGTTGAGTTCGTGCACGAGGTGACTCCCCCACTGTTCAGGCGGCGGCGGGCGGGCAGCGCATGTACAGGTGCACCGCGGTGCTGCCGTAGGCGTGTGTCTCCGGTCCGACCGCGCCCTCGATCGTCAGATCGCCGAGCTTTCGCTGCGCGGCGGCCGCGGCTTCGACGGTCTCGATGTCTTCGAGTTCGGTCTCGTCATCGACTGTTTCGGCTTCGATCTCATCGGGGTCGATCTCATCGAGCACCCACTCCTGCTCGCGGAGTTTGCGTCCGAGACGCTCTTTGCGGTCCTTGAACTTGCGGGCCTCACGCTGCGAGTCGGGGGTCGCCTCTGGCTCCGCGAGGCTTTGAAAGAACGGCCACGGGGTACGGACGACGACGAAACCGACGGGGGTCAGCAGGTCAGCGACACGCCCGATCTGGCCCCGGATTCGATCCCAGCTTGCAGGGTCCTCGACAAGGGGGTAGGGCGGATCAAAGAAGGCAAGATCGAGCGGGCGCGGGCACCGGGCGAGTGTGGCGGGTCCGATGGCATCGGCACGCAGCACTTCGCACCGATCGCCGCAGCCGAGCATCTCGATGTTCCGTTCGAGGAGGTTGGCGGCGGCCTTGTCGCGTTCGACAAAGAGGACGAATGACGCTCCGCGGCTGAGGGCTTCGAGGCCGATGGAGCCGGAGCCGGCGAAGGCGTCGAGAACACGGGCACCCTCAAAGTGTCCTCTGAGGATGGAGAAGACGGACTCCTTGACGCGGTCGGGGATGGGGCGCGTCGTGCTCGCATCCTTTGGGGAGATGAGCTGCCGCCGCCTGAACTCTCCGGAGATGATCCGCATGGGTATACGAGCAAAGACCGACCACGGTGCCGGGTCAAGTGGATGAGGCAGGTCCGAGCGAGTGCTGATCCATGTGCACCCAGGATGTCGATGAACGCAGCTTACCCGTTTCTCGTCCCGGAGCCGTCATGACGACGCACCCGCTGCCTTCGTTCCATCCCGTTCCACCGACCGCGTTTGTCGGGCCATTGCGCCGGCGCGCGGTACAGGTGAGCCCCACGGCTGATCGATCCCCCACTCCCCCCGCTCTTTTGGGGAAAGTGGAAAACACGCCTCGCATCCGCACCGGCGTTCTGCTGATCGGGACACCGGAGACGATCGCACAGCTTGCGGGTCAGATGGCGGCATCGGCCGATGCGCCGGTGATCACCGGGTGTGTGCTGCCGCCGGGGATGACGCACACGGAGGCCGGCGCGGCACCGGCACCGATCCTGGGAACCACGGAAGACCTGCCGGCGATTGCGGCCAAGTTCCGCCCGAAGCTCGCGCTGGTGTGCCTGCCCGCGACGCTGAGCGCGGCCGCGGTGCGGACGAGCGAACTGCTTCGGCTGGCGGGGATCTGCCAGCGCGCGGTGCCGGCGCTGAGCGACCTGCTTGCGGAACCGACTTCCGGGCGTGCGGAGAGCACCGAGTCATCGACGGCGCGGCCGGCGGAGACGGCGATGCTCACTGCGACGCCGACGATCGACATGGCGAAGCTGATCGGGCGGGAGCCGTACCGGCTGGACCGGGCCGAGGTGGGGAAGATGCTGGCCGGGAAGCGTGTGCTGATCACCGGCGCGGGCGGGAGCATTGGTTCCGAGCTGGCGCGGCTGTGCGCTGGGTTTGCGCCGTCGCAGCTTGTGCTGATGGAGCGTGGGGAGAACGCGCTGTTTGAGATTGACCGGCAGATCGCCCAGCGATTCCCGGGCGTTCAGCGGCGGGCGGTGCTGCATGACGTTGTGGATGCGGCGGGGACACAGCGGCTGCTGGCCGAGCTTCGCCCGCACGCGGTGTTCCACGCGGCAGCGCATAAGCATGTGCCGCTGATGGAGGATCACCCGGCGCACGCGCTGACGAACAACCTGTTTGGCACGAAGGCGATTGCGGATGCCGCGGCGGCATGCGGGGCGGAGCGGTTTGTGATGATCTCGTCAGATAAGGCGGTCAACCCGACGAGCGTGATGGGTGCGACCAAGCGACTGGCGGAGATCTATGTCTCGTGGCTGGCGGCGCACGGATCGACCAGGACCCGCATGAGCATGGTGCGGTTCGGGAACGTGCTGGGATCGGCGTGCAGCGTGCTCACGATCTGGTCGAGCCAGCTTGCCGAGGGCGGGCCGCTTACGGTGACGGATGAGCGGATGACGCGGTACTTCATGACGATCAACGAGGCCGCGACTTTGGTGCTGCAATCAGCGACGCTGGATGCCGCGGCGAATCGTCGTGCCGGGATGTATGTGCTCGACATGGGCGACCCGGTGCGGATCGTGGACCTTGCCGAGCGGTTTGCGCGGGCACACGGCCTGACCCCGCGGACCCCGAATGCAGTGGGCACAGCGGCTTCCGGCCCGAGGATCGACGTCGTGTTCACAGGATCGCGGCCCGGCGAGAAGATCCACGAGGAACTCGCCTATGCGCGGGAGATGCTCCGGCCGACCGCGCACCCAGGGATCCGTGCATGGGCCGGCGACGGGGCGGAACCGCTGAGCGATGCGGCGGCGGAGGCGATGCTGGCGGAACTTGGGGGGCTCCAGAAGAGTCTGGATCCGGCAGCGGTGATCGCCGCGCTGCAGCGCCATGTTCCCGAGATGCGCCGGCACCCGGCATGATTCGGACTGTGTTTGGGCTCCACAACTCGGGGAGCAGCGAGACCCTAAACTCCATCTTCATAGAACCGACCACTGTGCCTTCGGGCGTGCGTGGGAAGGTCCCGCGGGTGGATGGGGGTATGGAGCGTTGACGACATGTCCAGTGCACGAGAGCAGGTGATTCTGCAGACAGTGGCCACACGCCAGAACGCCGAGAAACTGCTCGCCTCTCTCCTCAGGGCTCAGGCGGAGTGTGACCAGCAGCTTCAGAAGGAGCAGCGGTCCGACGCGATGAAGTCCGTTACCGGGACCTCGTCGCTGGATCGGGCGATCGCCTCGACGCGGCGCATGCTAGAGCAACTGGATCGGAGTCTGGAGCAGATGACCAAGGACGGGGGACGGGAAGAAACGCCGCCGCAGGCGGACCCGCCGGCCGCGGCCGGTGCTTTGAATGGTTGCGACATCCGGGTTGTCGTGGGGAGCGCTCGCGTCGGGGCGCGGTGAATTGGGCGGCGGCTGAGCGGGTGGCGGGCCGGGCGACTACGCTCGGGCAATGATTACTGAACACGAACTGCTGACGGTCGCGCTGCGTGTGCGGAAGCTTGATGCGCGCGCGGCGAACCCTGCGTATCAGACCGAGCACGCGGCTGGGATGGACCTGGCCGCGTGCCTGCCGGAGGGGACATCCATCGAGCTCAAGCCGCTGACGCAGGGCGGCGTGATCGTGCTGGTGCCGACGGGGCTGGCGATCGCGGTGCCTCCGGGGTTTGAGGCGCAGGTCCGGCCGCGATCGGGACTGGCGACCAAGCACGGTGTGACGATGCCGAACTCGCCCGGAACGATCGATGCGGATTACCGGGGCGAGGTGAAGGTCCCGATGATCAACCTGGGTCAGGAGGCGTTTGTGATCACCCACGGCATGCGGATCGCGCAGATGGTGATCGCGCAGGTAGCGCACGCGCGGGTAGAGGTCGTTGCGGAACTCAGCGACACGGCGCGGGGCACGGGCGGCTTCGGCAGCACGGGGCGGTGAGCGCGAGAGAGCATTCGTAGGACAACGTTCAACGCGTCAAGAAGAAAGGCCGAGTCCCTGGGGGACCCGGCCTTCGTTGAAACTGCGTCTGAACGTCGTTGCCCTGGGTCAGAACCCGCCGCGGATTTCCTTGGTCTTAGAGCGGAGCGCGGCTTGGGCACGCAGGCGGCGCATCGCCGGGGTTTCCTTGCGGATTTCTTCCTCTGTGCGGGGCGTTCCGCCGCGATCGCCCTTGCGACCGCCCCGTCCACCACCACCGCCCCCCCCGCCACCGCCGCCGCCAGAGGCAACGGGCTCGGGCGCGGGCTGGGTGGCCTTGATGCTCAGCGAGATGCGGCGGGTCTGCGGATCAAGCTTGAGCACGCGGCACTGGACGACTTCATCGGTCTTGAGAACATCCTGCGGGTGGCCGATGCGGCGATAGGCGATCTCGGAGACGTGCACGAGGCCCTCGACGCCGGGGGCGAGCTCGATGAACGCGCCGAACTCGGTGAGCCGGGTCACGCGGCCGCCGACATCCGCGCCTTCCTTGATGTCGGCGATCGCTGTCTGGAACGGGTCCGCGGCGAGTTGCTTCATGCCGAGCGAGATGCGGCTCTTGCGCATGTCGTTCTCGTCCCAGTCGATCTTGAGGATCTTCACGCGGACCTGCTGGCCCTCCTTGACGACCTTGGCGATGGCGTTCTCGCCGAAGCCCATGCGGTCATAGGTGAGATCCGAGATGTGCACGAGGCCGTCGATGCCACCGATGTCTACGAACGCGCCGAACGGCATGATCTTGCGGACGGTGCCGTCGAGCGTCTGCCCCTCTTCGAGGGTGTCCTTGAGCTTGGAGGCGTTCTCGATGCGTTCCTTCTGGAGGAGATCGCGCCGCGAGAGCACGATGTTGCCGCGGCCGCGCTTATCGAGCTGCGAGACCTGGCAGGTCATCTTCTCGCCGACCATGACGGAGAGATCGGGGATGCGATCCAGCGAGACCTGGCTGGCGGGCATGAACGCGCGGTGGCCGCCGACTTCGAGCTCGAGGCCGCCCTTGTTCACACCGACGACGCGGGCCTCGACGACCTGGCCGATGTCGAGGTTCTCCCACGCGGCCTTGACAACGGCGCCTGGACGCGAGCAGATAAAGATGCTCTCGCTGGGCTCGAACTTGTCGACGACGACTTGGATCTCCGTGCCGACGACGGGGAGCTCATCATCGTTCCACTGAGCTCGGGGAGCGACGCCGAGCTCCTTGGGCCCGAACTCGAGGAAGATGTCCGTCGGACCGACGCTGACAACGATGCCGGCGCGATGCTCGCGCCCTGCCTGAACAACCCGGGGCCCGTGGACCTTGGGCTTCTCAAGGCCGCCGATCGGGGTGACGGTCCGCTCGGGGCGGGCGAGGGGCTTGCCGCCACGATCCTTCTTTGCGGTCTTGGCGCTGCTTGCACCGCTGCCACCAAAGCCCAGCGCGGCCATTGCCTCATCGATCTCGCTTGCCACTTCCGAGGAGAGCTCGGGCTGCTTTGGGGCAGGCTCGGGCTGAGGAGTGGTGATGGGGCTGGAAGCCTCCGCGTTCTCGGCGGGGGGCACGTTGTTCTGATGCTGGTTGGTGGCGTCCATAACTCGAGTCGAGCAGTCGGTGAAACTGTGCGGGCTCGCTCCTGAAGAGCCGGTCTGGCGGATGCGGAAAGTCGCATCAACACGATGCGACATCCGTACCCCATCCGGGTGAACGACAAGTCTACACGCGGCAAGTGGTTCGGGCATCCGACGGGGCGCGGCGGGGTGTGCGAACGCGGAGTATCGGACCCCTTGGACGGAGACAGGCGACCGGGAGGGCGTGGAGGGCAGGAAAGTGGAGGGAGCGGCCCTGCAACCCCGATACTGCTACACTTGTAGTGTCTTTGCGAACCATGTCGCATCGCATCGCACGGAGACACCGGAAATGAGCAAGGACGGATCGCCCCTTTCGCAGCCCATCAGCGATGGGGAATGGGACCTTCTGGAGGCGTTGTGGGAGCGCGGCCGGGCGACCGCGCGGGAAGTGGCGGAATCGGTGAAGGGGACGCGCGGGTGGGCGTACTCGACCGTCAAGACGATGCTTGACCGGATGGTCGAGAAGGGGCATGTCCGCGCGCGGCAGGTGGGGAATGTGTGGGAGTACACGCCCGTGGTCCAGCCTCGCGATGCGCGGCGCGGGGCATGGTTGAAGTTCGTTGCATCGGCGTTTGGCGGCGCGGTTGCGCCGGCGCTCGAGTTTATCGCGAGCGAGGCGAGGCTTTCGCGCAAGGAGCGCGATGCGCTGCTCGCGATGCTGAAAGAGCAGAGCAGGACGCAGGCAAAGGAGATCACCCGTGAATGACATGCTGCTATGGCTCGAGGGCTCGGGTGAGGCTGTGCTTGGATGGGTGGTGTGGATGAACATCTGGTGCGCGGGGATGCTCGCGCTGGCGGTGGTTGCGGACCGGGCGCTTGCTCGGCGGGTCGCGCCGGCCTGGCGGATGCTGCTGTATGCCGCGGTGCTGATGCGGCTTGCGCTCCCCGTGTCCCTGGAGTCGCCGATCGGGCTTGCTGGCATCACTCCGGTCGATGTGCGGATAAGCATCAACGATGTCGGAACGGGAGGATCCGCCGAGCCCATCGCGGCGGCGACCGCGGATCCGGCGTCCCCGTTCGCGGGATCGGCACGGGGCGCGGGGTTGGCCGCGGCGCAGGTCGTCATGCCGCTGTATGGACTGGGCGTTGCGGCACTGGCTCTTGCGTGGGCTGCGGGTGCACGCAGGATGCGACGCATCGAGCGGCAGGCTCGAGCGTGCGAGTTGCGGCTTGGCTCGGGGGGCGTGCCGGTGCTGATGCACGAATCGGCGGGACCGGTGTTGATCGGTGCCTGGCGGCCGCGGCTGGTGATTCCGCGGGACCTTGAGTCCCGCGCGGGGTCAACGGGTCTCGGATGGGTGCTTCGGCACGAGGCGGCGCACGTGGCGCGGCACGATCCGATCACGGCGGCGATTCTGCACGCGGTGGTGATCGCGGCGTGGCCGATCGTCGCGGTGTGGCTCGCGGCGGTCCGCATCCGTGGATTGATGGAGGAAGCATGCGACGACCGTGCCCTTCGTGGTGCGGGCGCGACAGAGCGCGAGAACTATGGACGGACGCTGATCGAACTGGCGTCGTCGCGGCCGATTGCGTGGCTTGCGCCCGCGCTGCCCTTCGGCACGGCGCTGCGGTCGAGGGTGCGGGCGCTCTCGGCATCTGCACGCTGGCCGGTCGCGGCTCAGGCCGCGCTGGTGCTCGCGCTGGCGGCGATACTCGTTGCGTGCACAGGATCACGTTCCGGCGGGGACGTGCAGGCCCGCGACAATGTGAGCCTGATGGGCGCGGAGAGCGAGCCGTTCAAGGGCTCGCTCCCGATCCGGGTGACAATCCTGCGATCATGGCCGCAGCACCCCAAGCTGGACTTTGCCCTCGGCCAGGTGCGGGCAGGCACGCCCGAGCCGGACTGGAGCATCGAGCGAGTGCTGACACGCTCGGAGTTTGCGGAGGTGCTTGCCGGCGCTACGGCGGCGGACGCGGGCGCGGTGCTGTCGCGACCCCGGCTGGAGGTCGTGCCGGGCGGGAAAGCAACCATCAGCGTCGGCATGGATGCGCGAAACGGCCAGCCGATGGAGGGTTTCACGCTCGACTCGACGGTGACGCAGGTGATGATCCCGGCGGGAGCAGACCGCCGCCGCGTATACACGATGGACCTGGACTTCGCGAGGTACGGAGATGCGCGGACGGCTTCGAGTGCGCGTGTCCGCGGGGTGAAGGTGCCACAGGGCGAGACCGTCGCGTTGCTGGCGACCGGGGTGATCGGCGGGGAGCGGCTGCTGGTGTGCGTCTCGCCGGGGCCGGATGAGGCGAGCATCACCCTTGCCGAGGATGGCGCGGCGGCGCGGCCATCGACGGCGGAGACGCGGCCGCTGATCAACTTTATCGTCCGCATCCACCGCATAGATGCGCCGAAGGACTACGGCTCGCCCAAGGGTGATGGGCCGCGGTTGAAGTGGTCGGCGTACCCCGGCGGGGCGGAGCTGGGTGCTGCGGAGTTCGCGGCGTATCAGGAAGAGCTGCGCGGAAGGGCGGGGTATGCCCTGCTGTCGGCGCCACAGGTGTGGGTGTATCCGGATCAGGAGGCAATGCTTGAGCTGAGCCCCGAGCCGGACTCGCCGGATGCGAAGCAGGCGATCCGACTCCGCGGCACTCCTGATGGGGACGCCATCCGGTGCACCGGGAGCTATTCGCGCAGCGTAAACGGGATGTCCACCGAGGGGAGCTGGAACCTGCCAAAGAGGCTGGAGCCCGGCGGCGCGATGGTGTGGTCGATTCACGATCCCGAGCTCGGCGCGTGGTACACCGTGACGATCCAGGCGAACGTGCGTGCACCGGGAACGATCAAGCCGCAAACGGCGACGGGGTTGAGCCCCGCGCGATAAAGCAGCGGGCGAAACTTATTCGATGCCGGGCTCACGCTTCAGGACAGGCATGCTGGTGAGCACGCGGTCCACCAGGCCGTACTCGAGCATCTCCTTCTCGTCGAGCCACTTGTTGCGGTCGCAGTCGGCGGTGATGCGTTCGACGGTCTGGCCGGTGGCCCGGGAGTAGATGTCGTAGAGGCGGTCGCGGATGCGGAGCATCTCGCGGGCTTCGATCTCCAGATCCGTGGCCTGGCCCTCCATGACGCCGCCGATGAGGGGCTGGTGCATGAGGTTGCGGGCGTTGGCGAGCGTGTAGCGCTTTCCCTTTGCGCCGCTGGCGGCGATGATGGAGCCCATGCTCGCGGCCTGGCCGATGATGTACGTGCAGACATCGCACTGGATGAAGTTCATCGTGTCGATGATGCCCAGACCCGCGGAGACGGAGCCGCCGGGCGAGTTGATGTAGAGGTGGACATCGGCCTTGGGGTCCTCGTTGGCGAGGAAGAGCAGCTGGGCGATGATGAGGCTGGCGATCTCATCGCCCACGCCGCCGCCGAGAAAGATGATGCGGTCCTTGAGCAGGCGGGAATAGATGTCGTACGCGCGTTCGCCGCGGCCGGACTGCTCGATGACGATGGGGACCATGTAACCGGACATGTTTGAACCCTTGGTGGGCGTGGACGATCGTGGAAGAGCGAGAACGGTGTGATCAGGCGATCGGGGGCTCGGCGATGACTTCATCGACCAGGCCGTACTCCTTGGCCTCCATGGCGTTGAAGTACTTGTCGCGCTCGCCGTCCTTGCGGACCTGGTCCTCGCTCTGGCCGGTGTGCTTGGCGACGATGCGGATCAGTTCGGTCTTGGACTTGATGATCTGCTCGGCCTGAATGCGGATGTCCTCGGCCTGACCGCCGACACCGCCATAGGGCTGATGGACCATGACCTTGGCGTGGGGGAGGATGAACCGCTTGCCCTTTGTGCCCGCGGTGAGGAGGACCGCGCCGCCGGAGTAGGCCCGGCCGAGGCAGTAGGTGGACACCGGGCTCTTGAGGAAGCGCATGGTGTCGTAGATGGCGAGGGTGTCATCCACCGCGCCGCCGGGCGAGTTGATGTAGAAGTGGATCTCCTGGCCCGCCTTCTGATGCTCAAGGTAAAACATCTGCATCATGAGCCGGGCGGCGGAGGCGTGGTTGATCTCACCGATCAGAAAGATGACCCGGTTCTCGAGCAAAAGCTCGTCGATGGTCATCTCACGGGTTCGTTGATAGGAGACGTTCACTGAGGGCATTCCCTGCCTCCTTGTTGGGCCCGCCCGGCCGGAAGAAAGGGGACGGCGGGGCGTCGGAACCGCGGGGAGTGAGCCGCGGACCGATCGATTCGCATGGTAGGCCCGGGGTCAAGATCGGCAATCCGGACGGGATGGGTAAGGCGAGAGGCGGAAAGCCGAGTAAGAACGAGGCACGGGGCGATGCGGGGGAGGGTCGTGGCAGCGCGGACGGACTGCCGTTAGGATTCCCCTCCCCCGGGGAGGGGTCGAGCCGGAGACCCGGGTAAGGACATTGACGTGGCGCAAAAACAGGTGGCGATCATCTCCGATGTCCACGCCAACGCCGAGGCGCTCAAGACTGTGCTGGCGGATATCGATGCGCGGGGCATCGAGCGGATCATCTCGCTTGGGGACATCATCGGCTACGGCCCGGACCCGCTGGAATGTGTCGATCTGATCCGTCAGCGCTGCGCGTGGTCGCTGATGGGCAACCACGACTTCTCGGTGCTCTACGAGCCGACCAACTTCAACCCCGGTGCGGAGCAGGCGGCATATTGGACGCGGCAGCAGTTTGATGCGGAGCCCGACCCCGAGCTTCGACGCTCACGGTACGAGTTTCTGGGGCAGCTTCGGGTCCGCGTGGTGGAGGCGACTCCGGAATCCAACCTACCGATGCTGGCGGTGCATGGCTCGCCGCGACGGCCGATCAACGAGTACATCTTCCCGGACGACTGCCAGTCCGCCCCGGACAAAGTCACCACGATCTTCGAGCGGGTCCCGAGGTTCTGTATCGTCGGGCACACGCACGTGCCCGGGGTGTTCACGGATGAGCCTGACTTCTATCCGCCGGCGGAACTGACCGACGCGACGTACAAGTTCATGGACGAGAAGGCGATCATCAACGTCGGCTCGGTCGGACAGCCGCGGGACCTTGATCCCCGGGCTTGCTACACGATTCTGAGTCCGGATCGGATCCAGTTTGTTCGGATCGAGTACGACGTCGAGAAGACCGCCAGCAAGATCAAGGCGATTGGCGCCCTGTCTGACTGGCTGGGCGATCGGCTGTACGAGGGTCGGTAGCGAGAAGGCGTGAAGGTAGGGCTCTGAGGAACCCTTCGGCAGGTGCCCTTGCCTCCATCTATCATCCGCCCCATGCCCGACGCCCGTCCAAGACCCAACCGACTGTTCCGGATTCTCGTTCCGCTTGCCATTGTGCTTGCGGGAATCGGAATCGCGTACCTCTACGCCGTGAGCGGATCGAAGAAGCCCGCCCCGCCCATCGCCAAGGACGCGGCACCGGCCGCGAGCCCTGCAACGGCCAGTGCGGATGGAACGAACACGCCCGAGCCGAGCGCATCAGCGACAGATGCGGGCAATCAACCGGCGACGGAGCCCGTCGATTCGGCTGTGCCGGCCGCGGCGGGTGTTCCCGCGATCCCGACTGCGGGACTGCCGCTGGGTGAGCTTCGCGCGCGGCGATTCCCGCTTGCGCCCCTGGAGTCGATCGGCAGCTTGACTCCGAGCGCCGATGGCGGCGCGTATCACATGGAGATCCGGTTCTCGGTGTTCGGCGCGGGCCTCTCGAGCCTGCGGCTGGCGAATCACTTTGAGCATGTGGACCGGAAGGAACACGAAACGATCCAGCGGTTCGTCGGCCTGCCGGGGAGTGACCGGATCGGCACGACGCCGATGGCCGCGGGAAGCGTGGAGATCGACGGGCGGAGCGTGGACCTCTCGCTTGATACCGCGGATGCGACGGTCACGCTGTGGAGGCAGACGGGGCCCGGCGCGTTTGAGGCGATCATCACCGAGCGCACCGAGGATGGCGCGGAGCGTGAGCTGGCTCGCATCACGCGGCGGTATGTCCTCAGGCCTGACTCGTACGAAGTCGGACTCGAACAAGGGTTTGAGAATCTGTCCGATCGGCCGCTGTCGATCGTGTGGAACCAGTATGGGCCGAGCGACCTTCCGCTGGGCACGATCCGGTATGGCGGGGATGTGCGACGGGTTCGGTTTGGCTATGTGCTGCCTGCCACCTCGGACCCTGATCAGATCGTGCTCGGCAAGCAGTACCGGCTTGCACACGACAGCGTGCTTGGGAAGCCGGGGGCTTCCATCTCCGGCCTGCCGACATGGCCACCGACCACGCTGTGGCCGGATCAGGAATCGCGTGAAAGCAGCCTGCGGCTGTCGTGGGCGGGCATGACCTCGCGGTACTTTGCCGTGGCGATGCACCCGGTGCCCGGCTCGGGCGTCGATCTGAGCAAGCCCGCGGGCAAGGACAAAGAGTTCAAGCTCGTCGAGCGGGTGGACCGGCTCGCGGTGCCCTCGCCGGTTGATCCGAGCGCGACGGGGCGGTCCTCGCCGGGGGTGATGATCCTGCGGGTGACTTCACCGAAGCTGACTGTCGCGCCGGGCTCGAGCGCCGATCTGTCGATGCTGATCTATGCGGGTCCGATCTCGGGGAAGTACATCGATGCCGAGCCCGCCGCGAGCTATTACGGCCTGACGGAGTTGGTGATCTTCACCTTCGGCGGGCCGTGCGCGTTCTGCACATTTCAGCCGGTCGCGTTGTTCCTGCGGTGGTTCCTGGGGATCCTGCACGATTACGTCGTGTTCGACTGGGCGCTCGCGATCATGGTGCTGGTGGTGTGCGTGCGGACCGCGCTGCACCCGGTGACACGGTGGTCGCAGCTGAGCATGATCCGCTTCGGCAAGCAGATGCAGGCGCTGGCCCCCAAGCAGAAGGCGATTCAGGAGAAGTACAAGAACGACCCGGCGAAGATGCGCGAAGAGGTCACCAAGCTGATGCGCGAGGGCCACGTCGACTATGGCGCGGCCGCTCGCGGCTGCCTGCCGCCGCTGCTGCAGACGCCGATCTGGATTGCCCTGTACGCCATGATCTTTTTTACGTTCGAGCTGCGCCACGAGGCCGCATTCTTCGGCGCGGTGCAATGGGTCACCGGCGGGCGGTGGTCGTTCCTAGCCGACCTCGCCGAGCCCGACAACTTCGTCAGTTTCCGTGACGCGTTCAACTGGGACGGGTTCTCGATCCCCCTGCTCTCGGGACTCATGGGGCCGATCCAGGGACTCAACATCCTGCCGCTGCTGCTGGGCGTCGTGTTCTACATCCAGCAGAAGTACATGACACCGCCCTCGACGGGGCAGATGACCCCGGAGCAGGAACAGCAGCAGAAGATGATGAAGGTGATGATGGTGGTGATGTTCCCCGTCTTCATGTACAACGCGCCCGCGGCACTGTCGCTGTACTTCATGGTCAACTCGACGCTTGGCATCCTGGAGAGCAAGTGGATCCGCGCGCACGCCGACGAGCTTGAGAAGAAGCACGAGGAGCGGGTCGCCGCGGGGCTTGCGCCTGCGACGCCATACGGCCGGAAGGACCGGGATGCCGCGAAGAAGGGCGCGAAGCCCGGCTTCTTTGCCAGGTTGCAGGCGGAGGTTGAGCGCCGGCAGAAGCTCGTCGAGGAGCAGAAGAAGCAGGCAACGAAGAAGTACCGCAAGCCCTGAAAACGCATCGCGGCATCTTAGAGATGAACGGCCACGAGATCCGCTGTGAAGGCGACCGCTGTACAGTCCCTTGTCAAGTGGTTCGCGGCCAACTCGCGGCAACTGCCGTGGCGTGCGGCGATCGGTCTTCGCCGCGATCCGTACGCGGTGTTGGTCTCGGAGGCGATGCTCCAGCAGACGCAGGTCTCCCGGGTGATCGAACGATTCCCGCGGTTCCTGGCTCGGTTCCCGACTGTTCAGTCCCTCGCCGATGCAGATGAGCGGGAAGTCCTGGCGATGTGGACGGGGATGGGGTACTACCGGCGTGCGCGGAACCTGCACGGTGCGGCGAAGATGATCGTCGAGCGATTCGGGGGAAAAGTGCCACGGTCGGTCTCGGAGCTTCGCGAACTGCCGGGTGTGGGCAGGTACACGGCCGGGGCCGTTTCGTCGATTGCGCATGGTGAGCAAGCGCCGATCGTCGACGGGAATGTCGCACGCGTGATGCTGCGGATCCACGGCCGCGAGGTGCGTTCCGATGACCGCGAGATTCAGCCGTGGCTCTGGGAACGCGCCGACGAGTTGGCCGCGGCGGGGTTCCGCGGACCCGGGGCGGGCATTGCGAACGAAGCGATCATGGAACTTGGCGCGACGGTGTGCGTTCCGGCGCCGGCCAAGCCGCGATGCGGAGAGTGCCCGCTCGCGGGCGTGTGCGAAGCGAGGAAGATGGGAGCGACGCAACGGATCCCGCTGGCGAAGGCGGCGACGGTGAAGCGTGTGGTGTACTGCGCGACGGTCGTCGTGCGGGATGCTCGTGGGCGGGTTCTCTTGGAGCAGCGCGGCAACGGGGGGATGTGGGCGGGGCTGTGGCAGGCGCCGACGGTGGAGCGCACGGATCGCCCGCCGACTCGCGCGGAGGTGGCGAGATCGCTTGGGATGAAAGCCGCGGAGATGGACTCGTGCGGCAGGTTCCGGCACATCACAACACACCGGCGTGTGGAGTTTGCGGTGTATGCGGCGATGCGCCGGGGGTCGCGGACACCGGTGCGCGGCGAATGGGTCGACGCCGGAGGCGTGCTTGCCCTGGGAGTATCGAGCGCGCAGAAGCGGGCCATTGGGCTTGCCGCGAAGCGTTGACTGGCGTGCAACCGATCAACTGCCCGATTCGGTCGCGCTGAGCACTTCCTGGATGGTTGTCAAGCCGCGGGCGACCTTGGACATTCCGTCGTTGCGGAGTGTGACCATGCCGCGCTCGATACAGAGGCGGCGGAACTCGGCGACGTTGGGATTGCGGGCAATGATGTCGCGGAGCTGGTCATCGACCGTGAGCAGCTCGTAGATGCCGACGCGGCCGGAATAGCCGGTGTTGCGGCACTTCTCGCAGCCCTTGGGGAGCCAGATGCCGTCGCAGTCCATGCCGTTCATCCCCAGGAACTCGGCCATTTCCTCGCCGGGCGCCTCGTTCACCTTGCAGTGAACGCAGAGGCGGCGAACGAGTCGCTGGGCGAGCACTGCCCGGACGGCCGCGCCGACAAGGAAGGGCTCGAGGCCGATGTTCACAAGCCGGGTGATGGAGCCGGGGGCGTCGTTGGTGTGCAACGTGGAGAGCACCAGGTGGCCCGTGAGCGCGGCCTGCACCGCCGTCTGGGCGGTCTCCATATCGCGGATTTCGCCGAGCATGATGACATCGGGGTCCTGACGCAGCAGGGCCTTGAGGGCCTTGGCGAACGTCATGCCGATCTTGTCGTGCACCTGGGTCTGAGTGATTCCGTCGAGGTGATACTCGATGGGGTCCTCGACCGTCGAAACGTTCATCGACTGCTTGTCCATCTGCCGCAGAGAGGAGTACAGCGTGGTCGTCTTGCCCGAGCCGGTGGGACCGGTGACAAGGACGATTCCGTGCGGCTCATCGATGGCCTTCTTCCAGATGACCATTGCCTCTTCGGAGAAACCCAGGTCATCGAGACTGACGTTGATCGAGCGCGTGTCGAGGATTCGGAGAACGGTCTTCTCGCCGGTGCCGCTGGGCAGGGTGGACATACGCAGGTCGAGCTTGCGGCCAGCGACGGTGCAGCGGATACGCCCGTCCTGCGGGAGTCGGCGCTCGGAGATGTCCAGGTTGGCCATGATCTTGAGGCGCGAAGTGATCGCGTTGGCCATTCCGCCGGGAGGGTTCATCATCTCGAACAGGACACCGTCGATACGGAAGCGGACCTTGAGCTTCTTCTCGGCGGGCTCGATGTGGATATCCGATGCCCCTTCCTTCACCGCGGTCTGGATGATGTAGTTCACATAGCGGATGACCGGGCTTTCTTCCGCGGCCTTCTCGAGGTCGACATCCTGAGATTCCTTGGCCTTCTCGACCTGCACATCGCCGTCGTCAACCTCGCTGAGCAGGTCGGCGATGTCAACGTCCTTGGTCTCTTCTCCGCCGCCGAGGATCTCGATCGCGCCGCGAACATCAGAGGGCGGAACGACGACCATCTTCACGCCCGTCACGCCGAGCCGGCGGCGAACCTCGTCGAGCAGGAAGACGTCATCGGGATTGACCGCGCCGATGACGACACGGGTGGGGGCGTTCGGCCCGGATCCGACCTTGGTCGTGCGGATCGGGAGCACCATGTGCTGCTTGCAGAACTCGGGCGTGAGCCGCTGGAGCATCCGGCCGTCGAAGCCGCCATCCAGACCCTTGTCGAGGTCGATGCGCTCGAAGGGGATGCCTGAGAACGACGCAATGCCCGACGCGACCTTGACCTCGTCGGCCCCCTGCTCGATGAGCACCTCGGTAAGTCTTCGGCCGGGCGATGCTTTGACGACCTGCTGCGCGGCGGTCAACTGCTGCGGGGTGATCGCGCCGCTCTGAACGAGGAACTCGCCCAGAGGAGTCGCGTCGGCGACCGGTTCATCGGCCCCGGGTTGGTAGACGGTATCGAGCGCCTGCCCGACCGAGGTCTGCGAGGCCGCGGGCCCGCGCACCGGGACCGATGGGTCATTGTCGAAGGTAATCGACTCATGAAACGACCGCTGACCGCTCGGCACCGCAGGCAGTGGGGAGAACGAACTCTCCGCCCTGTCGATCGTGTGCCTGCGAGCGGGCGGCTGCGGGCGGTCATCCGGGGGTGTGACCAGCGGGCCGCGGCTGCGCGCGGCGGGGGAATCCGGCGAACGCTCGCCCTCAACGCCCAGGTCATTCAGGATGTCGTCGATGTCGAACTTGCCCAAGGTATCACTTCTTCCTCTTGGAGCCTTTGGGATCGTTGGAAGCGTCAAGCGACACGGTGAAGACCTCGCCCTTGGACTCAAGCTCCACGCTCCGGGCGTGGATGGCTTTGACGGTGAACAACTCCGCGACCTCGTCTCCGACGCGGAAAAGATCGCCGTTCAGGCGGACAACGCCCGCGCTGCCTGTGGAGTCGGCGCCCATGATGCCGTTGACGATCATGCGCGAAAGCTCACCCTCGACGATCTTCTTGTGGGCCTCGGCATCGCGCCGCATGCGTTCCATCCGGGCACGCTCCGTCGCGGCGGACTGGTCCTCGCCGACGGGCGCGGCCTCATCCCCGAGCAGATCCGCGAGCAGGAACGGGTTCTTCTGAACCTGATTCGCCGGCACCTGACCGGTCACGTTCGTCGAGGAGAGGTCCTTGAGGATCCGCTTGTGATCGGCGGTCTTCGAGCCCGGCGCCTTGGTCACGTCGTAGTCGGGCATCTTGGTCGTCGCGAACGCAGCCATCGGACCGATGCCCGCCTGGCGCATGCCGTAGACGATCCCTCCGCCCGCGCCCAGCAGGACGACGAGGGCAATGGTCTGCGTCGACTTCCAACCCTTGCGAGGCGGCGCGGCCAGCTCGCCGCCGGCTCCATCGCCGGCGCCGGGAGACATCGAGTCGAGACGGAAAGTTCCGCCCACGACGCCCTCGGGGGCCTTCTCCGCGCTGTTGGCTGGCTCAGGAACTGAGTTGAGGTTCATCACTGGTGATCACTCCGTTCGCCTTCGTAATAGATCGAGAGCACGAGCTTGGTCTTCATCTCGCCGTCAACCTTGTCGGAGCGGACGATCGAGAAGTCAGGGATGCGCATGATGCGCGGCAGCTGCTCGAGCTCCAGCAGGAACTGGTAGAAGCCGTCGAAGTCGCCGGTGATCTCGATATCGATGGGCTGCTCCATCGCGAGACCGGCGGGGGAGATCTTGTCGGACTTCTTGAACTGCGGGACGCGGAGGCTGCTCTTGCCTGCAAGCCCCGAGACCTGACGCAGAACGTTGTCCATCTCCTTGGTGCCGGGCAGGCGGGCCTGGATCGCGTCGATCGCCTGCTTCACCTGGTCGTTGGCGCGGGCGAGGTCATCGGTCTGGGCCGTTGCCTGGCGCAGCTTGTCGAGCATGGCCTGCTTGTGCTCGATCTCCTTCTTGGCCTTCTCGATCTCCAAGTTCTGCGGCTTGAAGACAAAGAAGTACGAAGCAATGGGGAGTGCGAGAAGCACGGCGAAGAACAGGAGCTGCCGGATGGCGGTGTTCACTGCTTGTCTCCTTCAACAGCGGCGGTCGCGGCATCGGTCAGCTCGCGAGGCTGGGTCGGGTCCATCGGGTCCACCGTGAGCGTGCGTGTCGCGCTGGAAGTGCCGGGGCGGGGCGGCAATCGCGGCACCTGCAGGGGCTCGATGTGGCGTGCATCGGCGTTCGTGCGGAGCGAGGCCTCGATGCGGAACTTCCGCATGCGAACGTCCTCGATCTTGACGTCGCCGGAGTACAGGATCTCGACTTTGTCGAGCAGTGGGCAATCGCTCAGGGCGCGGTGGTAGTCGGCGACTTCCTCATCCGCGCCGGCCAGGCCGAGAATCTCGAGCTTGAACTCGAAGCGCGGCGCCTGCGGCTTGGGCGGCTCCACCTTCTCGACTTCCTTTCCGGCCTTGCCGCCCGGACGTGCCGAGGCAAGCGAGCGGGTCTGGTTGCCCTTGGCGGTGGGGCCCTTGGTCGGCGGCTTGACCTCGACGATGCGCTTGCTCTTGAGGTTCAACTCGGTCAGCGTGAGGTTCTGGGGCATGCGGTTGATCATCTCGGCCAGGAGGATCGAGCGGGGGACCTTCTCGATCAGAGCCGTGGTCACCTCGGCCTTGTCGAGCATCTCCTGCTTCTGGGCCTCCAGGACCTTGAGCTGCTCGATCTTCTTGGTCTCGGTCGCGTACTCCTGATTGATCTCCTGCTGCCGCTGCTTGACCGTGGTCCACTGGCGGTTGGTCACGAAGAACGCGCCCACGACGCCAAGGGTGACGACGACGAACAGGAACACCGCGATCGCGAGGTTCCGGTTCTCCGCCTTCTTCTCGATGTAGTCCTCAGGAAGGAAGGACCCGCCCATGCCCGGGCGACGATTGTAAAAGGCCATGAGAGGCTCCTGATCGCTGCGCGACGGATAAAGCGTCAAAGATCGGTGGGACACAACGAGAGACCGAAGGCGACCGCCCAGCCGGGCTGCGGCTGCGAGAAGTCCACTCCCGCGCAGGGCTCCTTGCCCGTGCGGGCCATGCGGGCCAGAGGATCAGCGACCTGTGCAGGGAGCCTGAGACGCCTGGCGATGTGCTGGCACAGGCCGCGATGGCGTGACTCACCACCGACGAAGATCGCTCGCTGGACGCGTTTGCCGGGGAAGATCGCTTCGTAGTACCGCATGCACCCGGCGATCTCGTCGGTCAGAATCTCCAGCTGATCGGTGAGATCAAACTCAGGGCCGATGACCGGTGCCGCGGGCTGCAGGCGGATGTCCGTGGTGAAGCCGATGGGCGTCATGCCGGAGCGGCGCTCCTCTTCCGCCGTCGCCGTCTCGGACTCGGCGTCGGCTTGCTCGCTCCCGATCGATCGTGCGCGCTGTCCGCCGGAGGCGATCATCGCAAGCCCGGCTGCGCAGGGAGTCTTCGGGCCTGGCGCGGGGATGGTGACCAACTCCGCGGAAGCAAGCCGCCGGGCTCGCGCAGCGGGGATATCGATGTCGAGCGTTCGAGCGACCGCGCTGTCAAGTTCACGTCCGGCCATCGGGATCGACTTGGCGAAGACCAGGTTTGATCCGTGACCGATCATCACCTTGGTCGTTCCGTGCGCAAGGTCGAGATAGAGGGTGCCCGTTGTGGCGTCCTCGGCCCGGCGGTTGACGTGGCCAAACGCCGCGAGCGCGGCCGTGAACTCGGGCTGCATGCCGACACACTCCAGGCGTGCATCGCGAACAGTCTGCATCATCCGCGACACCAGGTCTCGGGCCGCGGCAAGGCAGATGACTTCGGACTTGCTTCCGGGCGCAGCGCCCTGCGGCGATGCGCCCTCGACGAGCACGTGGCGGTAGATCAACGTCTCGGGCATGCACTCAAGGTGCTGCGGGACAGCCGCCTCGACGAGCGATTTGAGATCAACGCCGTCGGAACGCGGGAACTGCATGTGCTTGCAGAACATCTGGGCAGCGGGAATCGCACAGACGGCGCGGCGCCCCTTGAACCCCGCGGCCCGGATGACCTTCGGCAGCGCCTGGAACTGCCACGCGAACCGCTTGGCCGCATCGTCGCGGATGCCGTCCGGAACCTCGGCGGCGGCGGCGGCGATCAGCGACGGGGTGTCTCCCCCCTCGATCTGAAGGATCTTGAGGCTGGACACGCCAAAGTCGATCGCGATCGGGAGGGTGCCTCCCGCGAAGTGCCCAAGGGCAGCAGTCTTCATGCGACCGAACGAGAACGCCATATCGCACAGCCTCCGTACGGAGCGCGGACCCGGCAGGGGCTCGCACACTCTGTCACTCGTGGATCGACGCGCGGCGGCGGCGTGTTGAGATGGGTTGTTGAGGGGGGACGACGGAATGGACCGTCCCCATGGAGCAGCCGGACCAGACCGCGCAACCGCGCATGTCGACCCCTCGGTCCGAGAACCGGTCAGGTGAGCATCTCGTCAACAAGTCCGGTCAGGCGTGCGAGCGAACCGCGAAGGTCCCATTGCTGCCCGGGCCGATCGCCCGTTGAGTTGCTGACGACGCGGAGCTCGGCGAACGGAATCTCCGGGTGGAGGCGGGCAAGCGTGTGCGCGAGCGCAGCGCCCTCCATGCCCTCGGCGATCGCCCCGGTACGCCCGGCAACTTCCCGCGCAAGGGCATCGGTGCCGGAGCACGTCGAGACCGTCGCGATCGGACCGATCGCTTGCGCCAATGGTCGCAAGATGTCGAGCAGCGCGGGGTCCCCATCGACACCTGGGCCGGCGAACGGCCCGAGAGGAAACCCCATTTCGGGCAGGCTCTGGAATCCGCTCGGCGTGGCCACGCCCTCATCTGCATAGACACTCGTACTGGCCAGCACCACCGACCTCAGAGCCAACTCCGAGAGGGGCTTCAATGCCCCGCAGATCCCGAGGTTCACCACCAGTCCATGCCTTGAGGGATCCGCCCGGTGCGCAATCGCCGCAGCCGCATTGACTTTTCCCACGCCCGTGATGAGGAGTTCCACCCCCGGTCGCAGGATCTCCAGCGGCCAATCCATCGACTGTCGCTCGCCCGGGGGGGGCGGGTCCGCCGCGAAGGCCGCGCGGACGGCAGCGGCTTCGACCGGCGCAGCAACCACGAAGAGAACTGCGCGGCCGCGCGCAAGAGATCTGAGGGGACCGGACATGACTTGGAGCGTATGGTCCGTAAAGGGATTGCCGAGGCCGGGTTTCGTCGAATGGAAAGGTCGCGATGTTCGTGTTTTTTCCGGCAATCCGAACAACCTCGCGTCGATTGGCCGGTTCAAGATCAGAGAGCCGATCCATGCGAAAGCGAATCCGACCCGCGACGAACAGAGGATAGAGGAGTGTGATGGCAGACCGAACAAACGCGCTTGATCGAACCTCCCGCCGCCGGGCGGCCGCTCTCCGGAAGACGGTGATCTCCGTGGCAATCGGAGCGGGGATTGTTCTGGGGGTCGGCGCGCTCATGGCATTCTCGGGCAAGCCCTCAGCGCCGCAGCCGGCAAAGGGCGCGGTCCCGTCGAGGCAGTCGGTCGATGTCTTCACAGCAACACTGCTGAACTTCGACGTTACAACGACGGCGACCGGGGAGCTGCGCACCCGCAACCAGATCGAGCTTCGCAACCGCATCGACTCGGACACCACGATCATCGACATCATCCCCGAGGGCCGGCGTGTCCGGGCGGGAGAGGTGCTTGTCAAGCTCAACGCCGAACCGATGGTCGAACGACTCGACGAGGAGTCGCTGGCGATCGAGTCGGCGCGGGCGGCGCTCGTCGAGGCCGAAGAGGGCTACGCAATCCAGGTCTCGGAGAACGAGTCATCGGTTCGCGCGGCCAACCTCAAGCTGGCGCTTGCGAATCTCGACCTTGAAAAGTGGCGGTCAGGCGAGGTCAAGAGCAAGCGGCTGGAGCTTCAGCACAGCCTCGAGCGCGCAACGAAGGAAGAAGTCCGGCTCCGCGAGAAGCTCGAGAAGAGCAGGAGCCTGCAGGAACGTGGGTACTACAGTCTCGATCTGCTCAAGCAGGACGAGCTTGCCTGGGAGCAATCCAAGGCCGATCTGCTCAAGCACCAGCTCTCGCAGGAAGTGTACGAGGAGTTCGAATACACCCGCGATGAGCGTCAGAAGCTCTCTGACGTCGAAGAGGCGAAGGCCGAGGTGGAGCGCGTCCACCGGCAGAACGCCAGCCGCCTTGCGAGCAAGGAGGCGGACCGCAACAACAAACGTCAGGCGCTGGCGATCCGCGAGCAGAAGCTCGCCAAGCTTCGTGAACAGCTCGCCGCGGCGACGGTCACCGCGCCGTCCGATGGGCTCGTGGTGTACGGCAGCTCGATCGAGCAGTCCCGCTGGGGCAACGATGACGGCCCGATGCAGGTCGGCTCTCGGGTCTACCCCAACCAGCTCCTGATTGTGCTTCCTGATACGAGCGAGATGATCGCCGCCGTGAAGGTCCACGAGAGCCTTGCAGGACGAATCAAGCCTGGGCAGCAGGTGAACATCAAAGTGGATGCCGTAAGCGATCTCCGCTTCTTCGGGCGCGTCGAGTCGATCGGCGTCCTGGCGGAGCAGACATCCCGCTGGATGGACCCCAATCTTCGCGAGTACACGGTCCGCATCGCACTCGACCGGGAATCGGTGTCCGATGGCCGCAGCGAGCTGCTCAAGCCCTCGATGCGCTGTGAGGCCGAGATCATCCTCGGCAATGTTGCAGAGGCCCTTGTTGTCCCCGTTCAGGCGGTGTTCAACGAAGGCCCGGTCCGCTTCGTGCACGTGCAGCAGACCGGCCAAGGCAGCAACTCCCGCTACATCCGCCGCCCGGTCCTGCTGGGCCAGCGGTCGGATCGTTACGCCGAGATCCGTGCTGGATTGAAAGAGGGCGAGCGAGTGCTGGTCCGTCGGCCCGAGCCGGGCGAAGTCCTCGCGGGCGCGTGGCAGCAGGCAGAGCTCACCGCGGCGGGGCTGAAGTTCACCGATGACGGCCAGATCGTCCCCGCCAACTGGACGCCCGATTCCGACGGGCGCGCCGGTCGCCCGCGGGGACCCGGCGACCCGGGCGACCGCCGACCCACCGCACGGCCGGGTGCGCGCCCGGACGATATCGACCCGCCCGCTGACAGCGGCGAGGCTGCCGATGACGCCGCGAGCACGGAACCGGCCACCGCGGAACCTGCCGAGACATCCGCGAAGGCCGAGCCCGCGGCGGCCGCGACCCCTTCCGAGACTCCCGCCCAGGCGCCAGCTTCGAAGTGACGTGTTGGTAAAGATCCATCAAGCGAGCGACGCTCCTGCCCGCGTGGAGGTACGCTCTGCCGATGCGGCTGCTGCTCTTCACCGACACGCTCAATGATGTCAACGGTGTCTCTCGCTTCATCCGCAACGTCGGCGATCAGGCCGCGGCAGCAGGCCGCGAACTGCACATCATCACCAGCACGCGCCTGCCTGCTCCCGCCGATGGGGATCGGCCGTTCATTCACAATCTCCCTCCCCGATACGCCCGGCCGATGCCCGGGTATCCGCAGCTCGAGCTCGCAATCCCCCGCCGCGGCGAGATGTTCCGCACGGCCGCGCGACTCGCGCCCGATGTTGTTCATGTTTCCACGCCCGGTCCGGTCGGAACACTCGGCCGCCGCTTCGCCGCGATGCACGGCCTCCCGCTGATCGGCACCTACCACACCGACTTCCCCGCATACATCGATCACCTCTTCGATCTCCCGGTCTTCACCTGGCTGTGCGCGGCGCACATGTCCTGGTTCTATCGCCGCTTCTCGCGCATGTTCACCCGCTCGATGGACTACGCCGACAGCATGCAGCGGCTGGGAATCCGCCGCGAGCGCATCATCAGGCTTCTCCCCGGAATCGACACCACCGTCTTCGACGCTCGCTTCAGGGATGAATCTGGCGATGTCTGGCATCGTCTCGCGCCGCTGGGTGTGCGCCGACAGAGCGTGAAGGCTCTCTATGTCGGTCGCGTCAGCATCGAAAAGAACCTGCCGATGCTCACAAGAGTCTGGCCCGCCGCGCGCGATGCCTGCCAGGCCCGCGGCATCGATGCCCAGTTGATCATCGTCGGCGATGGCCCCTACCGCTCGCAGATGGCCGCCGAACTCGCCGCGCACGACGCGGTCTTCCTCGGCTTCCGCCACGGCGAGGAACTCTCCACCATCTACGCCTCCAGCGATCTGTTCATTTTCTCGTCAACGACTGACACACTCGGTCAGGTCGTCATGGAGTCGCAGTGCGTCGGCCTCCCCGTGATCGTCACCGACCAGGGCGGCCCTTCGGAAGTCGTCGATGACGGCATCACCGGCTTCGTCCTGCCGGCAACTCCGGCCGCACACGGCCGATGGGTGCAGACCATTGCGCAGCTCGCATGCGATGCGCCGCTCCGCCTGCGCATGGGCGAAGCAGGCAAGGCCAAGATGGCCGCCATGAGCATCCGCCGTTCATTCGATCATTTCTGGCAGGTGCACGAGCAGGTGCTTGCCGAACACGCGCCAGGCGCTCACGCTCGCGCCGCCTCCACGCCCCTCGCCTCCCATCGGTAGATCCGCAGCACCGGCACTCCCCGCGGTCCGAACACACGCTCCGCGGCCTCGCCGATCTGCTCTTCCCGCCAGTCGCTCGAAACAACCACCGCATCAACCTGCTCGTGGAACTCGCCCGGCCGAACCACCGGGATGTCGTTCAGCGTCGCCGCCTTGGGCGCATCATCCAGAATCGCCGCGACCTCGATCCCGCGCGATAGCAGCGGCCACAGCGCCACCTCCTGCGTGTGCTTCCCCGCGCCATAGATCGCTACGCGGCGGATGCCACCCGCTACGCACTCCAGCGCAAGCCGATCGACCATCGCGATCTTCACTCCGGCAGGCAACTCCTCGGGCTTCATCGTCACCCGCGCCCGCATCGTGGTCTGTGCGGCCGCTGGCGTTGCAGCAGCAGAAACATTCGTGCCCGCGCCCGTTGCGCCCGTCGGTCCAGCCGTGTTTGCCCCCCCTGCCCCCCCCGCTGTGCTCCTTGCTCGCGATGCACGCCTCGCAGCGATGATGTCCGCCGCGTACTCCGGCTGCACCTCCGCGCCCCCGCCCCCCGCCGACACCGTCGCCTTGTACCGACGCGACGCCTGCGTGTGCTCGATGACCGGGTCCTCGGTCATCGCGACATCTTCAAGGTCGGCGATGTACGTGTACTCCCGCGGCAGCCACAACGTCTCCAGCGGCAGTGTGAGCGCGATGTCCTCCCACGCCGCATCCAGATGCACCTGGTCCCACGTCTTCGGGTCCGCTTCGCACCGCTCGCGCCATCGCACCAGCAGTGCCTCAGCTTCCGGCGTCTGGTTGAAGAACACCGTGCCGCTTGCGAACATCCACCCCAGCGCGCGGTGCACGGCAAAGTCCGCCGCGATGCCGCGCAGGAGTTCGGGCGTTCGCCGCACGATCGCATCCGCATCCGCCCAAAGCACCGGCCGGCCCAGCGCCCGCCACCATTCCTCGACAAACTTCGCCTTGTACGCGCAGTTCGCCTCCCATGAGCCCCTCGGCTGCACACCGACGATGCGGTGATCCAGCCCCAGTCGGATGCACGATTCCTTCAGCTTCTTCGCCTCCTCTGCGTACGGCGTGTTCAGCGTGAAGAAGCACACCACCACCGGCATTTCGTTCTCATTGAGCGCGGCCCGAATCGGCCGGAACGCAACATCGCCCGTGTTCGTGCCCCACCACAGCTCCGGGCCCGGGTAATCCGGGCACGAGCCCATGTGCCCGCGAGCGGTGAACAGCGCCTTGCCGTCGTCATACCACTCGCGCTGCGCATCGTGAAGAACCACCACCCCGCCGGGGTTCAGCAGGCTCCGCGCCTTCTCCAGGCACGCGCCCCGCGCATATCCATCCACCAGGATGACATCGAACCGCTCTCCATCGACCGCATCCACAAACGGCCGCAGGTTCGTCGGGTCGTCCTCCCCCGCCGTCGCGTTCTTGCCCAGCGGCCCCGTCGGCTCGCGGAGCAGCATCCGCACATTCTCCCGCTTGCCGCGGCCGCCGTTGCTGAGGTGATTCGTCACTTCATAGAACCACTCGCGGTCATGCTCAATGCTCGTCAGCGTCGCGCCCTCCGGAAGATGCTGCGCAAGCCACACCGTCGAACCGCCCGCACCCCACTCCAGCATCCGGCCGCCGGGAGGTACGAACGACACAAGCCGCTCACGGTGCTTCAATCCCATCAGGCAACGCATCGACGTCTCCATCACTTCCCGCAGCTACAAACACCAACTCGAACACTCAGTACGCCCGATCCTCAAACCGCTCCGGCGCACGGCCCGCGGCGGGCTTGTCGGCACACAACCAGTACCAGAAGTACGTCGCGTGATTCGTCGGGCCGAGCTCCAGGTTCGTCAGCCGCAGCCCTGTTCGCTCCACCATCGTGGCGATCTGCGCTGCCGAGTATGACAGCGACTGCTCTCGCACCGAATCAGACTGATCCGCTCCCGTGTCGCCCCCGGTCAGGAACTGCACGCACACGCGGCCCCCCGGCCGGAGCACGCGCGCAAACTCCGCGATGTACGCCGCCGCCTGGGCACGCGTCAGATGCTGAATCACCGTGAACGCAAACGCCTTGTCGATGCTCTCATCCGCAACCGGTCGAAGCGAGACGCCATCGCCGATGTGCAGCTCAAACTCGCCGCGACCGGCGAGGATCCCCCGGGCTTCTTCGAGTGGCTGCGGGGCAAGATCGATGCCAATGGCGCGGGCAACGTGGGGGAGCAAGTGGTAGAGGGCGCGGCCGTATCCGCATCCAAGCTCCAGGAGCGTGTCGGTGGGAGCGAGTTGGAGCAGACGGGTGATCTCGTCAATGCCGCGTGCGTGGAGACGGTCCTGATAGCGCCGGTGCTCGGCGAAGTAGCCCTGGTTGTGCAGCTCACGCCAGTTGTCGACGTGTTGCTGGACGGAGTGAGTCGTGCTCATGTCGTAGCCTCCGCGCAAGCGGGTGTGTAGCCGAAGACCGCCTGATACTCGTGTGCCTGCTGCTCAACAAGCGCGGCGAAGTCGAGAAGCTCGCGCGAGGTTTCTCGCTCGTGGCGTGCAACACTGGATGATCCGACGCGCCCGTTGTGGCGGGCGGTTTCGTACTCACGCCCGAAAAGGTCGAGGCATCGGCCGGGGTCGCCCGAGAGAGGCCAGTCGAGCCATCGCTCAAGCTCAACGCGGCAGGAGTTGTCGGTCGTGAAGGTCTCGTAGTGCACGATGCGGATACGGTCGTTGCCAAGGCGGTTCTTCAGGCGGACGAGTGCTGCTCCGGCATCAGTGAGACGCCTGGCCATCCATTCGTCTGACTGAACTTGGCGTCCCTCCGCCGCATGGCGGCGTGATTTCTCGATGACGCTGATGGCACAGTCGCGGATATCTCGGACCGCAAGGAGAACCTGCCGCGGTTCAAAGACCCTGATGAGTTCATCAAGTCCTGCGGGGTTCACTTCCTTGACGCCCCAGGCCTTGAGACGGGAGAGGCCGGGCCCGATGGTGCGTGCGAATCGCGACAGGCCGGGCTCCTTCGGGTCAGAGGCGTTCCACTCTTCCCGAGAGATGGCAACAGGCGCACCGAAGCGGGCGGCCTGCTCAAAGACGTGGTCGCCGATGCCGTCGCGTGTGAGACCGGGCTCGATGATCACCCAGCGATCCGGCGGTGTGGTCAGAAGATTGGCCAGCGCGGTGGTCCCCGCGCGTCCCATGCCGGCGATCAGGAGGTGCATTCGAGGGAGATTCATCGGCGCGCTCCGGCGAGACCGGGTGAACTGCATCGGCAGTGTTGAGCTGTGGTGACTATCGGACCCTCGCGGGGGGGTGTTGAGCGAATGTCCGAGAATTACTCGCGGTAGATCGTGAGGACGGGGATGCCGCGAGAGGCGAACACCTGCCGAGCACGGGCCGCGATCTGCTGCTCGAAGCGGTCCGAGCTGGCGATCACGGCATCGACAGGTTCGCGGAGCGCATCGGGCTTCACGACCGGGATGCCCGCGATGCTGGAGACGCCGGGAGCATCGTCGAGCACCGCGACGATCGTGGTGCCCGCGGCGGCCCACGGCCCGGGGAGTATCGCAGCGGTGTGCCTGCCTGCGCCAAAGAGAGCGATGCGTTTGTGGCCGCGGGCGGCACAGAGGTGCGCGGTCATCTCAACGAGTCGGGCGCGGAGTGAAGCGGGAGCGTTTGCGGCCTGCAGCGCGGCATCGTCGAAGCATGCCGAACTTCCCCCCTGCTTTCGGACCCAGCACGAGCAGTTCATCCCAGGCGTCGTCGCCGATTCGGGCATCGGCGTCTGCCAAACCACTTCCTCGCGCTTGGCAAAGAACTCCTCGATCGCGATCATCACACCGGGGCAATCCGGGTGCCCGTAGTCATCGACCACGAGGAACCCGCCCGGCGACAGTGCTTTCCACACGCGGTCGAGCACCGCAACCGTGCTGTCATACGTGTCGCAATCGATATGCGCCAGCGCGAGCGTGCGCCCCTCAAGCTGTCCGATCGTCTTGTCGAACCACCCCTTGATGAGCTTCACGCGCGACAGGCCCTTGCCTGCGAAGAATACGCGGACCTCCTCGACATCGACATCCGCGAACTGCCCCTTGTGCAGCGCATCCCCATCCCGCGCGGCCGTCGGCGGCAGGCCCTCGAACGAATCAAACGCCAGCAGTTCGCGCTGCTGCTCCAGCCTGCGCCACGTCTCAGCAACCACGTACAGCGTCCCGCCGCGCCACGTGCCGAACTCCGCGTAATCACCCGGAACGCCCAGCCGCACAACCGCCCGTGCGAATCCCGCGAGCTGCGCCAACCGCGGCCACATCACCCGCGTCCTCTTGAAATCCTTCACCTCGTCATACACCGGGCCGAGCATCTGCTCAAACAGCCGCTGATCCATCGCAGCGCCCAGCGCAAGCCCTTGCGCAGCGCCAGCGCACGCATCAAGACCGACCTGTTCCAGCACCTCAGCCGGCGCGATGGGCATGAGCTTCTCCGTGTGCTTCCCGCGGCACGATCGCCGCGGCCTTGATACTCACTTCGCTTCCGCACAAACCTGTGCCGAGGGCAGCGCCGTAGATCCGAAGGACTTCGACGCCCCGCCTCCGCAGGAAGGCCGTCCGCTCCCACAACGCATTCTCAAACGCGTCGGTGGAGAGCAGCACCGTATCGGGCGCAAGCTCTTCGATCGCCTGCTCCGGCCTCACCACCGGCAGGCCCGCTGCCGTCTGCCCCGGCCGCGCGCCATCGTCGATGAACCCCACTAGCGGCGAGCCCGATCCTCCCTCCCACAACTGTGCTCGGAAGATTTCGGCGACCCGTCTCGTGTGCCGACCCGCCGGATACACCGCGATCCGCGTCGCGCCGCGGGCCACCGCTCCGCGCACGACCTCCAGCACCCGCGCGGCAAGGCCGTCCTGTCGCAAGTGCGGCGAGACCGCCACCCCCAGCCCTTGCTCGCGCCATGCCGCGACCTCCGCCGCGCTCACCGGCTCGATCCGCGTGCTCCGCACCAGCACCGCGTCACACCCAATCGTCGGCCTATCGAACGCGATCGCGCGATAACCGGCCTCGCGCAGCATCTTCTCGCACCAGGCGTCCGCGCCCGCGGCATCTTCCGAGGTGCCCCCCTTCCCCCACCGCCATTGGTCGATCGGTCGTAGACCTGCATCGGTCGGGCGCGGGTCGATCGGCAGCCGGATCGCGGCATCGAACACGCGTGCATACGCCGCGGCCGTCGCCGCGATGCTCAGCCCGCTCTGGATGATCGTCTCCCAGGCACGCTGCTTCATCGCGTCCATTGATGCGCGATCCGTGGCGATCGCTGCGATCCTCGCCGCCATCCGCTGCATGTCCCCGATCGGGACCACGATCCCGTTCTCCCCGTCGCGCACCCACTCGCGCACGCCCGATCGCACATCCGTCACCACCGGCGCAACGCCCTGCCCCATCGCCTCCAGCATCACAACGCTCGTGCCCTCATACGCGCTCACCAGCACGCACGCATCCATCGTCGGCAGGAACCGCTCCACCCACGCAGGGCTCTTGCGTCCATGGATCACCACGCGCACATGCTCGTGCGCTCGCTGCGCGAGCCGTGATCGCCAAGCCGCAAGGTCCGGCCCGTCGCCCACCATATGCAGCTCGAACACAATGCCCCTCGCCTCAAGCTCATCAATGAGCATGAGCAGATCGCCGATCCGCTTCTGCTCCTCCACCATGCGCCCGATGTACGCCAGCTTCACCGGTTCGTGCCATTCGCGCCCGCCGCGCGGGGGAGGGGCCTGCCGCTGCCACAGCTCCGCCGCGGCCGGCACACCGTAAACGATCTGCTCCGTGCTTCGTTCGGCGGCCATCGGCGACAGCCACTCCATGCACGCCGCGCTCACGCCCACAGCCGCGGACCACGTGTCGTATGTCCGCGCAAGCTCGCGGTAGTACGCATCATCCGCATGTGCAATCGCGACCGTCCGAACGCCGCGAGGCTTCAACAGCGCCGCGGCCATGAAGCACGCATCGTTGTAGTTCGGCAGCACGATGTCGGGATTCAGCGATTCGAGCGCGCCCCGGATCGTCTCTACACGCTCGTGATGATCCGCCATCGGGTCAACGACGCACAGATCGACGCCGGGCTCGAGCGTCGGATCAAACTCATCCGACTTCCACCCCTCAGGCTGCATCGCCACCACCAGCGTGCGGAACTCGTACCCCAGTTCACGCTGGCGCGCTGCAAACTCGCGGCTCATCCGCAGAGACCACGTCATCACCCCCCCAATCGGGGTCGAGTCGCAGGTCACGCACGATACCACCCGCTTCACGGGGCTCTCGTGCGCATCGGCACCGTGACCCAGCCGCACCTGCGCCACGCGCGGCAGTTCTCGCTTTCGCCCCGGCCCGCCGCGAAGCTCTCCCCGCAATAGGGAGACGATCGCCGCCGCGACCCGTGCCGCCGGCTGCTCCTCCGGCGTCTCGCCCCACGCGTGCATCCGCTCCATGGCGCGACGCTGCCGGCGCCAGTCGGCTTCATCCGGCGTAGCCAGGCGATGCAGCAACTCCGACAGATCGCGCCGCGGCGAGATATCCGCGCCGCGCCACTCCCCCATCGCTTCCTGCCAAAGCGGCCCATCCTGCGGGTGCAGTATCCCGCACGCCCGGCCCGCGGCCATCGCCTCCAGCAGCAGCGTCGAGGGGGTCGTCAGCACCGCGGAGCATTCCGCCAGGCACTCACGCAGCGGCCGCGAGTCATTGCGAACACCAAGCTCGTCCGACAGCCCGGCCGTCAGCCGCCAGGCCAGACGGTCTCCCCAGCTGGCTTCCTGTGCCGCTCCGTGGACATCGCGGAGCGCGGCGAGCAGGCGCGAACGCTCCGAGGCATCAAACACTGGCCGCCGAGCTGTTGCGATCAAGAGCTTGCCGGAATCTAAACTGAGTGATGGCAAGGACTTCTGGAACGCTGCTGCGATTCGGGGCAGCCCGGTGGCGATCGCCACATTGCCCCATGACCACAGCCTTGCCCGATCGATCTCGCCTGCGCACGCAATGACATCAACCGGCGCATGACGAAGGTAACACTCAGGTGCATCAGGATTTACGAACGTGTTCCGATACTCAACCACACCGTCCATCAGCAGCAGCGACGGCACACCGCGCTGCCGCGCCCATCGCAGGGCCGCCACGGCCAGCGGAGACTCGCAGTCCTTGACCGCGATGAGGCCAACCGGAGCCAGGTCGAGATCGCTGAACTCCCACTCGTTGATCCGGATCGCCCGCACGCTGCTCGCGGCGAGTGCGGCATCCACCCCAACAAAGTGATCCGTCTGCCCAGCATACTGCACCAACGCCGCCACAGGCGGGGCATTGGCTGGAGTTGGCGGCTCATGATTCAACACGCGTCGGTCCTGGCGCAGCGGCGTTGGTCGGCGCAGCGCGCACCATCTCCCGTCCGGCTTCGTCCACCTCCGGTTATCGACCCACCCCGATCCGGATCACCAAAACTGGGCTGACTTGCCGATCGATCATGCATGCGTTCAGCCCGCGCTCAGTCCTCTGCGGCAGCCCCACTGCTCTTGAGCCTCCCTCACGGACTTGATCTGGGCGGGGTCACATCGTGGGCGGTCCGCCTGGCGAACGGACTGGCAACCCGCGGCCGTGTCGTCGGAATGGTGGTTCACCCCCGTCGCGACGGCCATCCGCCCGCGCAACTGGACTTCCATCCCGGAGTCATCCGCATCATCCCCGACGGCTGGCCGCACATGGGCGATGCGGGCGGGGATCTTTCCCCCTTCCTGCCGATGTACCGTCGCGCCATCGAAGAGCTTGGCCGCGCGGCGTACGGCGCACGAGCCGGGATCGGCGGGCCGGTCGTGCTGTCGCCGAACATCCTCGGCGATTCCTACGGGATCGCCGCGGCCTTGTGCACGACTCAGGCCGATACCCTGCGTGTGCTCGCGTGGCAACACGCGGACTCCGATTATGACTCGGCGGTTCTGCGGCGCTACGAACCGATTGTTTCAAAGTTCGTCGCCATCGATGCGCGGTATGTGGGCACGCTCGGGATGGCCTTTCCGGGGCGGGAGTCGGACATCGCCGCGATTCCGCACGGGGTGGAAGTTCCGGACACTCTGCCCTCGCCGCGGCAGCCGCTCGCGGGGCGACCGCTCAGGCTGGTTTACACCGGTCGGATCGAGCACCACCAGAAGCGGATCGGCGCACTGGCCTTCCTGAGCGATGAACTCTCGCGCCGCGGCATTGACCACCGGATCACCGTCGTGGGCGACGGCCCGGCCGCGGCGGAGTTCGATGCGATGATCGCGACACGCCCGAGGGTCACACGGCTGCGGAGCGTCAGCGCTGCGGAGGTCCTCGCGCATCTTGACGCCTCGGATGCCTTTGTGCTGGCCTCTCGCTTTGAGGGTCTGTGCATCAGCCGCATCGAGGCCATGGCGCGGGGGTGCGTGCCGATCATCACCAGCGCCAACTCCGGCGCGACGAGCGGGCTGACAGACGGGCAGAGCGCGGTGTTTGTCGCGGCGAAGCCTGGAGACGACGAAGCAGCCGCGGCCGCACATGTCGCCGATGGCGTTGAACGATTCCTGGCGTCGGACCGGGATGCGATGGCGCAGGCGGCGTGGCGTGCGGCGCGGGAGCAGTTCAGCCTCGAGGCCCATGTCGAGCAGGTCGCCGCGCTCGTGGATGCGGCGGCACAAGGCCCTGCGCGATGGTGGCGGACGGACTGGCCGAGCGCGTTCAGTTCCTCCCGCACCGCGCCGGGGCGCTCGGGCAGCACCGGGCCCGGTGCGCCCGAACTGCTGGGATCGCTTCTCGCTTCGCTGGCTGGGCGGCGGATCGTGCTGCACGGCGCGGGTCAGCACACGCTCGAACTCGCGGGCGTTCTGGCGAAGTCGCCTGCGGAGATCGTTGCACTCTGCGATGATGACAAGCAGCGATGGGGCACGAAGTTTTTGGGATGGCCGGTCGTTTCTCCAGCTGAGGCCGCGGCGACGAGCGCGACTGATGTGGTGATTTCTTCGTACATTCACGCAGACTCGGTCTGGAGCCGCCGCGCCGTGTACGAATCGCAGGGGCTGCGCGTGCACCGGATCTACCCCTCGCCGAACACTGAACAAGCCGCGGCAGCCGTGCTCGCCGCTGCTTCGGCCTGAAGCGGCGGCCCACTATGATCCGTGATGCCGCCGCTCCAATCACTTCTGATTCGCGCGCATGCGAAGATCAACCTTGCGCTGGCGGTCGGCCCTCCGGCACCGCCGCGCGGCTATCACCCGATCGCCTCGTGGTTCACGTGCATCGGGCTGCACGACGAACTTTCGCTCGCACGATCGGTGACCAGCGATTCGAAATGGACCATTGAATGGGCGAGCGATGCGCCGCGGCAGAGCCCGATCGACTGGCCGATCGAGAAGGATCTCGCGGTTCGGGCGCACAGGCTGCTCGAACTCGCCGCGGTCCGGTCGCTGCCGGTCCACGCGACATTGAGAAAGCGATCGCCCGTGGGTGCCGGGTTGGGCGGCGGCTCGGCGGATGCCGCGGCGGCGTTCATCGGTATCAACGAGCTATTCAGCCTCGGCCTGTCGCGAGAGAAGCTCCGCGAGCTCTCCACATCGCTGGGGAGCGACATCGCGTTCTTTATCGACGATGTTCCCCTCGATCAGCCCGCGCGGCCGGCAATCGTTACCGGCTTTGGCGAGCGGATCGAGCGCCTCGCACCTTGCTCCGGCTGGGCCGCACTCTTCTTCCCGCCGTATGGCTGCCCGACCGGCCCTGTGTATCAGGCGTTTGATCGCGCATCGCCCGGTCCGCTCCGAGAGGCCGACATCCGCTCGCTCACCCGCACCGCCGCGGCGGACCTGCCGACCGCGCCGCTGTTCAACGATCTCGCCGCGCCCGCGTGCTCGGTTGAACCGCGGCTTGCGGAGATGTTGGCTTCTCTGGGGAAGGGGCTGGATGCGCCCGTTCATGTCACCGGGAGCGGGTCGACGATGTTCGCGCTGGCGCACACAGAGGGCCACGCGGCCCAACTCGCCGCCGATGCACGCCGGCTTTGTCCAGAACTTGCGGCGGTCGCAACTCCCCTGCTCTGAGTCGCGCATCGGGCCTTCGCCGGCCGATACCATGCGGTCGTTGCCACATGCTCGGGGCATCGGGAAGGGCGGAGACACGTTCGAGGGACCATTGCCGAACTCGGGTGCATCCAATCCCGCAACGCCGCGGATCGCCGCGGCCGACTGGCCCCAGCGCGAAGCCGCGCTCCTCGCCCGCATTCAGAAGCACGGGCCGTCGGACCGCGAAGCATGGGGCGAACTGCTCTCCCACCATCAGGATCGGCTCTTCGCTGTGTGCATGCGGATGGTCGGTCGGGAGGCCGCGGCGGACCTCACGCAGGATGCCATGGTGAAGATCCTGCAGGGACTGGAGGGGTATGACGGCCGGTCGCAGCTCAGCACGTGGATGATCCGCATCGCGATGAACGCGTGCCTGTCCTGGCTCCGGGCCCAGAAGCACAGACGGCACAAAGCCTTGGAATCAGTGGATTCGGGTTCTATTCGGTCGCTCGGTACCGAGGGACGCTCCGGGGAACTTTCGCCGGGTCCGGGCGTCCAAAGGGATGAGCGGCATCTCGCCGTTTCGGCCGCCTTGGCGGAGCTTCCCGACGACCAGCGTGCGATCCTGGTCCTTCGCGATGTGCAGGGACTGGAGTACGAGCAGATCGGTCTGGTCTTGGAAGTTGCTGTCGGGACGGTGAAAAGCCGCCTGTTCCGCGCACGGCTGGCGCTGCGGGAACTGGTGGAGGAGCGTCTGAACACGTCAGGCAAGGGTGGGAACGAGCAGTCATGACCGAGCGCACGATCCAGACCATCCTCACCGCCACGGGCCTGACGGAGGCGGAGTTGGCGGACCTCGTTGAGGGCGGCACGATCTCTCCGCAGCGTGAGGAGGCACTCCGCGCGACGTTGGTGCGTCACCCCGAGATTGCCAAGTTCTTTGCCGGGATTCGGTCGGACCGCGCGGCGATGCGTGTTCTGGATCAATCGGTCCGCGCCCCTGCGGGCCTGCTCGAGGCGGTTGAAATCCGCATCGATCAGGAGGCTTTGCGATCGCTGAGCGAACCCGTGGTTCCTGCTGCGATCCCAATCAGTGCCGCCACAACCCGGATCGAGCGTCGCAACCCGATCGCCGCTTTGTTCGAGCGGGCGTGGGTACGTCGGCTCGCCACCGCCGCAAGCCTGCTGCTTGCGATCGGCTTGGGCGTGTGGGGCACGTACGTCGGCATCCAGAACTGGCCGCAAGGTTCGGGCGGCAGCGCACACCTGACCGGGCCGGACTCGCTCGCGCAGAACACTGATCCGCCGTCCGATCTGCCCAGCCTGCCGACGCCCGGCATCGACGACACACTGATCGCATCGAGCGAACCGACGATGCCTTTGTACACGGCGCTTGCCACTACCTCCTCCGCCGATGGGCCGGGAGTCTCCGCGGACGGGACAGTCCTGAGCGAGGCGGAGTTGCTGGACCTCGCCGCGGCGGGGCGGCTGGCGATCGTCATCAGCGGCAACACGGCGGCACTGGCCGACCGCATCTCCGGCCTTGCCACATCCGGGCCGACGTTTCGGGTCTCGCCGGTCGCTGATGACCTTGTGACCTCTTCGATGTCTCCGCTTGCACGTGCTGTCTCTCGAGAAGACGGCATTCCGCGTTCCGACTGGGCCGCATCGCTCCGCGATCCGTGGTCGGTCCGGGGCGCGGATGCGGGCATCCCGAGCAGTCGGCAGTACCTGAGCGTCGCAAGCGCTGCGGATCCAGCCAGCCTGCGGCAGGTGCTCACCGCGTGCGGGTTGCTTGGCGCGGGGAGCAACGTTCCGGGGCGAACGGTGCGGGTGATGGTGCTGGATGAGCCGGTGGCTCAGCCGATCGCCACCGATTCCGCCAGTGTGCTGTGGTGGTCGGCATCACCGGCCAAGTGGTCCCGCACAACCACGGTTCCGGTGATCATCGAAGAGTGACCGCGCGGCGGAGCCGCAAGCGAATCACGGCTTCAACGATCCATCGACTCATCAGCTCGCGACGATGTTGATCATCTTGCCCGGCACGACGACTACTTTCTGAACAGTCTTACCGGCGAGCGCGGCCTTCACCTTGTCATCGGCCATGGCCGCGGCCTCGTGGGTCGCCTTGTCGGCCCCTGCCGCGACGATGACCTTGGCGCGCACTTTCCCGCTGATCTGCACGGGCACTTCCACCGTGTCATCGGTCAGCATCGCCGGATCGGCGACGGGGAACGATGCGTACGCGAGCGAGCCGGATCTGCCGAGGCGGTGCCACAACTCCTCACCCATGTGCGGCGCAAAAGGGGCGAGCACCAGCGTGATCCGTTCGAGCTGATCCCGGGACAGCCCGCCCGCGCTGGTCGCGGCGTTGACGAACTCGATGATCGCGGCGATCGCCGTGTTAAACGCGAGCTTGGGAATGTCCGTCGCGACCTTGTGGATCGTGCGGTGCAACTGCTTCTCGACACCGGAATCAACGTCGGCCCGCAGCTTCAGCTCCCCGGTGTGCTCGTCCACCGCCAGCCGCCACAACCGCTGCAGGAAGCGGAAGATGCCCACGGCATCTCGCGTGTTCCACGGCTTGCTCTGATCGAGCGGGCCCATGTACATCTCGTACATGCGGAAGGTGTCTGCGCCGAACTCCGCGATCACATCATCGGGGTTGACGACGTTCTTGTACCGCTTGGACATCTTGGTCACGACAGGCATGACGCTCTCGCCCGTCTTGGTGATGACGTACTTGCCTTCGGCGACCTCGCTCACCTCATCCGTCGGGACAATGGTCTTGTCCGTCCGCTGGTAGGCGAAGCTGGTGATCAGGCCCTGGTGGTAGAGCCGGCCGAAGGGCTCGTGCGAATCCACCTCGCCCAGATCGAAGAGAAGCTTCTGCCAGAAGCGGGAGTACAGCAGGTGGCCGACGGCGTGCTCGGACCCGCCGATGTAGATATCCGTGCCGGATGATGACCCCGAGGCCAGCCAGTATCGCTCCGCATCGCGACCGACGAATCGCTCGCGATTCTTCGCATCACAGTATCGCAGAAAGTACCACGACGACCCCGCCGAGCCCGGCATCGTGTTGGCCTCGCGGCGCACGGACGTCTCCGGCGGCAGGAGGTCCGGGCTCACGCCCGCCTGTCCCGCGGTCGTGTTCATCCATGATGTCGCCTTGGCCAGGAGCGGCATCGGGTCATCCGACTCAACCGGCGAATAGTCCGCCAGTTCCGGCAGCGTCACGGGGAGCGCGCTCTCGGAAACGGGATAGTGCCGTCCCTGGGAATCAAACACGATCGGGAACGGCTCGCCCCAGTAGCGCTGGCGCGAAAAGGCCCAGTCGCGCAGCTTGTAGTTCACCTTCCGATTGCCGCGGCCGGTCTGCTCGAGCCATTCGATGACCCGCTCCCGGGCAGCGTCGGTGGACAGCAGATCCAGCGTAACCCCGGCGCCCGACGCGTCGCTCTCGCGGGTCGAGTTCGCGGCGAACCCATGTCCTGCGAACGCCGCGCCGCCGGCGGCGAACACCGTCCCGCTGCGATACTGCTCGCGGATATCGGCAAGCTCGCCCAGATCCTCGATCGCCTCAAGGTATTCCTCGGAAATCACGCCGCGGGGCGTGAAGTGCGGCGAAGACTTGTCACTTTGGGGCGTCACGCGCCGCGTTCGTACTGCGTCGAGCACCGCGCCCAGAAGCTCGGGCTTCATGTCCGCGGTCGCGGTCAGTCCAAGGAAGTCCGCGAGCGTCTTTCGCCAGGACCCCGACTCCTCCTCTTCGCGTGTCGCGTGGCGGACAAAGAACCCGATCGCCATCTGTGTGCGCGGGTACACAACGTCGCGGATCGGCAGACCGAACTTTCGGGCAAAGGCAAAGTCGCGTTCATCGTGGGCGGGCACGGCCATGATCGCGCCGTGGCCATACCCCATCAGCACGTAATCCGCCGTCCACACGGGGATCGACTCGCCGGTTGCCGGATTCTCGCAGTACAGGCCGGTGAAGACACCGGTCTTCTCCTTCGTGTCGGCCATGCGGTCAACATCGGACCGGTTCCTCGCGGCCGCGACATACCCGCGCAGCGCATCCATATCCACGCCGGAAAGCGGCGGCTTCAGCTCGATCGCCGCCTGCACCATGGGGTGCTCGGGCGCCACGACCATGAAGGTCGCTCCGAACAGCGTGTCCGGGCGTGTTGTGAACACCCGAATCGTCTCGCCGCCCATGCCCACGACATTGAAATCGATCTCCGCACCCTCGCTCCGGCCGATCCACTCCGACTGCATCGCCCTCGTCGAGGCGGGCCAATCGACCGTGTCGAGATCGCGGAGCAGTCGCTCGGCATACGCCGTGATGCGGAACATCCACTGCCGCAGCGGCTTTCGCAGCACCGGGTGCCCGCCGCGCTCGGATCGCCCGTCGATCACTTCATCGTTCGCAAGCACCGTGCCCAGCTTCGGGCACCAGTTCACCGTCGCCTCATCGATGTATGCCAACCGCTGGTTGTCGATGACGGCTCGCTGCTCATCGGCCGAGAGCTCGTGCCATCGGCGTGTGCCGGCCGGCTCGCCGCCGATGATTCCCGTGGCGGCAGCGCCGCCCACGTGCACCAACTCTCCATCGACCCCCACGCGCAGATCGCCGCCTTCCAGTTCGGCGATCAGTTCACTGATCGGCCGGGCCTTTCCGCCGGAGGGCTGGTTCGGGTCGTACCACGCGTTGTACGCCCGCAGGAAGATCCACTGCGTCCACTTGTAGTACTCAGGGTCGATCGTCGAGATCTCGCGCGACCAGTCGTAGCTGAAGCCGAACCGCTTGAGCTGGCGGCGGAAGTTGTCTGTCGCCTGCTTGGTCGTCAGCGAAGGATGAATCCCGGTCTGAATCGCGTACTGCTCCGCCGGCAGACCGAACGCATCCCACCCCATCGGGTGCAGGACGTTGTACCCCTTCATCCTCATGTACCGCGAGACGATGTCGGTGGCGGTATAGCTGAGCGGGTGACCGACATGCAGCCCCGCGCCAGACGGATAGGGAAACATGTCCAGGCAATAGAACTTCGGCCTCGTTGCGTCGAAGCCCGGCTGGCCCGGGTTGGGCTGCACAAAGGTGCCGTGCTCATCCCAGAACTGCTGCCACCGAGACTCGATCTGATCAGCCAGGCGCGAGGTGTACCGGTGCGGGGGAGCCTCATCGGGGCCGCCCGCGGCGGGGATTGCGGGCGATTGAGCATGGGCGTTGCGGGGAGGAGGTGTAGACATCCAATGACGCTAGGCGGGATGTTCGGCTCGCGAACCGATCCCGGGTAGACGAGTTGCGGCTCCGTCGCACGCCGTACGCGGCGGAGACTCAGGTTCCTCCTCGAAAAACGGCCGCGCCCCGGTCAAGGGCGCGGCCGTGAGCAAGCAGTTGGAGTCTTGAACTGATCCGAGGGCTTATGGACAACCCGCGAACCAGAGGCTCAGGAAGGAGAAGATGTCCGGGACGCCGATGCCCGGAACGCCGTCAATGTCGGCGCTCGGATCGCTTGCAAACCACGCGGCGAGGAATGCAAAGATGTCGGCGACATTGAGCACAGTGTTGCCGTCAAAGTCTGCCTGGCAGCCGGTCCCCGCGGAAGGGATCAGGACGTCGAACGCGACCTCGGTCGGGGTGCCCGGCTTGAAGAGGCCCAGGGTCACCGTGCCCGTGGTCGGGGCCGTATCGGCGGTGAACCAGTAGTTGTACATCGTGCCCCAGCGCAGCGCGTTGGAGTTGGGATTCTGGGCGAATGTCTGCGGGCTGCGCCACTCCACTGTGGAGGCGTTCACACTGCTGGTCCAGTCGGTGTTGTCGTAGGGCTCACCGGAGTGGTAGTTAACATCGTGGAACCCGACGCCCGAGACGTTGACGCCCGCTGCCCGGGGGACCGTGACCGAGCCGCCGCTACGGTCGGAGTTCATGTTGTAGATCGCGTAGTCATAGAGATAGCTGCCGTTGCCCAGGTCCGTCACCTTTGTGGCGACCCAGAACCGGCCCTCCTGCGGGACATCGACGCTGAGGATGCCGACGGAGGGGTCCACGACGTTGTTGCCCAGGCCATGATCGCGCCATGCGCGGATGGCCGGAATGCCCTGGAACGTGCCCGAGGCGGAGCTCATGTTGAAGCTCGACTGATCGATGTTCACGATCATGTAGGAGTTGTTGTTCATCGCGTTGCCGGAAGCGGCATCATCGGTCGCCATGTACGCGCCCTCGGCGAAGAAGCGAGCGCCGGTGAACGTGGAGGTCGTCATGTCCGACTGGGCAATCTGCAGCCGGCGGAAGATCGCATCGCCGGATGTCTGCGGGTACGGGCTGATGATCGCCGAGAACCCGTTGATCGCTGACCGCGGGGCAAGGTGCGGCTGGTTGGCGTTGTAGCCTGCGCCGTAGACATCCTTGCATCCGGCACCGAGCACAGCGCCTCCGGCGCCGTTACAACTGCCGCAACCGCTGGTGGCGCCGGCGCAGCAAGCGGTCTTGGCGAACCCCAGGCCAATCTGAACCAGCCGTCCGTTGTGGAGGCGGTAGGCGTTCATGGCGAGCGCGGGAGTACCCGCGTTGGTCCAGAGAAGATTCTCATCGCCGATGTTGCACGTGTCCGAACCGAGCGCATACGCGCGGATCCCGCCGACTGCGCCCGAGTTCGAGAAGCCGTTCACGTGCTGATAGGTGACATCGGGCCCGCCCGCCGGCGCGGGAGGCTCGCCCATCGTGAGCGTGAACGTGCCCGATGCCGTCGCGCCCGCGACACGGATCACATACTGCTGCCCGGCGGCAGCTTCGAAGGAGACCTGCGACCGCACGTTGCAGGAGTTGTCGTTGCAGGCAATCTGGTTGGCGGTGGTGGCCGGGCAGGCCGAGTGAACGGAGATCACCGTGTCGTAGTTCGCGGCGGTGCAGGTGCTCGCGTGGACAGTGCCGGCCGCGGGCGCGGTATAGAGGTAGTACACATCCGGCGTGGCCGAACCGACGCAGGAAGACTGCCCATCCGCCGCGGCGTTGTTCGTCGTGCCCGCGAACGACCCGTTCCCGATCGCCGTGGCGCTCGCGCAGGCATCGTTCGCCGGGGGCTGCCCGCCGCCGCCGGGCCCAATACTCATCTCAAATGTCCCCACGTTGGAGGCGTAACCGGACACGCGGATCAGGTACTCGGTCCCAGCGATCGCATTGAACGTCAACGTCGAGCGGAAACCGGCGAGCGAACAGGCCTCGTCGTCATTGCAGGCGATCTGTGTCGCCGTTGAAGCCGGACAGGCTGCGGAGTGCACGGACAACACCGAGTCGTAGTTCGTGCCCGGGTTGCAGGTCGTGACGGTGATGGTGGTCGTTGCGGGCGCGGTGTAGCGGTACCACACATCGCCGTTCGAGTTCGAGTTGCCACAACCGGCCGTTCCATCGTTCGTCGAGCCGATCGTCGTGCCGGAGACCGTCGAGTTGCCGATCGGGATCGCGTTCGCGCAGGTGTTGTTCGCGGGCTGGGCGAACGCGGCGGACGCCGCAAGCATCCCGAACGCGCCGGCAGCAACCAACTGGGCGCCGAGCGTTCGGCGTGGAGAGGTCAACATTCTGTGGTTCCTTGAATGAACTCGCGAGGAGCAGGACGGGGATGAAACGCAGCGAAAGCGATGCCGTAACCCCGCACGTAGATCTGTCGAGACTACACCCAAACTCCCCCTAACGCAAGCCGCCTTTGCCCGAACAGACAAAATCGCGGCCGCCGCGGCCACCTCCGGCCCAGAATCGCCAGAACTGGCGTTCGGGTCAGCTTCCTGAAGGCGAAGCGATTCTCCGCCCGAAAGCGAAACGGACCGCCGCACACTTTGATGCGCGGCGGTCCGGGATTGTTCAAAGCCGGTCGGGTTTCAAGTCAGGGGCAACCCGCAAACCAGGCACTCAGGAAGATGAAGATGTCCTGCACATCGACGGCGTTGTTGCTGTTCAGATCCACCGCACAGGTCACATCGGCGGGGTCGCCACCAATGGGCAGGGTCCCCGGCTGCTTCTTGGTCGCGATCATGAACGCAAAGTCCGACCCTGCCGACTGCCATTCGGTGATCTGCCGACCGGGCGCAAGCTCCATGCCCGGATCGATCTTCCACACGACTTCATCGCACGGATCGCACGGCTGCCGGATGTGAGCGAAGAATGCCCGTTCATTGATCGAGAACGAATCCCTCACCGAGAGCGACACCCAGTAGTTCCGCCCGGGCAGCAGCGTGAGCTCCGGGTCGAAGGCGCAGAACACGACCTTGTACGCACGGACAGGCGTGGTGCCCACACTGAGGCCCGTGTACCCGAGATCGATCACGTTGTCCGGGTCCGCGATCGCGCTGTAGTACACCGGCGAGGCCGCGGGAAGCTCGAACTGCGGCTCGCGGCAGTCGTTGTCGTAGATCTCCAGGTGCACCTCGAAGCCGATGCAGTTGGTGAAGAGGTACCCCTCAAGGTAGCACACCTCTTCCTCATTGCAGGTCTTGACGACAAACTGATCCGCCGCGCGGGAGTTCCGAACCGTCAACGTCGACTTCTCCGACCTCGTGCCGAAGACCTGATACGGCGGACCGGGTGGGACAAGGTCATCCGCACCGGCGAGGAACGGCTTGCCATTGTCCCACATGATGGGGCACGTAGTCCCGCTCAGGCAGAACACGAAGTCATCGCACGGGTGGCAGCATGGGTCATACTCGGCCCAGTCGTTGAGCCCATCCATGAACTGCGGCCGCTTGCCCAGAATCGTGCTCGGCGATCCGCCGCAGATGCTGGCGGTGCACGATGCGCCCTGGAACCACGTGCCGCCCGCGTTCACGCACACATCGCGCGTCTCGATCGTGCAGACAGACGCGATGCAGCAGGCGCCCATCGGCTCCTGCCCGCACTCCGGACGCTCGGGCGTCTGGCTCGGCAGGCCGGCGGTCACCCAAAACGCCTCGTACAGCGAGTCGTCCGGCGGCGCAACACCCACCAGCGAGACCCAGTAGATCCCGCCGCGGAGCCAGAAGCACTCCTCGCGAAGATCAAACCAGAACTGGAAGTGATTGAAGTCGTCGGGTGTTGTGCCCAGCAGCGCGGGGCACGGCTCGCTCTCAAACTCGGCGATCAACTCGCCGGGGACGCCGTTGCAGTCGGCATAGAACTGCAGCTTGGCCTTCGCCTCGATCAGCAGGTTCTGCCGCCTCACCAACATCTCGCCCAGGAACCGCTGGATGTGGTGCATGGAGGACTGGTCGAGGAAGAAGTCGTCCGCGGCCTTGATCACCACGCCGTCGGATGCCGAGCGGTCAAACGACCACTCGCCATTGACACCGTCCCACATCCCGGTACGCCACAGGGAGTAGAAGTTCTGGTTCGGATCCAGATTATCCTTGCACTCGCACTCCTGCGGACAGCACTCGGTCGTCTCGGCGATGCAGATCGGATCCGAGTACACCGGCTCGCACTTCTCCGCCGGGTCGCTCTCGCAGTTCGGCCCGCTCAGGACCGCGTAGTTGATCTTCACACGGTAGCAGCCCGGCCCGCAGGGCATCCCGATGTTCGGGGCGTTGAACTCGAACTCGAAGCATTGGCCATTGGCTCCCGGAATGTCCATCCAAAGGTCCGGGTCCGGGTTGTTCGGATCGGCAGGGTTGTTCGCCTGGAACTGCCACTGGTAGCACAGAGGCTGCGTTGTGTTCATCACGTTGCAGCAGAGTGCAATCTGTGTCCGATCACAGAACAGGCACTTCCCGTCGGCGTTGAGCTCGCCCGAGGCGCACGTGAGCACACACGGCACGATCGGTGGCAGCACATCCAGCCGGGCACAGCTTGAGTACACCGGCGGGCACTTCGCCGTCGTCACCGGATCACCCTCGGACTCGCACACACGCACGCACAGGAAGTAGTACCCCGCGTGCGAGGCCACCGCCGGATCGAACACCAGCTCGTTGGTGGTCGCCCCGCTGATGCCGTTGCCGTTCGCCACGGGCGTACCGTTCGCCGCGGTCGGATTCATCGGACACGGGCCAGGCCCGATCAGCTTGTACCACTGATAGCACAAGTCATCCGGATCGCCGTTGTACGTCACGATGACCGTCAGCCGCTGCGCATTGTCATCGCCCTCGCACACCGCGGCATCTTCGGGATGCATGGTGATCACCGGCGGATCAATCACATCCAGGCAGGCGCAGTTGGAGGCCTTGGCGCACTTCCCGGCATCCGGCAGATCGCCGGCATCCGTGCCGTCGAGGCCGACGACAACGTAGTAGCAGCCTTGGTGCGTCTGCATCGCATTCATGATCTGAAGCGTGTTGGTCGTCACGCCCGAGTAAGGCGGCACGTTCGGTACCTCGCTGCCGCCCGAGCACATGCCCATGGGGCACGGAACATTCGCACAGTCAGTGTTGCCGCGGAACCACCAACGGAAGGTATAGCTGTAGCCCGCGGGCAAGGGCGGGAAGGACCCGCTGTTCACCATGAGCATCTGATCGCCGCCGACACACACGACGGCATCTTCAACCACGGGCTGCGGATCAACGACCGTCAGGCACGCGCAGTTGGAGTTGACCAGGCACTTGCCCGCATCCGGGTTGGAATCCGGATCATTGCTGTCCAGTCCGACCTGCACGTAGTAGCACCCGCCATCAGCAAGCTGAGCATTTGAGATGGTCAACGTCGCTGTAGTCGCTCCGGATGCAGTAGCTCCCGATGGACGTGCTCCGTTGTTCACGATCATTCCACCCGTGCACGGCTGGCCGGGCAGGCACGGCGTGCTCAGGCAGTTGCTCTGGTCGAGGTAGAACCAGCGGTAGGTATACGTGTAGCCCATCGGCGCGGGAGGCAGCGGCGGCGAAACCGTGAAGCTCTGCATGCCGTCAAGGCACACAGCGCGATTCGCCACCATCGGCATCGGGTCCGCAACCGTCAGACAGGCGCAGTTCGAGAATCGCAGACACTTCGCCAGATCAATCTCCGCGCTCTCCGGACCGTCGATGGTGACACGGACGTAGTAGCAGCCCTGCTCGGCGGGCTGCGTGTTCGACAGCGTCAGGCTCGCTGAGTCCGCACCGGCGATCATCGTTCCCGAGGGCCGGGCACCATTGGTCAGCAGCGTGTCCCCGCCGGCGGCCGTGGGGCAGTTCGTGCAGCCGGACGTCGGGCAGCTCCCGCTCCCGGGCTTCAGGAACCACTGATACACATACACATAGCCCCCGGGCAGTTGTGGCAGCGTGCCGATGATGGTCAGCGTCTGCGTTCCGCCGCGGCAGACACCACGGTCCTCAATCAACGGCTGCGGATTCACAACCGTCAGGCACGCGCAGTTCGAGATGCGCAAACACTTGGCGATGTCCGGAGCCGAGCCACCATCTGGGCTGTCGATTCCGACTTCGACGTAGTAGCACCCCTGGTGCGAGACGTCCGCCGGATCGATGCACAGCGTGGCGGTTGTCACACCGCTGAATCCGCCGCTGTTGGTGAGCATGGTGCCGCCAGAGCACGCACCCATGGGGCAGGGCGTCGCCAGGCAGTTGGTCGCCGGGAGTACGCGATACCACTGATAGGTGTAGGAGTAGCCGACCGGCAACGTCGGCAACGCCGACACTTCCAGGCACTGGCGTCCGCCCGTGCACACCGCGGCGTTCTGCACGACCGGCATCGGGTTCACGACCGTCAGGCACGCGCAGTTGGAGAACCGCTCACACTTCCCAAGGTCGATCGCATCGCCCTCCGGGCCGTCGATGCGCACACGGACGTAGTAGCAGCCGCGCTCGGGCAACTGCATGTTGCTCAACGTGAGCGTGGCGGTCGTTGCTCCGGAGATGACGGTTCCCGACGGCCGCGTGACATCCGTCACGGCGGTGCCGGTTGCGCACGGACGCGCTGCGCCGCACCCGCCGGGCTGGCAGTCCGCCTCGCCGGTGAAGAACCACTGGTACGCGTAGGAGTAGCCTGTCGGCAGATTGGGCAGCGGGGCAGTCAGCGTGAGGTTTTGCACGCCGCCGAGGCACACAGTCCTGTCGGCAAGCGTCGGCTGCGGATCGACGACGGTGAGGCAGGCGCAGTTGGAGGCCGAGAAGCACTTGCCCTCATCCGGCAAATCGTCGACATCAGGCCCGTCGATGCTGACAACAACGTAGTAGCAGCCGCGATGACCGGTGACTGCCGGGTTGATGCACAGCGTAGCGGTGTCAACACCAGAGTAGCCGCCGGAGTTTGAGAGCGGCATTCCGCCGGAACAGTCGCCCAGAGGACACGGATTCACCAAGCAGTCCGCTTCCGGACGGCGATACCACTGATACTTGTACGTCGACCCCGGTGTGAGTTCGGGAAGAATGGCGACCTGCTCAAGGCACTGCTGCCCTCCAACGCACACCGCGGCATCGTTCACCTGCGGCTGGGGATCAATCACGCGGAGTTCTGCCGGATCACTCTGTGCTGAGCACTCAAGGCTGCCGCACGTGACGACCACGTAGTAACTGCCCGCGTGGTCATACATCGCCGGCGCGAACGTCAGGCAGCAGTTGTAGATCCCGCCGCCAAGCGAACTGTCGCTGCACGTGATGCCGGCGAGCGGCACATCCAGCGGACAGACACGCATGTCGTCCACCGGGAACATTTGGGCATTGACATCGTCCGGCGTGCCGACGACCTTGTACCAGATGCACTGAGGTTCGCAGCCCGGGGGCACCTCAATCTGAGCGCAGAGTTGCTGCGTCCCGCCGAGGCAGACCGTAGCAGGGAGAGGATCAACGAGGATCTCCGGAGCCTGATACACCTCGATGCAGACCTCGACTTCGATGAAATCCTCGCAGACAAACACCGGCGAGGCCGTTCCGCGGAGCGGGACCTCGAAGCACAGGAAATCCGCAGGGGCCATGCACGTCGGCCGCGTGATGCGCAACCGATAGCACCCCGAGTCGCATCGCACAAACTGCGAGAAACAGAGGTTCGCGGTGGCCGACCCGGTAATGCGCCCGTTATCGACCAGCGGCTCAAACGCTGTCACCAGCGGCCCGCAGATCGCCGGGTCGTTGGTTGGTGCATCCTGGAAGTACCACTGATAGGTCACGCCCGTTGGGCAAAGACCCTCGAAGACACCCGAAAGACACAACGTCTCGCCTTCACAGAACGGCCCGCACGCCGCCTCACCCTGCCCGAGAGGGTCGCAGGCGGTCGCGCTGGTCACAAAGACCAGATCCTCTCCATCTCCCATCGGATCGCAGTACAACGACAGGATGTCATCAAGCTCCCGTTCAAACTCGTCGGCACCCATGTCCACTTCGCACGCGAGCGGCCGCGGCGTCGTCACACGAGGGGCGATCAAGTCCGTTGGTGTCGGCAATACTCCGCCGAACTCAATCGCAAACTGTGGATCGACATACCCGGTCAGGTCCGAGCAGAGGTCATCAAAGTCAAAGTCCTCCGGCCCCACGGAGACCGCCGGTTCGCCCGCACCCGGGCGCGGGTAGAACACAAATCGTCCCAAGTCCATTGGCGAGAACTCAGACTGCGTGAGCGCGTACTGGCCCCTGTCGATGCAGGGGGAGCACTCCATGAGGTGCACATCATCCGGCGAGTTCGCGAGGTCGCTCAACTCCAGCAGCGGATCGCAGTTGATGTTCCCCGCCAGCCCGGCGAAGAAGTCGTCCAGTGCGTCAGTCGGCATGCGGATGTCTGAATGCTGGACATCCAGATAGGTCAGGACGTTCGTCTGCTCGACAAATGCAAGAGGGAGTGAGTTCTCGCAGTCAGCCACCCCGCGGCACGCGCGGAACACGATGGAGTTGTAGAACCGGGGACGTGGCGTGAGCCCGTTCAGCGGACTCGGGGCTTTCGCCCAAACACCCGCTTGGCCGGATCCGTCATACGCGATCGTGCAGTGAAGGAACGCGGGGCCAGCGGAGTCAATGTAAACCGAACCGCCCTCAGCGCCCGGTCCGATGACCGAGTTCCGCGAGAATACACAGTTGTAGAACCGGGAATCGGCATCGCTGAACGTGACCGCTCGACCATTGATCATGCTCACGGCTCCGCCGCGGCCTCCGACCGCGCCGCCTGCCGTGTTAAGAGTGAATCGGCAATCGTTGAACGAAGGCCGACTGGAGTTTCGGCAATCCGCTGCCCCGCCGTTGGTGCCCGCCGTGTTCCGGATGAAATCGCAATGGTCGTAATAGCCGGGCGTGTCGCTGAAGTGCTGGACCGCGCCGCCACCGCCGCCCGAGGAGTTCCCATCAAAGATGCACGCCAGAAACTGGGGCGGAGTCTTTGAGAAACTCTTGCAGTAAAAGGCGCCACCACCCACACCGGCACGATTCCCGTTCGATCCGTTCGCGGGGAGCTCGCCGTCGTGGTCGCAGTCGACCAGCTCCCCACCGAAGCGGGAATGTCCAACAAACATCGACTGGTCGTTCTCCGCAAATATCGCTCCGCCATCAATGCTCGCGGTGTTCAGGAAAAAATCAGCCTCGAGGATGATCTGCGATGGCGGATTGCCTGCCGAGCCGACCAGGTACAGCGCGCCGCCGTTGCCCGCCCGATTCCTCTCAAACAGCGGGCGCTGGCCACCGTCCCCGACTGCGAGCTTCTGGATGCGGGTTCCGTCGCTCGCGTAGACGGCGCCGCCGCTGCCAAGCAGCGATCCCTCGGCGGCATTCGGCTGGCCCGCGATGTTGCACTCAAACACCGTATCCAGCAGATTCAGCAACTGCTGCGAACGAATCGCGCCGCCCTGATTGAGCGCCGCATTGCGCTCAAACGTGCAACTCTCGATCTCCGCAGCGTTGGGGCCGCTCTCGATGTACAACGCGCCGCCGTCGTTAAGGGCCACATTCTCTTCGACAAAGCAGTTCCGCATGGTCAGCGAGGCATTGTTCTGCACCCAGACCACGCCACCGTTCGCCGTGCCCGGAATCAGGGCGGCGCCGCGCGTCAGATGAAGGTTGACAAGGGTCAGCCGACCGGATGTGACGAGAAACAGCCGAAACTCATCGGTGAAACTCGGCATCGGGCCGTTCATCGCCGCATCGCAGTTGACGGGGTAATCAGACACACCCCGGATCGTGGGCCGCTCACCAACTCCGCATCCGCACCCGATCACCTCTAGCGTTCGGGTCACCAGGAGTCCGCTTCCTGCGATCTGCGGAGCTGTCAACGAGTAGTCGTTCCCGCACGGCAGGTAAATGCGAGTCACCGTCGGATCCGCGACCGCCGCGGCCAGTTCAGTCGCATTCGCCGCGATGACTTCTCCCGCCGGCAACGGTTGGGGAGGGCACGGCTGCGCAATCGCCGAAGGCGCGCCGAGGAGCAATGTCGACAGGCACGCGGCGACCACCGAACGGATGGACTGAACACACAGCATGGATAACCGACCTTTCCCACCGAGCAAGCGCCATCGCGCCTCGGATGGTTACGCACTCCTGCCGAAACAGGGGGACAACCGATTCCCCTGCACATGGTTTATCACACGATCGCCAGACGGCACAATCCCGCGAACAGGGGTATTTGCAGAACTCGCGCCAGAATCTCAAGAAAAAGCTCTTCGCGATTCGTTCGCACATTGCGCTTCCGTCGAGTATGTTTCGTGCCGATTCCCTGCTTCGCCCTTCCACCATGATTGTGGATAAACATGCGCAGACCACTCACTCGCCGGAGCGATGAATGCCCCATTGTGGGCACCCACGTCTCGACTTGTCCCATACATGGGGCAGTCGACTTCCCAATCGCTGAGCAAAGTGCTCGCACCTCTCGAGAACGCCCGACTACCGCGCTATGGGCTGCAACTCGCTTGTTTCGCGGCTCAAGCGAGACACCGCTCCCCATTTTGGGTTGTTCTCGGTCCGGCACCGCTCGAGACCGCAGATCCGATACAACCGCTCGTGATTGCCCATCTCGTCCACTCACACCGGATTGCTGTCCCACAAATAGGTTGCTTCTAAACACACCTATTAAGGGTGTCGAATCTCGCTGTTGGACGCAAAGTCATTCAGCGGGAGTCGCATCATGAGCTGCGGGATCCATGTGTTGTCTGGTACCTGCCTGAACGTCGGAATCTGCGGAGCCGCGGTGCTCGGGATGGTCGGATGGGCGAGCCCCTGCTTCGCCGACGCGACCATCATTGCGAGAACGGGGCAGGTCGCCTCCGCAGGCAGTCCCTCAGAGCTGCGTCGATTCCTGATGAACAACTCGACAGTCCAGCTGCCACCTCCGTTGATCAACGACAACGGCGTGGTGCTGTTCTACGCCTCGCTTCAGGGTCCGGGGACCTACAGCTCTACCGATGACGGGCTTTGGATGCACACCCCCCTGGGCAGGTCGAAGATCATGCGCCAGGGAGATCCCGCGCCGGGAAGCGAAAGCGCCACGTATTTTTGGGATGCCCAGAGTGCCCACCTCTCTCAGGACGACGAGGTGTTTCTGCGTGCGAACCTGACCGGCACTGGCGTACTCGGTGGTGTCAACGATCTTGGGGTATGGCGAGTTTCCGCCACAGGCGCCGAACGCATCGCCCGAATGGGGGAAGCTGCTCCCGGAACCACTCCGGTCGGAACCTATCAGGCCCTCTCTCCGCTCATCGTGAGTCACGGCCAGGGCCCTGCTGCCGTCGCACTTCCAGCCGAAGTGTGCCGAAACAACTGCGTCTCGCAAACCTCCGGCGTGTGGATGCCTTCAAGCTCCAATCCGCTCCGCATCGAGCAGGGCGCCGTCGCCCCCGGTACATCCGGGGCCATCCTTTCGAGCTTTCAGTCCTTTGATTCATCCCAGGGCAGCATGCTCTACCTGGGCCTGCTCAGCGGCGGCGATGTCCAGAGCGTGGTCGTAGGGGGAAACACGCTCTCCAACGCGACCGCCGTCTGGCGCGACAGCGGAATTGGCCAGCCGCAACTCCTTGTTCGATCCATGAGCCCGCTCACTTCGGACCCCAACGGTCCAGTGATCGGTGCAATCCATGATGGGTCGCGTGCCCCGGTCCAGGCATCGAACGGCGATGTGCTCTTCAGCGCCACTCGCTACACACGCTCAACCGGGGCGTATCTCGGGCACGGCTTGTTCCGACGCGGGGCGCAGACGGTGCCAATCGCCGTCGCTGGCGATCCCATCGCGGGTCTTACCGGCATCACATTCTCCTCAGTCGGTACCAGCAACACCTCTCGGACCGTGTGGCCAGCGAGCTCCGATGCCGTGTTTGTCGGTGTGCTCGCGGGCTCCGGTGTCACGACCAGCAACAATCAGTCAATCCTCTCTTCTTCTTCCACCGGGCTTCATGTGCTTGCTCGCGGCGGCAGTGCCGCGCCGGGGTGTTCCGCCGGTCAGACGTTTATGAACAGCACCCTTGCGGACTCGCTCCGCGTCACCCACTCGGGCGTGTACGCGTTCGCTGCACGACTGCAGGGTACGGGTGTGAACAGCAGCAATGCTCGCGGTATCTGGTCGGGACGCGATGGCAGCGTGAGCCTTGCATTGCGACAGGGCATGGCAATCGGCGACTACAGCCTGTATGAGTTCATGAACGTCGGCCGCGACTTCCAGGTGAACGACCACGGCGCGATCGTTGTTGAAGCGGATGTCGTGCGGATCGGGGATCCCTGGAACTCCCGTTACCGCGCCATCCTCGGCTACACGCCTGAGGGCGGAGCTCAACTCGTGGCGATCGTTGGACAGCCGCTGCAGACCGAAGCCGGCCCCACACCCACAATCATGTCTTTCAAACTCGGCACCTCCGGCGCACTCAACAACGCCGGCAACGTGGCCTTCTCCGTCAAGTTCAATGGCACGGTAGAGGATGAGGGCGTCGTCATCGCCCAACTCCGCAGCGACAGCACGCCCCCCTGCCGCGCAGACTACGACAACTCCGGCGTGCTCACCGTCCACGATATCTACATCTTCCTCACCAACTGGTTCCGCGGCGATGCCGACTACGACAACTCCGGCACCACCGAGGTCCTGGACATCTTCGCGTTCTTGTCGGACTGGTATGCCGGGTGTGATTGATCCGCGCGAGGCCCGCGAGGCCATGCGGATCACCGCTCAAAGTGGCGGCGAAGTCCCATCGGAAGCGCCTGGCAGAGCACAGCCCCGTCCCTGACGGTCGGGCTGCTTCGTGCGGGTGCTCCGTGCGGACCGCCGCCGGCGAGGGGCTCGGCTTCTCGCGGCCGGCGTGATGGCCCAAAGCGGGCCCGTTACGACTTGGAAGCGACGCCCGCCGGAGAAACAGGCCGCGTCGTCACCTGTGTCGTCACCTGCGGCTTGGTCTTCCAGGTCGGCCAGTCGGCGCGGGTCGCCTCAACGATGCGCTGAGCCGTCCGCACGTTCACGAACCCGGCCGTCGCGTCGATCTCCGGCTGGGCGCCGTCCTTGACGGCATCCAGGAACGCGCGGATCTCCGCGACGATCGGCTCGGCATCGTCGATCACCAGGTTCTCGATGTTCACCAGCTCCTGCCACTTCAGGTCCGTCAGGTCGATGCCGCGGCGGAGCTGGTCGCGGCACTCGTCCATCTGCAGCTCGTTGGCGATGCGCCGGATGATCGTGCCCTTCTTCGCGGCATAGTCGATCTTGATGTACGCGTTCTCGCCGGTGATGCGGGTGATGCGCTCGGTCTTCAAAGCCAGACGCGACGCCGTGACGTTGGCGACGCTCTTTCCGCCGCCGCGGCCGTCGGGGCCGGGGGGCAGATCGAACACGAGCCGGGCGTTGCAGATGTCCTCGTGCTCGGTGATGACCGGGACGCCGGACGCATAGATCTCCACGGGCTCGTGCCCGCCCATGAGCATCAGGACGACATCCAGGTCATGGATCATCATGTCCATGACCACTCCGACATCGACCGAGCGGAACGTCATCGGGCTGACACGATGCACTTCCATGAATCGCGGCACGATCGGCAGCCCGTTGATGCGTTCCTTCTGCAGGGCACGCATGATCGGGTTGAACCGCTCGATGTGGCCGACCATCAGCACGCCCGATGAGCGATCGGCGGCATCCTTGATGGCGCCGGCATCCTCGACGCTCCCGGCGAGGGGTTTCTCGATCAGGCAGGCGACACCGGCGGCGAGGAGTTCCTCCGCGACGCGGCGATGATGGGTTGTGGGAACGGCGACGCTGACGGCATCGACCCCGGCGGAGATGAGCTTCTCGACCGATGAGAACGCTCGGCAGCCCCACTGGTCGGCGACATCGCCGGCGCGATCAAGGTTGGCATCCACGATGCCGACAAGCTCGGTATCGGGAAGCTGGTGATACACGCGGGCGTGGTGCCGGCCCATGCGACCAACGCCGACGACACCGCAGCGGATGCGCCGATCGCCGGTGCCGGTCCGGAGGGTGGTCTTCTTCGTGTTGCCGCCGCGGGACTCCCCGCCGATGCCGTTCTTGCCCGCCATGATGGGTTCTCACAAACAATCGGACGCGATGGCCGCGTCCCGGGGCTCAGGTGGACAGCGCGTCGAGGGCCGCAACAAAGTCGTTCTTGCTCTGCAGCCCCACGAACTTCTTGGCAACCTGACCGTTCTTGAAGATGATGACCGTCGGGATCGCCGAGATGGCGTACTTCACGGCCGTCTCGCGGTTGGCATCGGTATCGACCTTGCCGACTTTGACCTTGCCCTTGAACTCATCGGCGATCGCCTCGATCGTGGGCGTCAGCATCTTGCAGGGCATGCACCACTCCGCCCAGAAGTCGACGAGGACGGGCTGGTCGGAGGCGAGGACTTCGTTCTGGAAGTTGCCGTCGGTGAACTCCACGACGTTCGCGCTTGCCATTCGTTTCGTTTCCTTGAGTGTGAACCATGCCCCGGGGAACCCCACCGCCCGTTTGCTCGGGATCGGCCGCGGCACGCCGCACACGCCCGGGGAGAATCTTCGGGGCCACCTTGGCCAAGAAGAGTCAGGGGTGATTCTACGCCTCCGATGCCCGCCGGCCGCAGGCAGGCGCAGAAATCACCAAGGTCCGATAGGGCTTTGTGAGGAAGACTTGATGGCCGACCACGCTGCGTTCATCGCATCGCGATGCTCCCGCAAATCATGAACCCGGAAGAGATTCGCTCCAGCGCAGAGGTGTGCGACCGAGAGGCCGACCGACGCTGCGACCCGCTCGCGAGGGTCCGTGTCCGGGCCAAGCCCGGCCGCCCGGGCGGTGAAGCTCTTCCGGCTCAGGGCGCTGAGAATCGGATACCCGAGCGCCGTCAGCCGCGGAGTCGACCGAATGAGTTCGAGGTTCTGTTCGACCGTCTTGCCGAAGCCGAGCCCCGGGTCCAGCACGATGCATTCCGATCTGACCCCGGCATCGATCGCGGCTCGGGCTCGACGGTCAAGAAACTCCATCACCGCGCCGGCTACGCCGCCCGGGCCGGGGTACTCCGGGGGCGTCTGATACTGATCTGAGAAGCGGTCCCGGTCGGGCGTTCGGAGGCGGTGCATGAGGATCAACCCGCAGCGCCGAGCCGCGACCAGCTTCAGCATCGAATCATCTTCCAGGCCCGCTGAAACGTCGTTCACCGCATCGGCGCCCACGTCGATCGCGGCGGCGGCAACCGGCGCGAGAGTCGTATCCACGCTGATCGGGATGTCCGAGTTCTGCGCGCGGATCGCACGAATCGCCGGCACAACCCGGCGGATCTGCTCCTCGGCGGGAACACGCACAGCGCCGGGTCGAGTGGATTCGCCGCCGATGTCGAGCATGTCCGCGCCATTGCGAACGGCCATGTCAGCCGCGATCGCCGCGGCCTCCGCCGTAGGAAGCTCGCCCCCGTCTGAAAAACTGTCGGGAGTGAGATTGAGAATCGCGATCAGGACAGGGCGATCCAGCGTGATCGACTTGCCGTGACCGAGTTGCCAAATGCGGGGAGGCATGGCGGAGTGGCGAAATCCACGTTGCAAAAATAAAGAGGGCCCGCGGCACGTTGCCAGCGAGCCCTCGGGGGGGGGGGCTAGTTGATCGAGACTCAGTATAGCGTCAGAATCGGGGCTGTCCAGTGGCATCGTCGTCGGCAGGCTCATCGCCCATATCGCCAAAGCCGCCCATCCCGCCAAGCTGCGGGAGCAGGCCGTCTCCGACCACCCAGACGGTCTTGAGGACCGGGGCAGGCAGGAAGATGGACAGGTGGGCCGACCCGCCTTCGCCGGCGATCGCCAACCCGATTGGGGGGAGCTGCGCCGGGATCGCATCGGGGTCAACTTGAACGCCGAGCATCGCGGCCATCGGGACCAGCATGTCAACGATGTTTCGGGAGCCGATGTACGCCTCGGCGATGCGGCCCGAGGGAAGCTGCCCGCCGACCTGCTTGATCAGGGTGTCGGAGGCGAGGCTGTCTCCACCGGCCGCGGACTTGAACGCCGCGGACATCAGGGCCGAGTTCTTGGCGAAGGTGCGGAGGACGCCGCCATCGACCGCGGCGAGGTAGCCGCCGGGACCGCCTTGGGGCCCGAAGATCATCGACGCCGCCTGAACGCTGGTGCCGTCCCCGGCATCGGACTGCATTTTGACCTGCCACACATCAACCGACTTCTCGCCGACCTTCGCCGCGCCATCCTTGAAGGATGCTTCGTAGCTCATGCCCTGGAAGGACTTGCCGTTGAGGCTCTCCATCTCGGACTTGACGCCCGCGACGGTCTTGGCGGGATCGCGGGTGCTGGTGAAGTTGACGGTGTTGGTCAGCACTCCGCCGCCCATGAGCATGGTCGGGTTCATCCCGACCACGACGGACTGGCCGTCCGCATCCGCCATCGCACCGGTGAACATCTGGGGCGCATCGGCCGGAGCGGACTCCTTGGTCTTGGCCGCAAGGTCGCGGAGCATCTTCTTCACGCCGGGCGAGCTGGTGTCGATCGCGCCGGCGAGCAGGTACTGCGTGTTGGGAAGCTTGGAGAGCAGCGTGCCGGCGTTGCCCGCGGCCTGGAATGCGGCCGACATCGGCGAGCCTTCCTTGAAGTTCGCGGACATCTCCAGCGAAGCCCCGAGGCCGCCGGCCTTCAGGCCTGCGACGACCGTCTTGGCATCGGAGACGATGGACTTGGAGACCCAGTCCATGAGCGGGCTGTCGCCGCCGTTGCCGCCCTCCATGCCCATCATCGCCATCTGGTCCGCCATGCGGTCCTGAGCAGCCTTGGCGCTCTGCTCCAGGAACGGCCGGGCGACCTCCATGTTGACCAGGATCACCACTTCGGCGGTGTCGGAGATCCGCTCGCCGAGCTTGCCCATGTCGGCCTTCACGGTGGGGTTGCCGGGCTTGAAGCCTGAGACCATCGCCTCCTTGGAAGCCATGATCGCGTAGCCATCGCCGAGGTTGCGGACGAAGGCGTCGTTGCCGTTCACGTTGACGGAATCGATGCCGCCGGCTTGGCCCGGCTTGGCGTTGAAGTTCTGAAGGAACGCGGCGTAATCCTTCACCGGGAGCATGATGATCGAGCGACCCTGCATGTCCTCAAGTTCCGCCGCATCGGCGCCGGGCGCGGGGGGCATGATCACGATCGCCACCGAGCTGGCCATGTCGAGCCCCTCGGCGATGCCGCCCATCGCGAGCAGGTCCTCGATACCCGGCAGGGGGAAAGGGATCTCCGCGGCCGTGGTCAGCGACTGCAGGCTCTTTTCGAACTTCTGGGTGCTGGGAACCGCGATGACGAACATCGCGTCCTTTGGGGTCTTCTCAAACACGGGCGGCACGGCCATGGCCATGCCCGAGAGCAGGCTGAGCGAGACGCCGGCACAGACAATCATTCCACGGAGACGGTTCATACTCGGGATTCCTTTCCTGGAGTTCAGGCTTGGGTACTGCTGGGAAAAAGCCGCCCCGATTTGTGGGGGATGACGGTACTTTCTGAGGTCGCGGAGCGCGCGGTGCGCCCAACACTCTCCCGGCATCAAGGCCGATGAGATTACGCCTCCCGCAGTCGGCGGGTTACACACGCTGATTCAAGGGATCATCAAACGCCGTGCGAAGTTCGGGGACGATTCGTCCGTGTCTGCACATCAAATGGGGGGTCGGCATCCGGCTCGTCGTCGAAGTCGTCCTCATCCTCGGTCATCGCGTCGTTGATTCCCTCGACGTTGGCGGCGGCCTGGGCTGAGCGAAGCTTCTCCCCGATATTGGGATCGACGACTTCGCCACCGGTCGCGGCGGCATCGGCGGCCGCCTGGGCCTTCATCGCCTGCCATTCGTCCTGGGAGATCAGGACATCGCGGTCAACGGTGCCCTTGTGCTCGCCGACGATGCCCGCCTGCCACATGGCCTCGACGAGGCGGCTGGAGCGGGTGTAGCCGATCGCCAGACGGCGCTGGAGCATCGAGACGCTGCCGCGCTTGGACTCGATGACGATCTCGACCGCCTTGTCGAAGAGGGGGTCCTGCTGGGCGGCGAGGAGGCCGTCGCGTGCTTCTTCCTCGGAGGGGCCGTTTGCGCCCGCGCCGGGGCGGAGTTGCATGAGCTGCCGCTCGAAGGTGGGCGAGGCGACCTCGCGCATGAACTTGGCGACGCGGCGGATTTCCTTGTCATCGACGAGCGTGCCCTGCGCGCGGGTGAGCTTGGAGCTTCGCGGCGAGAGGTAGAGCATGTCGCCCTGGCCAAGGAGAAGCTCGCCGCCCTTCTGGTCGAGGACGATGCGCGAGTCCATGCCGCTGGCAACCTTGAAGCTGATGCGGGCGGGCATGTTGGACTTGATGAGCCCGGTGACGACGTTGGCCTGCGGACGCTGGGTCGCGAGAATGAGGTGGATGCCGACGGCGCGGGCCTTCTGGGCGATGCGGACGATCGACTGCTCGACCTCCTTGTTGGTCATCATGAGGTCGGCGAGTTCGTCGATGACGAAGACCATGTAGGGGAGCTTGCGCGGGATGCGGGCTTCCTCTTCGGGCGTCTCGATGTGCAGACGCTCCTTGAGTTCGTCCCACTCAAGCTCGTTGTACGCGGCGATGTCGCGGCATCCGGCCTCGGCGAGCAGTTCGTAGCGCTCGTCCATCTTGGTGACGGCCCACTCGAGGATCGCCGCGGCCTTGCCCATCTCGGTGACGACGGGGCACATGAGGTGCGGGATGTCCTTGAACTGAGAGAGCTCGACCATCTTGGGGTCGACGAGGACGAGCTTGAGCTCGTTTGGCTTTTTGGTATAGAGGAAGGACATGATGACCGTGTTCATGCACACGCTCTTGCCCGAGCCGGTGGTGCCGGCGATGAGCAGGTGGGGCATGCTGGCCAGGTCGGCGATGAGCGGATCGCCGGAGGCATCCTTGCCCAGGAACATCGGCAGGCGCATGGAGCCGTAGAGCTCGCTCTTGGTCATGAGCTCCTTGAGCCGGACCTTCTCCTTGTGGGCGTTAGGAACTTCGACGCCGACGGTGTCGCGCCCGGCCATGTTGGCGACGATGCGGATGTTCACGGCCTTGAGGGAGCGGGCGACGTCGCTGGCGATCGCCTGGAGCTGCGCGACCTTGGTGCCGGGGGCGAGACGAAGCTCAAAGAGCGTGATGACGGGACCGGATTCGACGCCGACCACTTCGCCCTCGATGCCGTACTCGCGGATGGCCTTCTCCAGCGCGCCGGCCTGATCGCGGACGAAGACGTCCATCGTCTGGGTGTAGTTGCCCTCGGGCTCAAGGAGCAGGTCCACACCCGGGAACTTGTACCCCTCCATGTCGCTGGTGTTCTGGATGTCGCGGAGGTCGTCCTCGGTCGCCGAGCGCTTGGTGAGCGTCGCGAAGCGGACCGGGAGCTTGGCGATCTTGGCGCGCAGGGCCTCGGGATCGAAGACCTGCGGCGCACCCGGGGCTTCGTCCGCATCTTCTTCCGCATCGCCGTCCGCAGCGGCATCGACCGCCTCGGAGTCGGCATCATCCTCATCATCGTCCGCGGCCAGAACGCGGGCAGCGGGCATGGATGCGCCGTTGTGGTCGAAGCTCTCGGTTGCACCGAACCCGCCGACCTCTTCGTCGATGGCCTCTTTCTCGGCCTTGCGTGCCCGGCGCTTGCTCGGGCTGGCGACGGCGAGCGGCTGGTCGTCGTCGATGTCGTTCTCACGGGCACGCGCGATCGCGGCGGCCTGGCGGCGGTGACGGGCGGCCTGGGCCGCTGCGACGGCGACACGCCCGCTCGTGCGGCCCGCCGCGACGATGAACTTGCCGGTCCACATTGCGGCGAGGATCGCCCAGACATCCAGCGCGACCACCGCGCCGATGCTGAACGCCGCCAGCAGGCAGACGAGTGCGCCGATGACGTTGAAGCTCTCGACCAGTCGAGCCACGCCGACGGTGCCGATCAGCCCGCCCGAAAGGCCGGAGACCGGTCCCGAGTTGGGGAGCGCGATCGTCTGCAGGCCCGCGACCGAAGCGGCCATGAGCAGTGCGCCGATAAACCGGACGGGGACGTGCCCGACGCGGCGGCCGGTCGCGGTGATGCCCAGCAGCACACCGGCGAGGATGACCATGACCCATGCGCCGATCCCGAACATCTGATAGCTGTAGTGGGCGGCGATTGCGCCGAACTTCCCGATCCAGTTGGCGGGCGGATTGTTGTGGGGGGCGATCGCGGCGGAGGGGGCATCGGCCGCGCTGAAGCTGGCAAGGGCGAGCACCAGGAGCGTCCAGAAGATGGCGCCGGCGACCCAGACGATCTGTCGAATGCGGAATGCGCCGGTCGCGGGTGCGGGCTCGACGGGCTCTGACGCGGCCTTCTTGCGCGAGGCCCTGGCGCGGCCCGGGGCGGCGGCGAGCCGCGGCTCGGCCCCCCCACTGCCTCCTGTTCCGGCAAGACGTGCGCGCGGGGACAAACGAACGGATGTGGAGCCTTCGGTAATCACGAAGGGGATATCGGCCGCGACCCCCCTTGTGGGGTCAGAAGTTGCGCGGCTTGGGCTTGGGAAAGGTCCGCGAGCGGTTCACGGCACGCCGAACCATCTAACTTCTTTCATGGCATGCACTTGCGCGCGACGGCCGAGTAGAAACTCGATCATTGCTCCCGCTGGATCGGGTTGCGCGTCGGTTGACCGTTGACGGTCCGCCAGATCCCCAGCGGGTTGGCGTTCTGGAGTTCTGGCGGAAGGAGGGCATCGGGGCAGTTCTGGAAGCAGAGGGGCCGGCACCATCGCTCGATGGCGAGGGGGCCGACGGCGGTGGTGTCGGGACGGTTGGTCGCGGGGAAGGGGCCGCCGTGGACCATGGAGGTGCAGACACGGACGCCAGTGGGGACGGAGTTGAACGTGAGGCGGCCGGCCACGGCGTCGGGGATCAGGAAGTTGGTCGTACTCCACGCCGCGCTTTCGACATCGAGGCGACGCCCTTCTGCGACGAAGTCGGGATCAAACCAAAGCGAAGCCGCGAGGCTGCGCGGTAGTTCAAGGTCACTCCAGAGTGACTCGTCAATCCGGCAGACGATCGCGGCAGGTCCGAAGATCTCCTCTTTGAGCAGAGGCGATTGCGACAGCCGCGTGAAGGATGTCTGAAAGAGAATCGCCGAGGCCAACTCTGCCGTGTCGGTGGATTGGCCGCGGGCGATCACCTGTACATCCGGGCAGGACTCGACTTCTCGACATCTGCGGATGTAATTCTCGTGGATCCACGGGGCGAGCATTCGGCGGGCTGGCGCGGCGGCGATACGCGCAGCGAGATGATCAACGAGATGGGCTGTTGCTTCCTTGCCGCCCTCGCAGACAATCAAGCCGGGACACGTGCACTGCTGGCCGTGTCGTTGCAGGATCGAGTTCGCGATTGCTTCGGCAGTTTCAACCGGTCGCGACCTGACAGCTTGTGCCGAAATGAAGATCGGGTTTGAGCTCCCCATCTCGGCGAACACGGGAATGGGATTCGGCCGATCGAACGCCAGCCTCATGATCGCGCGGCCGGCGGCAGTGGAGCCGGTGAAGCCGATCGCGCGGATGCGATCATTCTTGATCAGCGCTTCAGCCGGAGCGAAGTCCTTCGGATCGAGGTTCGGTTCGTAGGCGAGAACATTGCATTGCACATCGATCGATCTGAGCGCGGCTTGGGCGGTGCGGTAGATCAGACGACCGGTCTTGGGGTGGGCGGGATGCTCTTTGACAATCACTTGACACCCTGCCGCGAGGGCGCTGGCGGTGTCTCCGCCGCAGACGCCGTACGCGAGTGGGAAGTTGCTCGCACCGAACACCCCCACCGCGCCGAGCGGAACCAGGATCTTGCGGACGTCGTGATTGGGACCGATCGTCCCCGCGGCCGCCGGGGTGTCGATCGCCGCTCGGATCCACGAGCCCTCGCGCACGAGCGCGGCGAACATCCGGAGGGTGCCGGTCATGCGGTCGAACTCGGGTTCAAGTTCATCGGGGGTGAGGGCGGTCTCGTCGGCGGTGGTCTTGATGATTTCGGCTCGGGCGACTTCGAGCCCGGCGGCGATGGCGTCGAGAAGCCGGGCACGTGCGAAAGGATCGGCCAGAGCCGCGCTCGCTGCGGCAAGATCGCGAGTGGCGGCGGCGAGGTCGTGAATGGGGTCGTTCATATCAGAGTTCCTGTCCCACTCTCCCGGACTGACCAGTCAAGCAAGGTCTTCGCTCCGCATGGCAGGCGAGACGCCTGCCCCACCCGAATCAAAGGAGCTGGCGGGAAGTCGAAGTACCCCCTCGAAGATTGTAAGAAGTTCGGTATACTGGCCCGCATGCTTGCCCGCGTCCAGTCCTATCTCCTGCAAGGGATCGATGCCGTCGCCTGCGAGGTCGAGGTCGATGTCGATCTGGGCGCGGTGAAGCCCGATTCCGACCAGCCGCGGCCGACCGTCGTGGGACTTCCCGACACCGCGGTGAAGGAGTCGGTCGAGCGGGTGCGCTCCGCGCTGGGTAACTCGGGGTTCAAGTTTCCGCAGGGCAAAGTGGTTGTAAACCTCGCCCCGGCGCATCTCCGCAAGGAGGGGCCGATGTACGACCTGCCGATCGCGGTCGGGATGCTCATCGCCGATGGCGTGATCGATCCGGGGGAGGCGCCATCGCACCGCGTGCAGGTTGCGCTTGGTCGGCGGATCGCGCCTTCGCGTGCAGGCACGGGGGGCGTGGGGGGAGCGAAGCGAGGCGGTTCGGGCGGACCTTCGGATGCGGGCGACCTGCTGGGGCTGGGAGAAGACGGGGCGGCGGACGATGATGCCGCGCCGAGCGGACCGATCGATCCGAGGCAGTTTCTGTTCGCGGGCGAGCTTGCACTTGACGGACGACTGCGTCCGGTTCGCGGCGTGATTGCGATGGCCGCACTGGCGAAGTCGCGCGGGATGCGCGGGGTTGTGGTGCCGCGGGAGAATGCGCCGGAGGCGGCGGTCGTGCCGGGCGTTGAGGCGGTCGGGGTCTCGACGCTCGCGGAAGTCGTGGGGATGTTGACTGGGGCGTTGCCTGCTTCGTCGCACGCGCCGGTGGATGTCGAGGCGATGCTGCTGACGGCCGAAGCTCCGGTGGACTTTGTTGACGTCCGCGGGCAGGAGGCGGTGAAGCGAGCGATCGTGATCGCCGCGGCGGGGTCGCACAACCTGATCATGCTGGGGCCGGCCGGCACCGGGAAGACGATGATGGCCCGCGCGCTGCCGGGGGTTTTGCCTCCGCTGACGCCGGAAGAGGCGATCGAGATCACGCGGATTTACTCGGCCGCGGGGCAGATGCCGCCGGGGCAGGGGCTCGTGACGACGCGGCCGGTGCGCTCGCCGCACCACACCTCCTCCGCGCCGGCGATTGTCGGCGGCGGGATGGTGCCGCGGCCGGGGGAGATCTCGCTGGCGCACCGGGGCGTGCTGTTCCTCGATGAGCTGCCGGAGTTTGACCGCGATGTGCTGGAGACGATGCGGCAACCGCTTGAAGATCATGTGGTCACGATCGCGCGGGCGCACTCGGCGGTGCGGTTCCCGGCGAGCTTCATGCTCGTCGCGGCGATGAACCCGACGCCCAAGGGGGACATCCCGCGGGATGAGTTCGGCAAGCGCGCGATGGACCGGTACCTCGCGAAGCTCTCTGGCCCGCTGATCGATCGCATCGATCTGCATGTCGAAGCGCCTGCGGTTCCGTGGAAGCAGCTCTCTTCCGCGCCGATCGGCACGAGCAGCAAGCAGATGCGCGAGCAGGTGCTGGCAGCGCGGGAGCGGCAGAACGCGCGGCAGGGAACCTCGACCCAGAACTCGCGGCTGAGCGGCCGACAGCTCGACAAGCTGGCACGGATGAGCGAGGATGCGCAGGCGATGCTCGGGCAGGCGATGACGGAGCTGGGGCTCTCGGCCCGCGCGTATGACAAGATCCGGCGGGTGTCGCGGACGATCGCGGATATCGAGGGAGCGGAGACGATCGGGCCGGGACACATCGCCGAGGCTGTGAGCTATCGGCTGCTGGATCGGAAGTCGTGAACAGGACGGACTCGGCGGGTGCTGCGCCGTGCGTCGCCTATTTCTTGCGCGCCAACACCTGTACCACGGATGCCTCGCCGGTGTGGAACTGCCCCTCGGAGACGTTTCGCACGAGCGCGGCTTGATGCTCGACGGCCAGCCTCCCCTCGGCGGTGAGTTCGTCAACGATCGTCTCAAGCGACGCAAGCATGTCCGGGTCCTTCGGTCCGCCCGTGCTGCGCTGAAGTTGATCCGGGGCATAGGCCTCGAGCAGGAAGAGCCCGCCCGGCTTCAGCCACGCGGCGATGCGTCTGTGGACGGCCGCGCGGAGGGCGGACGGCAAGTGGACGAAGATGGAACTGACAACGTCGAGCGATCCAGGTTCAGCTTCGAAGTCGCGAAGGTCCACTGCCCGAGCATGCAGATTCAGGCCACGGTCCCGGGCGCGGAGCAGCGCCTTTCGCATGCCGACCTCGCTCTGATCGACCGCGAGGACGTTCAGCCCGCGCGAGGCAAGATAGAGCGCGTTGCGGCCCTCCCCTGCACCAATGTCCAGCGCATCCCCGCCTTTTGGAAGCCTGTCCGCCATGTTGACGAGGAACTCATTCGGCGCTTCGCCATAGGCAAGGTCGGCATTTGAGTACCGCTGATCCCAGAACGCGCTCGACATGGCCGAAGTGTACGGGCGAGCATGCGTCGGAGACGGGGGAACCCGCCGCCGCACGGTGGCATCCCCTAAAAGCCACGCCGCTCACTGCTCGCGAGAGGTGGCAGGCGGCCGGCTGTCGAGTAACCTGTAAGAGAATGCGGGTGTACAAGGATTCACGGCCGCCCGGCACGGGACACCCTCCGGCCTCACTCAGGCATCAACGTCGCACCATTCAGATCGGGGCCGAAGATGAGCAACAAGAGACTGGGCGTAGGTGTGGTGCTGGCGGCGGTGCTTGCGTGCTGGTCAGGGTCGGCGCTTGGGCGGAGTGAGACAGCCGACCGCCGGGAAGAGGTCCGATTTGTGGTGCCCGAGCAGACTCTCACGCTCGGCCGCGATCGGATCATCCCGGTGCACGTTGAGGGCGTGTCTTCGGAGCCGCGGGACTTTGAGACGACCAGCAGCGATGAGACCGTGCTCAAGATCGTCACGCCGGCGCGCGTGCTCGCCGGCCAGACTACCGGGTACATCGTCGTGCGTCCTGTCGTGGAGGGGAAGACGACGATCCGGATCGCACAAGCCAGCCTTGACGTCGCCGTCGCTACGAGGCCATCGGTCGTCTTGGAAGCGTTTGACCGCCCGACGATCGAGGGTCCATCCAATGGCGCGGCGATCTGGGGGAAGGTGTCGGTCGGCGTGTCGTACTGGGACATTGCCCCACAGGGCCAAGCCGCGGCAGCAGCGCACCCGGAGCAGGGCGCATGGCTGCTCGTGCAGGGCATGGAGCCGCTGCGGCCGGTGCGCATGACGAGCCCCGATGATGGCCCGCTTGTGCACGCGTGCTTTGAGTTTGATGCGGCGGAGCTGCCCGAGGGGCCGGTGCGGCTGATCGCAAGGACCGTCGAGGCCGACGGGACCGAACACAAGAGCCTGCCCACGGTGGTGCGCGTGCTTCGTGCCGAGAGCAGCATGCTGGCCGCGGGCGAGTGCGAAGACGACTACGGGGTCGATGAGCCCAACCCGTACGAGCGCCGCCAGCAGCCCAGCCGCAACGCGGTGCAGCGCGATGCCCGCGCATCGGGTGGACGGTACTTCGGGAACGCGGGCACGTTCCCGCGGTTCGGCTTCCCGGTGGAGGTTGAGAGCGCGGGGTGGTATCAGCTTGCCATCGTCGCCGCGGCGGACATGGCGATGGGCACGCTGCCGAGCGTGGGCATCATCATCAACCCCGCGAGCGGCATGGACACCACGCCCGTGACCAGCGGACCCGTGCTCTCGCAGGGGTGGCACCGGCTGTCGCTGGGTGTGCCGTTCCGATTGGAAGCGGGGAAGCAGATCGTCCGCCTGCACTTCATGAACGACTTCTACGCCGGAGGCGGATCGGATCGCAACCTGCGGCTGGACCGGTGGGAGCTTCTGCGAGTCGCGGATGCGAAGGGGGACGCGGGGACGACTGCGGGCGGGGGCATGATGTCGATGCAGGCGATGTCGGCGAGCGCTGGCGGGATGGCTTCCGGAGCAATGAGCGGTGGCGACGACGCCATGGCGTCGATGATGGGTGGGGGTGAGTCAGCAGCCGATAGCAGCGGTGCATGGCCCGCATCGGTCGCGGCGATGAACGCGAGCGGAGAGGGCCCGCTGCGGATCGCATTCTCCGAGGTGCTCGATGGACGCTCGGTGCCGGGCGAGATCGAGATTCGCGGCGCAGTCTGGCAGCGTGCGGGGGGGGCGGCGGACCGGGGCGGGACGGGTGCGGCGGCTCCTCGCGTTGTGCTGCTGATAGACGGTCGCGAGGTCGCCAGCCAGTACTCGTACTCGCCGCGGTTCCGCCTGCGACCGGATCAACTGCGCGCGGGGACCAACTTCGTTTCGCTGGCCGCGGTGAGTGAGTCGGGCATGACCGCTCGCACGCCGGAGCAGCGGCTGCGTTGGCAGGATTCGGAGGCTGCGGGTGTTGGACGCGGAGTGAACGCGTACCACCGGTTCACGGTTCACGATCCGGCGTGGAGCGAGAACACCCGAACGCTCCGCAGCACGGAGAAGCAGCCGGAGGACCGAATCAGCGCGGGGATGGCATCGAACACGACGCTCGCGCTCACGCTGCCCGATGAACTGGAGGGGGAGTTCGCGCTGGAAGCCGAGGCGATGGGCCAGAACTTCGACGGCCCGGCGGTGCTGGAGTTTGCGATCGTCACGGGCGAGGCCGCGAAGGCAGCGTTTGATCCCGCGCAGCGACCCTCGCCGCGGCCCGCGGCGCGGGCCCGCCAGCGCGGGCCGACGCACAGGTGGGGGCCGCAC